>JAISDW010000101.1 GCA_031264445.1 Elusimicrobiota bacterium
TTCAGCACGCTTTCCAGATTGGCCTGCGCGTCGCGCCACTCCTGCGCGGAGCCGGTGTAGTTCTGCGGTTTGTTTTCATCCCAGGTGGAAAGCTCAACCTTGAATTTTTCAAACCCGAAGGTTTTGAAAACGTGCAGCGCGAAATCAAAACAGGCTTGGACTTCGTCGTTAATCTGCTCCGGCGTACAGAAGATATGCGCGTCGTCCTGCGTAAAACCGCGCACGCGCAGCAGGCCGTGCAGCACGCCGCTTCGCTCGTAGCGGTAAACCGTGCCAAGCTCGGCCAGACGCAGCGGAAGATCGCGGTAGCTGCGCAGCTGGGATTCGTAAATGGCTATATGAAAGGGGCAGTTCATGGGTTTGAGCTGGTATTGCTGGTCTTCAACCTCTATCGGCTGGAACATATTTTCTTTATAAAATCCGGCGTGGCCGCTGCGCTCCCACAAATGCAGCCGCGCGATATGCGGGCTGTAAACCATGTCGTAGCCGCGTTTAATATTTTCGTCCTTAATCCAGTCTTCCACGGTTTTGCGCAGTATTGCGCCTTTGGGGTGCCACAGGCTCAGGCCCGGGCCGATATCGTCGTTAATGCTGAAAAGGCCCAGCTCCGCGCCCAGTTTGCGGTGGTCGCGTTTCTGGGCTTCTTCCTGCTGTTTGATATAAGCGTTAAGCTCGTCCTTGGTATCAAAAGCGAGGCCGTAAATACGCTGCAGCTGGGGGCGCTTTTCGTCGCCGCGCCAGTAAGCGCCGGCGATATGCGTAAGTTTAAAATTATTTATAAGCCCCGTATGCTCTATATGCGGGCCGCGGCAAAGGTCTGTAAAACCGCCGTTGGTATATAAAGAAACTTCATCGCCCGGAAGCTCGCCGATAAGCTCAACTTTAAAATCCTCGCCATTTTCAGCGAAGAACTTTGCGGCTTCGGCCTTCTTGAGCGTTTTGCACGCGAAGGGTTGTTTCGCTTTAATAATTTCCTTCATTTTATCTTCTATGGTTTTTAAATCTTCGGGAGTGAATTTATGCGGGCTCAAAAAATCATAATAAAATCCGTTGTCTATGGCCGGCCCGATGCCGAGTTTTGTGCCCGGCCAAAGCTCCTGCACGGCCTGCGCCATAATATGGGAAAGCGAATGGCGTTTAATTTCCAGATTATCCATAAATTATTACCTCTCAGAATGTTGTGCCCGCGCGCGCCGGCGGGCCCCGTGCCGCGGCGTTTATTCACGCGCGGCGCGCAAATAAAATGTATAATTATTTTATCATTTTTAGGGACGATAAAGATTATAAAATGCTCAATTTCATAAAAAAATACTTATTGCTTCTGAAACAGGATTTTTGGCTTTTTGCCATTTTAAGTATACCCGGCATGGTTTTTTATTTTACCGGCCTGCTGCAGCTTGACGCGGCGGACTGGTTTACCCTTACCGTCGGCGCGTTTAATAAATTTGCTTTTGAATTTTGCACCGTTTCTATTTTATTCTGCCTGCTGCATGTGCTGGGCCTCAAAAAACGATGGGCTTTCGCTTTGGTATTTTTCTTTTATTATGTTACGATAACGGCCGATATCGTGCTGCTTATTTATTTTAAGGAACGCTTCGGCGCGAAATACCTGCCGACGCTCGCCGGCGGGCAGTATAAATTCCTGCTTGATATACGCATGATACTGATGCTGGCGGCTTTGTACGGATGGCCTTATTTTGCGATAAGAAAATTCTGGCTGCACCGCCGCAGCCGCCACGCCAGCGCAAAAATAATAGCCGCTGCCGCCGTGTTTATGCTGGTGCTGGGCATAATATCGCCCACGGCTTTGCGCGGCGGCGCAAACAGCTTTTACGCGGCGCAGCTGCTGCCCACCACGGCCGCGCAAATCGCGCTGGATTTTACGGCGAGAAAATATCCGTATCAGGAATATGAAATCCTGCCGCCGGATTTGCAGACCGCCGCCGACGAATACGGCCTGTTTGCGCCGGACGGTTTTAAAAATAATACGAATTATGACAGGATTATACTGCTTACCACCGAAGCGCTTTCCGGCAAATTTATAAAGTCTTTCAACCCCGCGATACCGGCGGCGGCGAGCGGCGTTCTGGACAGGCTGGTGCATACGCGGCCTTTTGCGTCGCTGAAACCGAGCGCGCTTTCAACGCTGTACGGACTGAGCGTTATTTTCTCCGGCCATCCGAACGCGGAGCTTATGTATAAAAACGGCTTTCCGCTTTCCTTCGTCAAAATACTGCGAGACAATGGCTGGCGTACCGTTTTCATACGCGGCGCGGACGAAGAATATATGAACGAGCATCTTATTTTTAAATCCGCCGGTTTTGATGAAATTTACGGCGCCGGATTTTTTGAGCGCGACCCGCGCTACTCCGGCAGCGTGGCCTGGTGGGGCCTTACCGACAGGAAACTTTTTGAATATGCAGCGGATTATTTAAAACGCCATAAAGACGAAAAACTTTTTATAAACATACTTACCGTTGACACGCACGTACCCTCGGGGCGGGACGATTATCCGGGCCAGCTCTACCCGCCTGTTGAAGGCGAAGACATAAGCGCGAAGACTGCGAAAATTTATGAAAGAGTAAACATGGCCCGCGCTTTTGCCAACTTTGATTATGATCTGGGATTGTTTCTGAATACTTTGTGGGACGAAGGTTTGCTGGACGAGCGCACGCTGCTGATAATAACGGCGGACCATCCCTTCTTTGCCAACGTGGATACGGGCAGCCTGTTCAAAAATTACCGTCCGGTTTTTGACGAAGTGCCTTTTATTTTAGTCGGCGCAAAATCGCCGGACGAGGCCGTCAGCCGCGACCTTTTTAAATCCCAGCAGGATATCGCGCCCACGGTGCTTGGTCTTGCCGGGCTGCCGGCGCCGCGGGGGATGTTCGGCCGCAGCATTTTTGAAGAAACCCCGCGTACCGCTTTCTACATAAAAAACGGCTATGTCATAGCCAGCGACGCAAAAGGCACAAAACTGGTGCCTTTCTCATCCAAAAAAACGCAGGATATGGCTTTGCTGCGGCTGCTGAACTCGGTCGTGAAGTAGCGGCTTTACTTCGCGCCCTCGTTTGAGGACTGGCAGGCAATGCAGTACCTTGCAAAAGGCAGGGCCTGGATTCTCTTCTTGGGGATGAAGCAGCGGCAATACTCGCAGCGGCCGTATATGTCTTTTGATATGCGGCGCAGGGCGGCTTCAATCTGGTCAAGCAAAGCCTGCGAATTGCCGTTAAGTTCAAACAGCACTTCCTTATCAAGGCTTTGGGAGGCCATGTCCGCGTCGTCGCCGACTTCGGCTTCCGGCATTTCGGTTTCCTTTTTGGTTTTGATTCTTTTCTGGATTTCCTCGCGCATTTTGAGAAGGGATTTTTCTATCTCTTTAATTTCCTGTTTGGTAAGCTCATCGCTCTTCGCGCAGGCGGCGGTTTTTTTATCGCTGTTCATATGACTGCTCCTGTTAATAAAATCCGATATAAAAAAAACGGTTTAAGTCCCGTCAGCATTAAAATTTAGCAAATATTAATGGCTTTGGCAAGCATAAATGTAAAATTACCCGGCCCCTCTTTTGAAAAAGGGGCCGGGCCCGGAACCTTCAGCGGGGGTAGTGCTGAAGCATTCTGCGGGGGTGAAAGACTTATTTTTATATAACCATAATATCAGACAAAAAGCAATAGGCTTTGCTGATTAAACTTTCAGATTTATGCCTTTTGCGGTCTGCGCGCTAGTTTGTCCCTTTGCAAAAGAAGAGATAAATATCATCTGGTTGTTTTCTCCCTTTTGTAAAGGGAGTACCGCCGTAAGGCGGGGAGGGATTTAATATAAGTCGTATGTTTTACGAAACTAATTTGCCGCACACATCCCCCGTTTCATTAAATCCTCCGCCTTTCGGGCACCTCCTTTACAAAAGGAGGAAAAGGCTTTCACCGGCCGTTTTATTTATTAAGGCTTCGGTTAAAGCCGCGTTATTCAAATCTCAGCGCGTCTATGGGGTTCAGCATGCTTGCCTTGTACGCGGGATAAAAGCCGAAGAATATCCCCACCAGCCCGGAAAACACAAAGGCTATTACCATCGGATAAAGCGTTATTATAATCGGCAGGAAGCCGCTGATATAAGTTTTTATAATCAAAGCCGCGCCCACGCCGGTAAGAATGCCCAGAATGCCGCCGGCGAGCGACAGCGCCAAAGCCTCCACCAGAAACTGCAGCCTTATATCCCACGCTTTTGCGCCTATTGCCATGCGTATCCCGATTTCGCGCGTGCGCTCCGTCACGGAGACCAGCATTATGTTCATAATCCCTATCCCGCCCACCAGCAGCGAAATTGACGCAATCGCCGCCAGCAGAAGCGAGAAGGTTTGGCTCGCCTCCATTGCGCTTTCCATCATCTGGGTAAGGTTGCGGATGATAAAATCGTCCTGTTTTTTGCCGGTTATATTATGCCGCTGGCGCAGCAGAACCGCAATTTCTTCCTCGGCTTCCGGCAGGTCGGCCGTGGTATAAGTCTGCACCATGATATTGCGCACGGTGCCCCTGAACCGGCTGCCCGAAAGCCGCTTCAGGGCCGTAGTGACGGGCACTATCACGGTATCGTCCTGATCCTGCCCCATGGAGGACTGGCCCATTGACTTCAGCACCCCGGCCACTTTAAAAGGCACATTATTTATGCGTATGGTTTTGCCTATGGGGTCAAGCACGCCGAAGAGATTATCAACAACAGTCCGCCCCAAAATGGCGACGGCGGAGCTTTGGCGCACTTCTTCATCCGTGAACAGCGCGCCTTCCTCCACAGACCAGGAGCGTATGGCAAATAAAGAAGGCGTGGTGCCGGTTATCCGCGTTGACCAGTTCTGGTTGCCGTAAACTACCTGCCCCGTGGTTTCTACGCCGGGCGCCACCTGCGAAACATGGCTTGCGCTGCGCTCTATGGCATAGGCGTCGTCAAGCGTGAGCGTGGGCTGCGCGCCGAAGCCCGCCCGCGCCCCGCCGGACGTGGTTGAGCCGGATACTATCATCAGCAGATTGCTGCCCATGCTGGACATCTGGTCGGATATTTTCTTTTTGGTGCCCTCGCCCACGGCGAGCATCACGATAACCGCCGCCACGCCGATTATTATGCCCAGGCTTGTCAGCGCGGAGCGCATTTTGTTGACCCAGATCGCTTTTATCGCTATCTTGAAAATAGTCAGAATATCGCCCATTATTCAGCTTCCGTCCTTTTATTATTGATTTCGTCGCAGACCACTTCCCCGTCCTTAAAGCGTATTATGCGTTTGGCATAATTTGCGATATCCTGCTCGTGCGTGACAAGGATAATAGTCTTGCCCGCGTCGCGGTTAAGTTTGTAAAAAGTCGTCATAACCTCTATGCTGGTTTTGGTGTCAAGATTGCCGGTCGGCTCGTCGGCAAAAATTATGGGCGCGTCATTGACTATCGCGCGCGCTATGGCCACGCGTTGCTGCTGCCCGCCCGAAAGCTGGTTGGGCATATGGTCAATGCGCTCGCCGAGGCCCACCGCCTCCAAAGCTTTCACGGCTTTTTGTTTGCGCTCGTTATTGGGCACATGGGAGTATACCATTGGCAGCTCCACGTTTTCCAGCGCGGAAGTGCGCGAGAGCAGATTAAAGCCCTGGAAGACAAACCCTATCTTGCGGGAGCGTATATCCGCCAGCTCGGTCAGCGACGAGCCAGTGATATCCAGCCCGTCCAAAATATAGCGTCCGCGCGTTGGCTTGTCAAGGCAGCCCAGGATATTCATGAAAGTGCTTTTGCCGCTGCCGCTGGGGCCCATAATGGCCACGAATTCGCCCGAGGCGATTTCCAGCGAGACGTTTTTTAAAACCTCAAGCGGCATATCGCCCATATTATAAACTTTGTAAATATTTTCAACGGTTATAAGCGCCATGTCTTCAGAACCTTATATTCATGCCGCGGCTTTGCGCGCCGTTTTTGGCGGCTGAAGCTACGGACGTTATAATCTCCGTCTGCTCGGTAAGAGAGCCTTCGTCCACTTCCGTGCGGGTGCCGTCGGTAATGCCGGTTTTTATTTCTATGCGCGTCAGGCTGCCGTCTTTATTTTCAGTCCACACGCCGGGGCCCTTGTAGGTGCGTTTCTGCCCCTGCGCGCCATTGCCGCCGTAATTGCCGTTGTTTGCGTTGCTGCCACGGCGTTGGCCGCCGTCTATGGCAGACGCGGAAGCATCTTCAGTACGCTGCTGCTGCTGCGGAGCTTCTTTAATTTTTGCATCCGGCGGCGGCACAAAACGCAGCGACTGGTTTGACACGCTCAACACGCCGCGTTTATGCGCGGTTATTATGGAGGCATTTGCCGTCATGCCCGGCTTAAGCCTTAAATCCTGGTTATCCACCGCCACCACGACGGTATAGGTCACGACGTTCTGTATCGTCGTGGGGCTGTTGCGCACCTGTGAAATTACGCCCTTAAAAGTAATATCGGGGTAAGCGTCAACCGCAAATTCAACGTCCTGGTCTTCTTTGATTTTGCTTATGTCCGCCTCGGAAATATTAACCTCTATCTGCATTTTTGTAAGGTCTTCGGCTACCAGAAATAAAGTCGGCGTCTGGAAGCTGGCTGCCACCGTCTGCCCGAGTTCAACCTCTTTGGATATTACTATGCCGTTGACGGGCGATATTATTTTGGTATAGCCCAAATCTATGTTTGCCTTGTCAAGCGAGGCCTTTGCCTGCGTCACCTGCGCCTGCGCGGATAGGTAATCAACCTCCGCATTATCAAGCTCGCTCTTGGCCACAAGCGCGTCTTTGTAAAGTTTTTGATAACGCTCGTAATTGCGCTGCGCGTTTTTAAAAACGCTGTCCACACGCTGCAGATTAGCCTCCTGCTGCAGGACGGCGGATTCGTAGGTGGAAGGGTCTATGACGGCCATCAAATCGCCTTTTTTGACGATGGAATTATAATCAACGTAAAGCTCCTGCACGCGGCCGGATACCTGCGTGCCGACGCTTGTCTGCGTTACGGGGTTGATTTTGCCGGAGGCTTCAACCTTCTCCGTTATGCGCGTTTTGCGCGGGAGTTCCGTTTTGTAGCTTACGCCCTTTTTCCCGCCGAATATTTTGACTAAAATAAATATTATTAGTATCGCGACCAAGACTGCCGCGCAAATTTTTGCCAGTTTTTTTTTGTTCATTTTTTTAGTCCTTTTTATAATTTTTGGGATATGCCCCAATAATTTGGCCCGTAATTTCAGCTGCACGTTTTTATAGTACAACTCATTTCCAATCGCGTTCTTAAATTTATTAACAACCTTAACTAATTTTAGCAAATTTTGACTATACGGCCTAATAATTAAAAAGGTACCTAATGCCATCGTGGAAATAATTTTTAATCATTTTTGCCCGCATTGATTTTATCTTTGCGGATTAAAAATATGTTTGAAAATTCCGCATGGCCGCCGTTGCCCAGCCGCGCCGTTTTTACGAGTATATTTTCCTTTTTATCGGAAAGATACAAAAGCAGCGAATCTCCCCTCGGCGACAAACTGATATTTTCTATCGTCAATATCTGCCCCGCGTATTCGTCGCCGATAGAGTCGCCCCCGAGAGAATAATATTGCTCGGCCGGTTTTTGCGGATTTAAGTAAATTTTACTGCCTATAAAACTAAAATAATTGCTTTTTGTTATTGTTTCGCTGTCGTCGGTTTTTGGCTCCGCGCCGGTTGCTGGCGCATAAAGTTCAGAAGGCGCGGGTTGTTCCGGCGCGGTTTGGACAATGGGGACATTTGCGGCTCCCGGGTCATCGCCGTCGTCGTATTTTATCGGCGCGGACGGCGCGGGGGCAACAGAAACATCCGGCGTTGACGCAGCGACAGCATTTTCGTTTTTTAAACGTTTGTTTAATTCCTCTATCAAATCCTCTTCGGTAAAATCTCTGAGCCCCTTTTTGCCCGCTTTACCGGATTTTTTGTTTTTTGCCCCGTCTTTTTCGCCGCCGCCGTCTTTTAAAAATTTGTAAACCAGCCCGATTTTATGCGCGCTTTGCTTTGCGCCGCTATAATAATTAAAAGCATATTCAAGGCTGAATTCCATATACATAATACCCACGCCGAAGGCAAAGCCGCCGTCGCCGTTGTTTCCCTTTTCGTATCCAGCCCTGCCCGCCAGTAAATTATTGTAAACGGCCTCCGCGCCGGCGCGCAAAAATGTTTCGGTACCGGCTTTAACGTAATCCACGCCTAAACTATAATGCAAAAAAATATCCTCAAAAAAGTTTTTATACAAAATGCCGGCGCGCATAACCTGTGGGATTTTCTCGTCAATGCCGTTATATTTAAGCGCGCCGTTTATATTGTTTAAACCCGCCCCGAAGTTCCATTTGCCAAATTCCGCAAGCGCGCCGATGTCAAACATCGTCGCGCTTGCGCCAAGCTCGCTGAATAATTCCGATTTTAAA
>JAISDW010000144.1 GCA_031264445.1 Elusimicrobiota bacterium
GGCGACCGCAGTGAGCGGGTGAGGGTGGAGCAATAAATATTTTGATGGAATTGCCCCTGCCACGGATATATGTCTTTAACTAAAACATTCCAAAAAAATATATTATATGTTCATAGGAGTATAAAAATGAAAAAATTATCAAAAGGTTCTATAGCAAAAATTGTTTTTTATGTTTTAACTTTAGCAATAGTATTATTGCCGGCGTCATCGGCAAATGCGGAAGCTAAGCAAAAGCCGCAAGCCAGCGCGGCTGCTGAAACAAAAATAAATGCGGAACAGGAAAAAGAAAAAGCAAAATTTTGTTATGCCGTATACAATGATTCCTATGATAGTGTTAAAGAATTTCTTGAAGCAGGGCAAGACCCGAATAATTGCCCAAAAGAAGACTGCAAGAATTATTCTACATATATGCTAAAAAATTACTTATTGCCTTATGGTTTTAATCTAAATACTTGTGATATAGATGATATGGTTAGTAAGTTCAACCTCAAAGAAGCGGATTTTGCAAAAGAATTGGTGATGAAATACGGCGCAAAACCCAGCTTAGTTAATGTCAGCGACCTTGCAACGGCAGAATTTATGTATGAAAAGGGCGCGGAAATAACTGATGAGGCTATTGAAGAGGCAATACTAAATAGAAAAACGGAAATATTTAAATTTTTTATATCCAAAGATGATAAGACAATTGAAAAAGCATGGAAATTAGTTATAGAAAACTATCCTCTTTTGGATGATGAAGACTTTGTGTATAGTTTTGAGCCGGATCTTGAGAAAATTAGACAAAATACCGATGATAAACAATTAAAAGAATATCTATATGCAGAAATAGAAAAAAGAATAGAAATGAAAATACAAGAGGAGCCGGATGAAAATAAGAGAGAAGAACTAAGAGAACAAGGATATCAAAAAATAGACGCGAGAAATAAAGAAGTATATGACACCGTAGAAGCCAAGGATTTGGAAAGATTGAAAAAGGCTTTAGAAAACGGCGGAAGCGCAAATACTTGTAAAGGATGTATTGATTATTCACACAAGTATCCAAGGTTCTGCCCTGCAAAAAGTGAAAACGGTTATAATTTAGAATGTGGTACCAGCGCCTTTGAGGTTGCCTTAAAAGAAAAAAACTATGACATAATGAAAGTTTTAATAGAAAATGGATTAGAGCCTGATGGTATTATTTACGAAGATGAAGTTGGTGAAGGTAGTGACTATTCCTTAACTGAGCTAATAATAGAAGTAGTGAACGAGAGTAAAGATGTAGAATTAGCGGATTTTCTCATTGGTAATGGTATGTATCCTCTATATTATAATACGAACAAAGTATCGCTTCATCTTCAATTAAATTCTTTTGATAATACCGCAGAAAGTAAAGAATTTTTAACACATTTATTAGAACGCGGCCTTTCGCCTGCAACAATAGATTCGTTTGAATTTTTGCAAAGATTTATGTATGACAAACCTTTTGTTGAATATCTATTATCAAAAGGCGTAAAACCCGATCTTTGCTATATGAAAAATATAGAAGATTTTAAATGGATGTTAAGCAAAGGCGGTAATTTAAACGGCGGTGAATGTCGTATTTCATGTGAGTCAGAGTCATCTTGTGATTATGGCCCATTAATTGATAGTTATGCGGGTATGCACAAAAATATAGATATATTCAAGTTTTTACTTGAAAACGGTGCTGAAATTACCGAACGCACAAAGAATTTTGCTAATTGGTATCCAGATGCAAAAGAAGTGGCAGAATATATTAAGTCTCTCTCTAAACAAGAAGAGCAGGAAAATAAAAATTAAAGCTTTAACAAAATAAAAAATATGTCTTTCATGCATGTCCAGTTTCACCCTGGTGCTACAGGCAGGGCTTTCTTTTAGCTTCTTCAATAATTTCCTAACCCTAACCCCGAGCCCTCTCTCTTTACGAAAGGGGAGAAAACAACCTTTACTAAAGGAGGAAAAAGGCATATTATATGCCGCGCTGAAAAACACACATCTCAATTCTCATTATAATCCAACTATCTGTCCGATATTTTACATACCGGCGCCCGCCGCGCCAAATATGATAAAATATTAAAGTGAAAAACCATCATTCCCCCCTGCGCCGCATCCTGTTTGAGCGGGCGGAAATAGTGCTTATGCCGCGCTTTTCCCGCGGCGTGAAATTCGCTTTTTATCCGTGGGCGCTGGTTTTGGTTCTGGCGGCATGGGCAGGGCTGACTTTTTACGGGATTTTCACCGCGGCGGCAGGTATAGATTATAATATACTTAAGGCCGACAATAAACTGATGCGGGCAAAACTTGCCCTTATCGGCGAGGAGCTCACCCGCACGCGCAAATACCTCAAAATGGCGCGGGAAACCGATATGCAGATGCGCCAGATGCTCGGCATGGCGGGCGGCCAGCACCTTAACCTGCCTTCGGGCATAAAAGATGGCAGGGAAGAGCGAGAGCTTAACTTCCGCGACCTTTTCGGCGGCAAAAACGCGCAAGAAATTGACGAAAAAGAAATCACGCAGTCTTTGCGGTACGCCTCCGAAGCGCTGCAGGAGCGGCTGGCCAGCTTTCAGGAAATCGCGTGGTATTACGCAAACAAACGCAATATTAACGACGCAACACCGTCAATACGCCCCGTGGCGGACAGCGCAAGAATAACGTCCGGCTTCGGGTACAGGCTTTCGCCTTTCGGCACTTATCTGGCCTCGTATCATTACGGGCAGGATTTTGCGGGCAAGCCTAATTCCCGCATAGTGGCAACGGCGGACGGCGTTGTGCGCCAGACGGGCTGGGCCGCCGGCTACGGTCAGGCCGTGCTTATAGACCACGGTTTCGGCTATTCCACGCTGTACGGCCATCTGGCGGATATAAGAGTAAAGAAGGGCGACGGCGTCAAACGCGGCCAGGTTATAGCCAGTATGGGCACTACGGGCCGCTCAACCGGCGTACACGTGCATTATGAAGTCTGGAAAGACGGCGTGCCCGTCAATCCGCGGACTTATTTCAAATGATTAGGGAGGATTATAAAATATGGCTTTTTTAAGCAAAGACGCCAAAAGCGGCGAACACGTTTCGGTAATAAGCGAGGAGTGCCAGTTTCAGGGCACTTTGGATTTGCAGGGCTCCCTGCGCATTGACGGCCGGCTTGAAGGCAATGTTGACAATGCCAAATACGTTACGGTAAGCAAAACCGGCGCAATCAAGGGCGATATCGCCGCGCACGGCGTGGTGATAATAGGCGCGATGTCGGGCAATATAACGGCCGACAGCGTGGAAATACTTGCCGACGCGAAAATAAAAGGCAATATACGCTCCAAAAGTATACTTATAGAAGGCGGCGCAAAAGTAAACGCCACCATAACGGTCGTAAACGAAGAAGACGACGCTGCGGCGGAGCTGGAAGAACCTATCGGCGACGCGCCGAAAACCGGCAAAAATAAAAAAGGCGGGGAAGAATAAAATGGTCTCTTTCATGATAAAATACAAAAACGTCCTGCTGATAGCGACGGTGTTTTTCTTCCTGGGCAGCATAGGCTTTATGGGTGCCAATGTTTTTATGGAGGAATACGGCCCCAATACCGCGGTAGCTTATGTCGGCGGCACAAAAATAAAATTTAAAGATTTTGAGACGGCCTACCGCGCGGCCGAGCGCCGCCAGCGAGAGGCCGGCCTGCCCGAAGCTGAAGAAGAAAACGCCGACGAAGCCGCAAAAAAACTTAAGCAGGAAGTTCTGCAGGCTATTATTACCGAGGAAAGCCTCGCGCAATCCGCCCGAAAATACGGTATAGCGGTATCGGATTTGGAAATAGCCTACGACATAAAAAACACCTTCTCCGACAACGGTCTTTTCAATAAAAAAGCCTATGTGTGGATTGTGCGCAACCAGCTCGGCATGAATCCGGAGCAGTACGAAGCCGCGCTGATAAAACAAAAAATGGCAAATAAGTTCCAAAACGCTTTGATACTTTCCGCAAAATTAACGCCGCAGGAAGCGGAGCTTATGCTCCCCAAAACAGAGGAGCCCAAACCCAAAAAAGGCGCAAAGCAGCAAACGCCGCCCGAGCCGGACGCTGACGCCACGGCAATCGTGCTTATGCAGTTTAAAGCCCAGGCGCTGGCGGACAGCTTCACGCGCCAGTTCAACGCGCGGGAAAGGGTGGAACTTAAACATCAGGACAGGATTTAAGCATACCATGGCAAAGGCCGGCGTGCTGATAGCGGGCTCAATCGCTTTTGACGACATTAAAACGCACCGCGCGAGCGCAAAAGGCGTACTGGGCGGCGCGGCTTCATACGCGAGCATCGCCGCAAGCTATTTTGCCCGGCCCAAGCCCGTTGCCGTCGTGGGGACGGATTTCCGCGCAAAGCATATCGCGCCCTTCAAAAAATGCGGCGTTGATTTAAGCGCGTTTGAAATCAAAAAAGGCCGCACTTTCACCTGGGCTGCAAGTTATGACAAAGATTTTAAAACGGCTACCACGCTTTCAACGCATTTAAACGTGTTTGAAAATTATACGCCCGTCCTTAAACCGCAGGACAGACGGACGGACGCCGTTTTTCTGGCCAATATATCGCCCGCGCTGCAGATGACCGTGCTGGACCAGCTTTCGCCCCGCCCGCGTTTGGTGGCCTGCGATACCATGAACCTTTGGATAAAGCATAACCGCGCGGAGCTCATGAAACTGATTAAGCGCGTTGACGTGCTTTTTGTCAACGAGACGGAAGTCCGCCGGCTTACGGGCATTTACAATCTTATAAAAGCCGGCCGCGCCGCGCTTGGTTACGGCCCGCGCGCGGTTATAATAAAACTGGGCCCCAACGGCGCAATGCTTGCCACCAAAACCGCGCTTTGCCAGATGCCGCCCTTTTTGGTGGAAGAGCCGGTTGACACCACCGGCGCGGGGGACAGCTTCGGCGGCGGGTTTACGGGGTTTCTTGCCGGCGTTAAGAACTGGGCCGATATCAAAAACCTTAAACGCGGCGTGGCGGCAGGGACGGTAATGGCTTCCTTCGCAATAGAAAGCTTCAGCATAACCAGGCTGGCGGGCCTGAGCAAAAAAGAAATAACCGCAAGAATGGCGCAGTATTCCGCCGGCCTGAAATTTTAATCGCGCGGCGGCGGCTTAACAGACAGGCGTAAAATTGCTATAATTTTTTTGCGGTTCTGACGGCGGGTTTGCAGTGCCCGCGCAGTATATACGCCGAGGTAGCTCAACGGTTGAGCAACGGTTTTGTAAACCGTAGGTTGTGGGTTCAA
>JAISDW010000010.1 GCA_031264445.1 Elusimicrobiota bacterium
AAAGCGCGCGCAGCAGCAGGGTTTTGCCGCTGCCGTTAGGGCCGGCGAGGCATATAAATTCCCCGGCGTTTACGCGTAAGCTGATATTATCAAGCAGCGTTTTGCCGTCTATGGCAAAGGAAATATTTTTCGCTTCAAGCATTAAAAATATTCCCCCTTATCGCGCATCAGAACCCAGATGAAAAACGGCGCGCCGCTTAAGGCGCACAAAACGCCCACGGGCATTTGCCGCGGGTAAAACAGCAGGCGGTTGAGCACTTCCATATCCACCAGGAAGGCCGCGCCGAGGAGGAAAGACGCAAACAATAAACCCCTGACTTTGGGCCCCGTCAGCAAACGCGCGATATGCGGCACGATAAAACCCACAAAACCTATCGCCCCGCAGAGGCCCACGGCGCCTCCCACCAGCAGCGCGACGGCCAGCAAAATGCCGTAGCGCAGTTTTTTTATATCCGCGCCCAGCGTTTGCGCCCGCAGCTCGCCCAGCGATAAAATATCGCACGCGCGCGCAAGCGGCAAAGCCAGCGCAAAGCCCGCCGCGATAAGCGCGCCGGATGCGGCAAGCACGAAGTGCGGGCGTTCGCTAACTGTGCCCAGCATAAAACTCAGCGTTGAAAAATAAGCCTGCCTGTATAAAAACATCGCAAGCATTACTATTGCGCTCAAAAATATATTTACCGCAATGCCGGCCAGTATAACTTTAACGGCGGAGCCGCGGCCCCTGCCGTAAGCCAGCAGGCACACAATCAGCGAAGCGAAAAACGCGCCGCCGACTATAAAAAGATAATACCCCGCGCCGAAATACGTAAACCCCAGCATACCCGCGATAACAATCCCCAGCGTGCTGCCGGATGAAGTGCCCAGAATATAAGGATCCGCCAGCGGGTTTTTCAGCAGGTTTTGCAGCAACACGCCCGCGGCCGCCAGCGCGCCGCCGCACAAAGCCGCGCTGAGCGTTTTGAAGACGCGCATTTTGAGTATTGCGCCCTCTGCCCCGCCGAAACCGAGAATGCTTACCGCCGCGCCGGCCGCGAGCAGCGCAATCGTTATGCCGTAAAATTTACAGACTTTCATATTTATATATGGTACCAAAATGGTATCAACAGCGGTATAGAGAATATCTGCGCCGGCCGCCATTTATCGTCATAGCGTCTGGCGTAGTCGCTTTCTCTCTTTAGTATAAGAAACTTATTGATAATCTCTTTATAAAAAAGATAAGAAAATTTCCACCCTCACCCGCTCACTGCGTTCGCCACCCTCTCCCATCACGAAGGGAGAGGGGAAATAATTTAAGCCTTCCCAAAGCGGGAGCGGGAAAAGATAAAAAAGGGAGAGGGGAATAGAAAGAAAGCCTCACCCTTAATTCCCCTCCCTTGGAGGGGTGGCCGCGGCGTAGCGAAGCGAAGGCGGGGACGGGGTGGTAAAGAGAGACCTCTACCCTCTCCCTTTTATTTTTTATTCTGCCCCCTTTGGGGGAAGTGGCCCACGGCGCAGCGAAGCGAAGCCGGGGCCGTAGGGGGGATGAAAGTTGTTATTATATTATGTCGTTATTTCTTTGTTTTACAACAATCATTACCCTCCACCCCCCGCCTTCGCTTCGCCCGTCTTCGCTACGCTAGCCGTGACTCGCTATGGCGGGGTACTCCTCCCATTGGGAGGAGAATATATAAATTATCTCTTGCAAATCCGGAAATCTTTATGCTATAAATACTAAGGACTATTTATTTTCTTCATAGGAGCTACCGTATGTTTTTTAATCACAACAAATTAAAATCGCCTTTTAATTATCTCTCCCGCGGTTTCACTCTCACCGAAGTCCTCGTAATTGTCCTTGTAATAGCTGTACTCATGGCAATAGCTTATCCTTTATATACTAAGGCAATAAGCAAGGCGCGTGCCGTTGAAGCCATAAACCTGCTTGAAATAGTACGCACTAAACAAGTCACTCAGTATGTGCGCACCCGCGGGTATTATAATAATTTTGCAGACATGGGCCAGCTTACAAATAATAAAGCCGCCGAGCACGCCAATGGAACAAGCATCACGATAAACGACTATACTGTGAAGATAGATAATCAAAAAGAATGTTTAACGGCGGAATACGATAAAGGCGGGGTGAAGTTTACGATGTCCGCCAGCTACAGCAAAGAAGGGTTGGGGTGTACTGGTAGTATATGCGAAAGCTTTGGAAGCGTGGTAGGCAGCGCGGATGACGTATGCCACTGTAAGAATACATGCGCAAGCGGATTTCAAAACCCGGACACGTGCGAATGCGGAGAATGTAATCCCGGGCTGACGGGAGCATGCGGTAATTGCGGGACAAAGACATGCGGAGATGATTATCACTGGGGAAGCAGCTGCAGCGGAGAGGGAGTGTGCAGCCCTGGTGATACGCCAAACACAAACGGGTGTATACGCGGAGGCAGCAGAAAGTGTACAAATTGTACATGGGGAGAATGTACGGGAGAAGGAGTATGTGACCCGGGCGATATACAAACATGTGGGACATGCGGTACGCAAACCTGCGGCAGTAATTATCAATGGGGAAGTTGTACGGAGGCACAACAGGGGGATAAAACAGAAACCTGCGGAGGTACGGGGAGCCGCAGCATAAGCTACAGTTGCGTTAACACATCAAATCCTGTTACTGCAACATGGACCCCAAATCGGGGCGAGTGCGAGTGCCCTCCAGGTCAGGAGATGATAGACGATGTTTGCGCTACTCCCTGTGCCTGCGAAGACGGCGATACAGACCCGGACGACTGCCCTGACGGGCAGCAGAAGACCTGCTCTAACTGTCAATGGGGTAGCTGCGGGTGCCCCGCAGGACAGGTATATGGTGTCTATACCAAATCTTGTTACTGTAAGAATGACTGCCGCGCCGAATACATTTACAATAATGTTGCCCTGACAGATTGCAATTCAGCCGGAGAATGGGAGGGAGCGAATCCTTTTCCGTATAATGGTCGTCCTGATGATTACGACATATGGCACAGCGGTTCAAACACCCAAAGAAACAGCAAAAGGTGTGCAAACAGCAACGGGACGTGGAACGGCCCAAGCGGCTCGCCCAGCTGCGAATGCGACTGCGGTCCAAATAAGGAATGGTCACAATCAGAAAGAATATGTGTGTGCAAAAACGCTAATACTACTATTAGCGGCACTACCTTAAAAGAAGGGTGTGAAACTGAAGACACTCAGCGGGGCTACGGGAAGGGGACCTGGAATGATACCACCTGCAGTTGTGATTGTCCTGCCGGCACGGCATGGGATCCTGTATATGGTAGATGTATTCCAAGCTCTAATTGCGCCCCTTTCTGGCAGTATGGATCAGGTATATACACAGCGGGAAATGGTGATAGATATCTTTCTTATGGCATTTATTATTGCGGCATGCAGGGAAAACTATATAAGGAAGAGGATAGTTATATTGACAACATTAGAGTTTATAATTGTTATTGCCAACCGTGCAATGACATTTATACCTATCCCCCTGAGTGTTTAGAACATTATTTTTCTGGCACTTTCGGTGGTTATGGATATAGATGTAAAACAAGCTTTCCAGCATGTTCCGAATACAATGCCACTCGAGAGCTATATATTAACCAGAACACCCTTGCGATAAACGGGGCGACTATGAGAATGGAAACTTGCGTTGATAATGCTGGCAATCCTACCGGCAAAACTAAAATATGGTACTGGGAAGGCTGCCCGAGCAACTGGGTTCAGCAATCCGGGTGCGAATAGTTTATAGAGATAAAAGGAGATCTTATTATGAAAAAATATTTACTTATTGTTTTGTTTTGTTCGTTAGGTATTTCCGGTTATGCCCTGACGTTTGGCCAGACGGAGACAATTCAACCTATTGATAGTAATGAGTGTGGTGCGTCGCGCGGTACCACAACGGGTCCTAAAACAATAACCGTATCTTGGCCTGACAACACCACTTCATCAGGAAGGATTAACTGTGTTTGTGCCTGCGGCGAGAACGGCGGCAAATGCGAATGGAACAATAATGGCATTATAATCATTAAGCACCCACACAACAACACCACTTGCCATGCCGTAGCAAACTGCACATCTATTACATACCGTAATTGTGGTACCGGTAGCACTGCTAGTAGTACTGGTAGCAGTAGTAACTACGACGACACCCAACGCCAAAGTTGCATTGAAGGTGAAAAAGTATATACACCCTGCGGTACGAACAATACTACGTGCGGTACTCAGACAACGTTCTGCATTGATGGTTCCGTAGGAATGACCAACTGTGAATATCTGAGGAAACCACCCGCAATAAGCTTGATAGAGACAGTAGCGTCAATCTCCGGCGGCGGAGGAGTTTCCTCATCAGTATCAGTAGTCTCCAGCAGCACAACGTCAAACTCAACGCAAAGCTCCGGCGGAGGAACGGCAGCCGGCACAACAGTCTCATCAACGACAGCGGCCCAGCAGCAAGTAGCGCAACAGAATACCACGCAGAACCAGGGGTATCAGTATCAGAGGAGCTACTAGATAGCGCAATCCCTTTCGCAAAGCCGCAGCCGATGGGCTGACTCCGGCTCAGGCTGCTAAGCCCGCGCGGCAGGCGCGTTGAGCAGTTTGTACAGTTCTTTCACCGCGGCGGCGGCATAAGTTTTTACCTGCGTGTTTTTGGCCTCATTGTCTATACGCGCGCACATGGGGATTAGTTTTTGCAGTTTCTGCCGCTCAAGCCCCGGGTTGGGATAAGAAGAAGGCTCCCCCGCCAGTATTCCGGCCACCGCGGCAACCACGCGCAGCGCATTGGATATTTCATTATTATCGCCGCTTTTAAGCGCGGTTTCAATATCGCCTAAAGCATTGCCGCCGATTAAAGAATAAGCCATCACGGCCGTTGCCGCGGCTGAAGACGCCGGCGCCTTTTTTAAAGCCTTTTTCAGCGCGCTTTCCATAATTTCAAAATTGCTCCCCAGCGCCTGCGCGGCCGCCGGCCGCGCAGTTGTATTGTCCGTATCATAATTGGCTTCAAGCGCGGCTTCAAGCAGTTTTTTGTCGCCGGCGTCGGCTATCCATTCTATGGCGGAGACGCGGCCCGCGCCGCGCGCGTTTTTTAGCGCGGTTTTAAGCGCGGCGTGCAGGGCTTTTTCCTTAAGGCCGGTTGCCGCGAAAGCCGCCTGCGCGAAATTCTTATCAAACCCGTAAAGGAAAATTATTTTATCCAGATACAAACCCTGCGCCTGCGGCGATAAAACGGTATATGCCGCCGCGGCGTATGCTTGCAGAACGGGGTCGCTGGCCTCAATCGCGGGCGTCAGGAACGGTGTATAGCCCGCGGCGTCCGCGCCCATGGCGGCAAGCATTGCTACGGCAAGCGTTTTTTTGTAATCCGGCGCGCCGGAAGCGAGCAGGGTGTAAAGCGTTTTTTCATAAGGCTGCAATTGGCCGGCGGGCGCGGAAATCAGAAAAGCCGCCGCGCTGAAAGCCGCCTGCGGGGATTTGGTTTCCCTGAAAATTTTCATTATATCGCCCGTTGCGGCCGCGGTATTGCCGGATTTTCGCAAAGCCGCCGCCGCGGCGTCAAAAGCCTCAAAATCATCGGGATTCAGGGCGGCCTGCAGGCACGCGGTGATTTGCGCATTCTGCTGCGCGGGGGCAAGGCCCTGCTCGTATTCATATTTTTGCTGTTTGGAAGCAAAACAATTTTGCGCGGCCGCGGGCGCGGCCGTTGCGGTAAAAGCTAAAAAAAGCGGAAGTAAAATTATGTTTTTCATAATTTTATTATAGCATAGTTGCGTCTTGCCGGCGGGCCGGCGGCGTAAGTTCTGCCGCGGCGGTTTTTATGCATATGTTTTTTTGTACTCTCGGCAGTCAACTATGATATAATAAAATTATGAAAAAATTTATACCCGCGTTTGCCGCCGTTCTGCCGGTTTTGTTTTTGTTTAACCCTGTTTTGGCGCAAGGCCAAAACATTATAAAAATGCGCGCGCAGGAAATCCGCATCGACCTTAAGGAAGACATGCGCGTCTTCGTCAAAGACGGCGAAGAAGTAATTACGCGCTTCCCTTCAAAATATCTTGAAAACAGGGCGCGCCTCAGCGTCTATCTGCCGGAAGGCTACGCCGACGCGCAGGGCCGCTTCCCGTCGTTTTATATACTGGAACATGAAGGCGGCCCGCAGTATGCGCGCGCGGATTTTGCCGATAATCCTAATATGGCCGGCGCGGTTGTGATAGTCGTAAGCATGAGTGGCGGCGGCGACGCGGGCGCATTCCTGGCTCGCGAGCTTTTGCCATATATTGACCTCAATTATAAGACCGACGATACCGCGCAGGCGCGCACCCTTTTGGGCGCGGACGATATGGGCCTAAAAATTATCGGGATGCTGGCCTCCGGCGCGGGTGCGTCTTTCAAAAAAGCTTTTGTTGCGCTTTATGCCGCCACGGCAGTGCCGCAGCTTGGGGACGGTTTTACGCCGGATATTAAAATTGCCGCCGCGGGCGCTTTGGGCAATATGGCGCGTTTGCAGCAATTGCTTGAAGATAAAAATCTTAAATTCGCGCGCAATTTCGTAACGGCCGGCGCGCCGTGCCCGCCCACGGAAAAGTGCGAAATAAAACCCTGGGCCGCCTATGATTATAGCTGGCTAAACGCGCCGGCCGCCGCAATTGCCGGCATTACGCCAAGGCTTGGCGCGGGCAAAATATCCTTAGCCGCCGGCAGCGCGCTTTTGTGGCTGGACGTAAAATTTAAAGGCGGTTTTGCCGCTTCGTATATACCGGCGGATTTGAAGTTTTCGCCGCCGTTTTTGGCCTGGGACCCTGCCGCGGCCGAGCTCAGCATAATCCCGGGCGCCACAGCGGGAAAGGTCAAAATAAGCGGGCCGCTGTATTTTTACGGCAAAGGTTTCAAAACATCGCTTAAACTGACCGAATAACCGCGGTTTTTAGGGCAGTTATCCACAGTCAGCGCGGTTTTGCGTGGAATTTGGCCGGATTTTTGGTATTTGCGGGTTATCCGGTTTTTTACGTCGGGCGCGCGGCGTGGTTAAAGGAGTTTTTTGCCGGTTTGTATAGCCGCGCGGTAGGAGTTATCAACAGTTTTTGCGGGTTATCCACAGTTTTTAGAGTGTTTGCAGGGCCCGCGCGCGGCGCAGGCAGGGAAAAAGCGCCATTTTATTAAATAAATCCCAAAAAACTGCAAGTTATCAACAACTTGTGGATAAATGTGTATAATTAATATAATGTCAACGGGAGGAACCTGAATATGAAATTTTACTTTATACCGGTTTTTATTATTTGTATTTTGCTTGGCGGCTGCTACGGCGCGCAGAAGAAGGCCCCGCAGCCCGCGCGGGAAGAAAAAAACGGCTTCACCAAAAGCGGCATCTGCTATATGCGCGGCGACGAGGAGAAATGGCGCGCCCAGAGCATTGACCAAATGCGCGACAGCCGTAAAATCCCCAGTGTTGATTTTGAGTTTGACAGCATTATCCTTGAGCGCGGCGCATACCAGACGCTGGATAAAATCGCCAAACTCATGACGGGCAACCGCCGCTATAAGCTGATAGTCGAAGGGCATACGGACAGCGTGGGTACCGACGATTACAATGACTGGATTTCCAAAGCGCGCGCCAACGCGATAAAGGCCTATCTTGTCAGCAGGGACGTTTACTCCGACGCGATTACCACTTACGGCCTGGGCAAGCGCAAACCGCTTGTGCGGGACGATTCCCCCGAAGGCAGGGCCTGCAACCGGCGCGTCGTCTTCACGCTTACCACGCGCGACTGGGAATCTATTTATTAGCCTAGCCGTTGCCGTGCGCCCCTAACCAGCGGCCGCGCATTGTTTAATTAAATCTTCCGGAAATCCTCCGGCGCGGCGGCAAACCTGTTGAAAAATTAATACGGCGGGTAGCCTATTTCGCAGTTATTTATTATCTCGTCACGGGCGGCAA
>JAISDW010000011.1 GCA_031264445.1 Elusimicrobiota bacterium
AAATATTCCCCGCGCCCAAAAAAGGCGCGGGGAATAAATCAGGCCGCAGGGCGCGTGAACTCAGCGCAAATTCAGGTTCATGCGTCGCCCATAAGCGTTTTTACTTTTTGCAGCATAACGCTGGTGCGGAAAGGCTTAATGCAGAAATCCCTTACCTGGGAATATCCCTGGAACATCTTTTCGGATTCTTCCAGCGCGGACATTATCATAACCGCAGTATCAACCAGTTCTTCGTCCTCGGACATTTGCTTTACTATATATTTTCCGTCAAAACCCGGCAACATCATATCAAGTATGACGAGATGGGGTTTGACTTGTTTTATAAGGTCCAGGGCGCCGCGCCCGTTATCGCACAGGTAAACCTCGTATCCGGCATTGCTAAGTATCATGTTTACCAGTTCAAGGATATCAACTTCATCTTCGACGACGACTATTTTCTTTTTGAGTTCGGCCATATCATCCTCGGTGTCATAATTTATTATAATGAATTATCGTCTTTTATATTATACTTTATTGTTGTTGCGGATATATGGATAAACTTAAATTTAAAGCCGCCACATGGCAGAATCTTATACGCTTTGAGCGCGCGAACGCTTTCTTTAAACCAAAGGACAAAGTGTTGGCCGGCCTTTCCGGCGGGGCGGATTCCGCCGCGCTGCTGCATTTTTTAAAACAGCTCGCTTCGCGCGGGCATTTTGAAGTTTACGCCTGCCACGTGAACCACGGCCTGCGCGCGCAGGCCGCGCGCGACGCGGATTTTGCGCGCCGGATTGCCGCGGAATCGGGCGTGCCTTTCGTACTGAAAAAAGTTAATGTTAAAGCTCTCGCCCGCAGAGAAAAATTAAGCACCGAGCACGCCGCCCGCAAAGCGCGCTATAAAGCCTTCGGGGAGGCGGCAAAAAAACTGGGCTGTGGCAAAATTGCGCTGGGCCACCATCTTGACGACCATGTTGAAACCATACTGCTTAATCTTTTGCGCGGCACGAAAGCAAAAGGCCTGCTGGGCATACCGGCGCGGCGCGCTTTGGGCCGCCTGCAAATCGTCCGCCCGCTGCTGTGCATAACCAGAAGCGAAGTTTTGGATTATATCAAAGCTCACAATTTATCTTTTATTGACGACGAAACCAATTTTGAGGATATTTACACGCGCAACTGGGTGCGCCGCAGGCTGCTGCCGCTGCTTGAGAGCAAACAGCCCAAAATACGGCGGCATTTAGCGGCAATGGCGGCGGACTTGGCCGAATATATCCAAAACTCTTAGCCTGCCCGTATAAGGCGCGGCTTCTTTCAGCGTAAGTCCTTTTTTGGCAAAGCCTAAAGTATATGTGGCGTTAGCGCGCACCGGGCGCGGCAGGTAGGGCCGCGCGTCGTCCATACCAAGTCCGGTGGGGCCGTCAATGCTCACGATATTGCGGCATGTATTAATGATGTCAATAACTTCCTGTATAAGCCCGCCGCCTGCGCGCGCGGCCGCGCCAAGGCCCAGCAGCGCGTCAACCGCCACATAAGTTTTTGCGGCGGCTTTTTTAAGCGTGGCCGTATTATCAATTTCTTTTACTGAAACATGGCACACGAAAGCGCGTTTTAAATTGCGCATAACAAGTTCTTTATATTCGCCGTTTGCGGGCGGGATTATATAACACACAACCGGCACTCTGTATTCCGCCAGGCGGCGTGCCAGCACGAGGCCGTCCCCGCCGTTATTGCCCGGGCCGCAGAAGACCGTCGCCTGCTCTTCCATGAACGGGCGGAAGTAATCGTTCAGGATTTCCTGCGCGCAAAGGCGGCCTGCGTTTTCCATCAGCAAATCGGCATTGAGGCCGCTTTTAAATAAAGCGGCCTCACGCGCCTGCATTTCTTTGACGGAAACCGTTTCCATCACGTCACCTGAAAATCATCCAGAAGATAAATCCGATAAACAAAACGCCGAGCGTAAGCAGGCTGACCACCGAAGGTATCAAAGATGCGGCCAGCGCGAAAAACGTGCCCGTTTTGGAAAGCCCGTAAGCGTGGTGCATCATGAATAAAATCACAAAAAGCTGCAGGATTAAGACGGCTATCACAATTGCCGCGCGCAGCGCGGCCAGCTGCGGCACGGCCGCCGCGCACAGCGCGAAAGCGGCCAGAAGGGTTTTTGTGAATTCCGAAAGCCCTATCAAAACAAACAATCCCGCCGCGCGGCCTTTGCCGGTGGTAATTTCCAAAAATAAATGCGCCGAGGACGCAAAGAAGAACCCCGCGCATAAATTAAAAAACAAAAATCCCGCCGCGCCCGCCGTAAAAACCGCGGGTTTTGCGCCGCCGTTTTCAAGCGCAAGCATCATCATTAGGCTCAGCGCGCCGGTAAAATACCCGAGCAGCGCCAAACCCAGCCTGCGCTCCTGCATGATTTTATTTATTTCGCGCGCCGGATTTAGCGCGAAATCAAAGACAATATTAAAAAGGTTCATAAAAAACCGCCTTTATAAAGTCCACAGATAAGATACTTTGGGCGAGGCGAGCTCTTCCACTTTGGCGAGCGAGAGCCTGCCGTCAATACCCGCCGCGCTCAGCGCGAGCATGTCAAAAAAGTCATTGACGCGCGGCTGCAGGATTTTAATGTCCTTTATATTTGTCAGGGCGGACAGGTATTCCCGCGCTTTGTCTTCCCCGCCGAGGTCGTCAATAAGCCCCAGCGCTTTTGCGCGCGCGCCCGTAAATATGCGCCCGTCGGCGTAAACGGCAAGCACCGAGTCGCTTACATTAGGCCTGCCGGCCCTTACCGCATTATAAAACTGCTGGTAGGTTTCGCCAATCATCTCCTGCAGGAGTGCGGTTTCTTCCTCGCTCATGGGGCGGTAAAAAGCGCCGATGTCTTTGTGCCTGCCGGATTTTATGGGCACGAATTTCACGCCGATTTTATCCAGCAGGCCTTCAAAATTTCCCGCCTGCAGAATCACGCCGATTGAGCCCGTCATTGTGCCTGGCTGGGCTATCGTCCTGTCGGCCGCCATGGCTATATAAAATCCGCCGCTGGCCGCCACGTCGCGCATAAGGGCCACAACCGGCTTGCCTTTGGATTTAAAGTATAAAACGGCGTCGTAAATATCCTGCACGGCCGCCACTGTGCCGCCCGGGGAATTGATATCAAGCAGCAGGGCTTTTATTTCTTTTTTATCCGCCAGAGTTCTTATGCGCCTGGCGACGGAAGACGCGCTTTGCAGCGCGGTGAAACCGTTTTCGGAGCCTTCCTGTATTGAGCCGCGGATTTTTATGACGGCGGCGCCTTCTTCCGCGCGCGCCGTGAGCCCGGGGATAAACAGTATTTTATTCTTGCCGGCGCCTTCTTCCGCCGCTGCGGTTTCTTGCCGCGGCGCGCCGCCGTAAAAGATTATATAAAGCCCGCTCAGCATTGAGACGGAAAATATGCACGTGAGCAAACCCAGCCATATTTTAAGGCTTTTGTTATTGTCTTCTTCCGGCGGGAGCGCGGCGTCTTGCGGCTCCGGTTGCGGCGCGGGGCCGCCGTAATGCGCGCCCTCCGGCTGTTGTTCGGCCGGCAAATCATTGGCAGTATTATTTTCTTCCATATTAAAAAACCTCCGTTCGCCCGCGTGCGTGCGGGGTTAATAAATTATACAAATAAAATGATACAATTTATTTCAGATATACTTCCCTCTCACGCCTTCGGGAGAAGGAAATGGTGAGAGGTATAATCTGGAGGCCCTATGTTTGAAGGAGTTCTGCCGGCTTTAATAACGCCTTTTAAGGATGATAAAATTGATTTCTCGGCTTTGGAGACGCTGATAGACAGGCACCTGGCCGCCGGCGTCAGCGGTTTTGTGCTGCTGGGCACCACGGCGGAAACCGCCGCCCTGACTGATGCGGAGAAAGAGGAAATAATAAAATTCTCCTCGCAGAAAATCAACGGGAAGGCCAAAATAATTATTGGCGCGGGTACAAACAATACAAACGCGACGCTCAGGAATATTGAAACCGCCGCCAAATACGGGCCCGACGCGGTTTTGGTCGTCACGCCTTATTACAATAAGCCAAATTTGAGCGGCATGATAGCGCATTATACCGCCGCCGCAAAAGCCGGCCTGCCGATAGTGCTTTACCATATCCCGGGCAGGACGGGGCAGAAATTAAGCGTAAAATTTTTCGAAGAACTTCTTGCCGCAGTGCCGGCTATTAAAGCGGTGAAGGAATCAGATTATGATATCGCGCACATAACGCAAATGGCCGTGAAGTTCGGGGGCGGGCGGCTCAATTATATTTGCGGCAATGACGATTTATGGCCCGCTTTCCTGGGCATGGGCAGCCGCTGCGTAATATCGGCCGGTTCAAATACGTTTTCACCTGCTTTCGTAAAAATTTACAACTTGTTTTGCGAAGGCAAAACGCAGGAGGCCATACTGGTTTTCCGCGCGGTTTACGATATTGTAGACGCGAGTTTTTACGAAGTCAACCCCACCTGCTGCAAATATATGCTGGAGAAGCTGGGCCTCTGCTCAAGCGGGGTGAGGCTGCCTTTGGGCCCGCTCGCGCCGGAGACAAAACAAAAAATAGACGCGGTTTTAAAAGCGGTTGATAAAAATTTATTGATAAAGTAGAACAGTTCCCTAGCAAAAATCCCCGCATATTTAATACGCGGGGATTTTTGCGTTTACCTCTTGCGCGGGCAAATTGATTTTGGTATATAACTATGTAGGCATATAACTAAACTCCCGAGGATAAGCACATGAATATCGGCAAAAAAGGTTTTACTCTAATTGAATTATTAGTCGTTGTTTTGATAATCGGCATTTTGGCCGCAATCGCTCTGCCGCAGTATCAGTTTGCCGTTGCAAAAGCCAAACTCGCGGAACAATTCACCATATTAAAAGCTGTTAATGACGCCACTGAAATATATTATCTGACTCACGGCAAATATCCGGATATAAACGACTGGGACGCTTTGGATATTACTTTGCCAAGAACAAGCATTAGCTCATACGGTGCTCTAAGATACAAGAATTTAGAAATACGCCTGAATTATGGAAATCACTTTGTAGGTAATCACGTGGAGGGCAAAGATAGTAAAAATATATATCTTTCGTCCCCTTTACCGCCGAGACCCGAGAATGGCAAATATACGTGCAGATATGCGGACAGCTCGTCTTTGGGCAAGAAACTCTGCGAGTTAATTTGCGGCACAAACGACGCGTCCAAATTTACGGCCGTAGGCAACGCCACCCATTATTGCTGGTTCAACAACTGGAATATATAGCCGGGATTTTTTATATCCACCCTCACCCGCTCACTGCGTTCGCCGCCCTCTCCCATCACGAAGGGAGAGGGAGAGAAAAAAGAGAACCCGCCCAGCACTAAGGAAGAGGGTGAAAAAAGAGGCCCTCTCTTAACCACCCCGTCCCCGCCTTCGCTTCGCCCGTCTTCGCTGCGCTGCGCCGTGGCACCCCTCCATTGGAGGGGAATTAAGGCAGAGGGCCTCTTTTTCTTCCCCTCTCCCGCTTGCGCGGGGGAGGGTTAGGGAGGGGGTTTGGGAAAAGCGGGGTAAATGGCTGTTGTAGTTTTAGAAAAAAATAATAACTTTCATCCCCCCTACGGCCCCGACGTCGCTTCGCTGCGCCGTGGCCGCTTCCCCCAAAGGGGGCAGAATTAAAAAATATCCGCGTCCGCGCATTGTTTAATTAAATCTTCCGGAAATCCTCCGGCGCGGCGGCAAACCTGTTGAAAAATTAATACGGCGGGTAGCCTATTTCGCAGTTATTTATTATCTCGTCACGGGCGGCAA
>JAISDW010000052.1 GCA_031264445.1 Elusimicrobiota bacterium
CCATAAGTCTCCCTCTCTCTTTACAAAAGAGAGAAAAAAACAAGAAATTAGTTTATAGACAGACAGACAGACAGACAGACAGACAGACAGACAGACAGACAGACAGACAGACAGACAGATTCTATCACTTTAACTGTGTTTTTATTTTTCATAAAAATCTTTTGGCTGTTATTAAAAATATTAAAATTATACAAAAATCCGCCTGATTTTCAATAATATTATTTTGAGTACAATATTGCCAGTACTGCAAAGACCGCTATGATATAAACCAGCGCCGCCGCAAATACCGCCGCGCTGAAATTTGCCGCCGCAAGGGTCGCAATCATAAGACCGGCGACGTCAATAATGGTAAAGAAAACGGCGAAACTGAAAAATGCGCCGTAATCAGGCTCTATCCTCTTATTTTCATAGACTTCGCCGCAGGCATAGGCGTCTTCCTTGCCGGCTTCGTGCGTGGCGGCCGGCGCCATGGCCAGCATTGACAACAGTTTTGCCATACCCCACACGGTGAACATCACTATAACAAAACAAATAGGGGGCAAAAGCAGCAAATTATTCATAATATATTACCTTCCGATAAATT
Source organism: Elusimicrobiota bacterium (assembly GCA_031264445.1). Taxonomy (GTDB): domain Bacteria; phylum Elusimicrobiota; class Elusimicrobia; order Elusimicrobiales; family Elusimicrobiaceae; genus Proelusimicrobium. The sequence goes on from JAISDW010000052.1 coordinate 584, forward strand.
TATATCCGGCCTTATGTCGTCATTGACGACCCAGCTTCACGCGCTGGAATTGCGCGCCCGCAATGACGGCATAAGGGCATAATTCCGTTAATTTATTTATCCTTTTTTTTCGCGTTTAAATAACCGGCTATGCCTTCAACAAGCTTTTCGCCGGCTTCAGTTCCTTTCAAGCCTTCAAGCGCGCTAGCCAGGCCAAGCCCGCCCTTTGCGGTGGTAAAAATATCCGCGGCCGATTTGACGCCGCTTTCAACGCTGCCGCCGTTTGCGATAATTTTTATATTCGCTCTGCCGAGGTTTTTAGCCTGCTCTATACCGACTTTTTCGTTCGCTTCAACCTGCCTCACGCCGATAAGATATTTTTGGTAAGGCTCGTTCGCGCCGACCTTTTCGGCAAGCGTAACCTGCGCGGTGACGGAAGCAAGCTCCTTTTCGCGTATCGCTACGGCGACGGCCAAACCTTCCGCCTCAATGCCCTGGGCTTCTTGTTGTTTTGCCACAAGCGCGGCGCCGGCTTCAAGTTCAACGGCCTGTTTTTTGCCTTCCGCTTCAACGATAAAGACTTTTTTGGTGGCTTCGGCGCTGATTTCGGCGACGGATTTTTCTTCCTCCGCTTTTACTATGTTTGCCTCTTTTTTAATCTGGGCCGTTTGGACCTGCTTTACCTTTTCAACGGCCATATCTTTTTCAGCCGTGACTTTGGCCTGTTCCGTAATATCCTGAAACGCCTTTTCTTTGGCTATGCCGACGGTTCTTTCAACCTCGGCCTGTTTTATGCCGACGTCCTGTTTAGCCGATTCCTGCTTGAGCGCGATTTCCCTTGAAGCCTCAATTTCGGCCTGTTCGGCTTTCTTTTTGTTGGAGGCGACTTCCGTCCTGGATTCCATTTCTATCTGGGATTTTTTCTTGGCCATGATATTTTCAATTACCCTGCTTTCTTTTGTATCCCTGATATCCATGAGCTCAATATTTTTTACCGGCACAACGCCCCACGCTTCAAGCTGCGGGGTTACTTCTTCCGTAAATTTAGTGCCGTAAATGCTGCGCTCGGACATAATGCTTTCCAAATCCGATTTGGCGAGCAGGCTCCTCACCGCGCCGCGCACGATATCGGTAAGCTGCCTCTGCAGTTCGTCAAAAGAAGAAACCCTGCTTGCCGCCACGTCGGAATTATCTATCCTGAAAAACGCTTTTACGTCCACGACAAACGGCAGCCTGCCTTGGTCATATGCTTCATAATTCGCTAAGTCAATATCAAAAACCGATATCGGATAGCTCACTACGGTAACGCCAATGAAAGGCAGCCACGAGGGGAACTCGTAATATTTATTTCCGGCGGGGCTGTTTTTGCCGTAAGAGGTCGCTTTACGGGCCCTTTGGACTATATGCACGTGGTTTGTGGGGACAATGCGCCTCAAACTCAGTATCAGGTATATCAGCCATAATACGAATACCGAGCCAAACCCGATGAATATTGTAAATATAATGATTTCTTCCATAAACACTCTCCTTGTTTGATTATATAAACAAAATTATCCCTTAAGCCCGCTCAGCTTGGTAGGGTCAATATTGCCCTGCTGGCGGAAGGCGCGTATAATAAGCACCAGGCCGACGGCCACCACCACGGCTTCAACGCTTATCATTATCATAAGCAGCGCCTGCGCCGCGTTTATATTGCCCGCCGCGCAGCCCGCCGCCAAAAAAGCGAGCATGCAGCCTTTGGAAGTAATTTCCAGCCCTATGAGCAGCCTTATAAGATTGCGGGATGCTGCCATCGTATAAACGCCTATAAAAAACATCATCAAAGCGGCAAAATAGTTAAACTGCAGATTTTCGGGCGTAAAAAGGCTATTCATCTTTACCCTCCCCAAGTATTGTGCGCACGGTCAGTACGCCGGCGACGAAAATGCATAACTGCCCCAGCAAATCCGGCAGGCGCAGCTTCCATATTATATCGCCTGCGCTCATAAGCGCGCCCGCGCCTGCGGCCGGCTTAACAGCGTTAAATAGCGGCGCAAAAACGGGGCCGGCAACGCCCCACACAATAAGGCCGAAGACCAGCAGCGCCAAAGGCAGCCAGAGGAAGATTCTAGCTTCCCTTTTTGCATAGCTTTCGCCCCTGCCTATCATGCTTGCAGCAGCGGCGAATAAAACCGTTATCAGCCCGGCGCAGACCGAAAGTTCAAACACGCCGGCCCACGGCGCGTTTGCGGTAAACATAACCGCCGACAGCAGTATGCTCAGCAGCGCCAGAAGTATCGCCGCGTGTATCGTGCGCTTTGCCATAACCGCGGCGAGCGAGCAGATTATCATGCCGGCTACCAGAAATAAATGTAAACTCATTGTAATACCCTTATAAACGGACTTAGGAAATTATCATAAATGAGCGGGAAATAAAGCCCAGCGGCTATAATTATGAACGCGAAAACAAAGCACGGTATAAGGAAGCCCGCCCCGCGCTCTTTGACGTTTTTAATATTATCTGAAGGTTTGCCGAAGAACATCCCGCGCTGCAGTTTAAGGAAATAAGCCAGAGTCAGCACGCTGGCGAACAAAGCCACGGCCGCCATACCGCGGAAACCGGCCTGCCAGAGCGCGGCAATGATAAAAAGTTTGCTCCAAAAGCCGGAGAACGGCGGCACGCCGGCAGTGGAAAGCATTGCTATGCTGGCGGTAAGCGAAGTATAAGGCATTTTGGCCTGCAGGCCGGACATGGAATCAATTTCCGTACTGCCCGTCGCGCGTTTGACGCTGCCTGCCGCGAAGAATAACAAAGCTTTAAAAGTGGCATGGTTAAACATGTGGAACAGCGCGCCCGCCATGGCAAGCGGCGTCGCCAGCGCGGCGGCTATGGTGATATATCCCATCTGGCTTATGCTGGAATAAGCAAGCATACGTTTGAAATCTTTTTGCTCCTGCGCGTTCAGCGCGCCGAACAGTATTGAAGCAAGCCCGAACCACATTACCGCGCGCCCGACGGGATTATCCGCTATCCCGAAGTTTATTATTGAAAGCAGCATACACACAACCATCAGCGCGTAAGTGCCCACGACTTTTGTTACTATACCCGCCAGCAGCGCGGAAACGGGGCTGGTGGCGGATTCATAAGCGTCCGGCGTCCAGCTGTGGAAGGGAAACAGGCCCGCTTTTATCATGAAAGCCAGCGCCATAATGCCCAAAATTATATTTAGCGGCGCGGGATTGCCCTGCGTAGCCAGTATTTTCGCCGTAAGGGTTTCGTACGAAGTCCCGCCCGCGTAAACCATCAGCAGCGATATTGAAAACAGCAGTATTGCCGAAGCGATGGAAGAGAGATAAAAATATCTTATCGCGCCTTCGGTGCTCTTTGGGCGGTTATAAAAAGAGATTAAAGCATAAGAGCATACTGAAACAACCTCAAGATAAACATAAAGCGTAAAGAAGTCCGCCGCGTTTACCACGCCCGCCATGCCGGCCGTAATAACAAGCAGCATGGCGAAGTAGCTGCCGCGCCGTTTTGTGCTCGCCGCGAAAGCGGCAAAAAACGCCACCGCCAGGGCGACAAGATATATAATTATCGTCATAAAAGACGATAAAACCGCCTGGCCGTAAAACCAATCCTGCCCCATGTTGTTGGAAAAAGCCGTAAGGCCGAAAACTAATCCGCAGGCCAGCACGATATTTGCCAAAATTGCGGGCGCGGCCTGTTTTTTATTCAAAAACGCGCAGACTGCGGCCGCGGCCAGGGGAATAATTATAAAGAAATAAGCAGCCGGAATCATTATTTAAGCCCTCCCCATGCCAGAATTATGAAAACCGCTATGCCCGCGGCGGCCCAAATTATATACTGCGGCGTATTGCCGCGGTGGGCTTTGGAGAGGCCCCGCGCCGTATTTTTTACAATCTGCGAAGGCAGATAATCAAAAAGTTTATCCATAACCCTGTCAACCATAAACAATATATCCGCGCAGAAGGAAATTACTGCTTTTGCGCAGTCATAAGTATCATATTTAAATTTATAAGCCGGCTGTTTTGCCTTGGCGGCCAAAAGCAGGCCCGCCAGCAGCAATATCAGGCAGACCACGGAAACGGCGCCGGTATGCACGCCCGCAAAATGCGGCGCGAAAAGACGCTCAGCGGAAAGCTCAAACCCGAAAGTAAAGAAAAGCACCGGCGCCAAAGCCGCCAGAGCAATCGCCCTTTGCAAACTTGCAGGCTGCGCCGTTTTATGCGTTTTTTGCAGCATGGCCAGCAGCACTTTGCCGAAAGCAAAAAGCGTCGCCAGCGCGGCGGCCGCCGGCACGGCGGCAAGCATGGGCATTGTTTCATAACAGTCAATAAGCGCGGCATTGGGGATAAACAGAATGTCAACAAGGCTTACGCCCGCAAGCCCCAAAACGCATATAAACAGCGCGGCAAAAAGCGGGATATCGGTTTTGGCGGCGCCGCGCAGCGCTGCGGCGTCAATGCCGCCGTAAGCCTTGTTTAAAGCGCCGGCCGTAAAGAAAGCGCATGCCAGCAGCGCGGCTTTAAAAATGCCGTGGTTGAGGATATAGGAAATATCGGTTTCGGTTATAAATCTTGCGCCCAGGGCCGTTATAAAGAGGCCTATCTGCATTACCACCGCCCAGGCCAAAAGCCCGCGTAAATTTTTCAATGTAAGCATACGCGCGGCGGAGATAAAAACCGTAACCGCGCCCGTTATGCACACGAAAACGCGCGCCATATCGGGCGGCACGGGGAATAAAACCGTAAATATCCTGCCCAGCAGGAAAATTGCCAGAAGTTTTTCCGCCGCGGCGGGCATCATTGCGAGGAAAGAAAAGGGCGCGTCTTTGGCGGCGGGTGCTATCCAGCTGTGGAAGGGAAAAGCGCCGGCTTTTGCCGAGGCGCCGCAAAAAATAAGCGCGAAAATCCAAAAGTTTTCACCTATAAGGCTTGTATAAAGCAATGAATGAGATTTTGCGTAAAACAGGCATATGCCGGCAAGCAACACGACATCCCCGGCCGCGTTAATAAGAAAGGCTTTCAGCGCGGTCTGTTTATTATATGGCATAAGGAAAAGGTAAAGCGTTATCAGCAAACCCTCCCAGAAGAACAGCATCGCCAAAAGATTATCGGCTATAACCGCGCCTATGGCGAAAGCCGTTGAGATGAGAATATTGAAGTAAAAGAGCGGGCTTTCTTCCTCACCCGTTGCCCAGA
>JAISDW010000133.1 GCA_031264445.1 Elusimicrobiota bacterium
CCATCACGAAGGGAGAGGGAGAGAAAAAAGTGGGCCGCTGCGCCGCGGGCCACTTCCCCCAAAGGGGGCAGAATGAAAACAAAGCGGGCCGTCCCAATGAGGGACAGAAGTAAAAAACAGACAGCGCCGGATTTGGCGGCAAAGTGAAGACGGCACACAGATAGCAATAATCACGCAAAATTGGTAAAATATAAAACATAATGCCGAGATAGCTCAGCTGGTAGAGCAGCCGCTTCGTAAGCGGCAGGTCGTGGGTTCGAATCCCATTCTCGGCTTTTTTCATTGCCGTATTTTCGTCAGGTATTCCGTTTATGGCAAAAAAAAATAAACCCGCCTTATCCGCCCCTGCCGGGGCTCCCGAAGACCTCTGGGGCCGTCTTCTCTCTTACTGGCTCGGCGCGGCCGGCCTGCTGATAACGCTGGCTTTCTTTGTACACACGCAGGACAGCGCGCAAATCAAAATCTTTCTGCTGCGCGCGGCAGCGGCGGGCGCGGCCGGCCTGTTGGCCTGCGGCTTTTGCTGCCGCGGCGCAAAAATTCCCGCCGGCTGGAATTGGAAACCCCTTCTGCCCTTCGCGGCCCTGTTTATTTATATTCTGCTTTCGTATTTCTGCATGCCGCATTTCGCTGGGCGGTGGGAGAATTTTATTTATTTCCTGTGCTGCGCGGCGGTTTTCGCGGCGGCGGCTTTTGGCTGCGGGCCGCGCGGGCTGGGGCGGATTATTTCCTTCATAATAACGGCGGCCGCCATTGCCTTCGGCTACGGCATTTTGCAGATTATAAATAATTATATCATCGCCGGCGCGGACCCTCTTTTTTGGACGGATTTCTTTGGCCGGCGCATATTTTCCACTTTTTCAAATCCCAACTTTTTTGCGGACTTCTGCCTGTTTGCCCTCGTTATAATAACCGCGCGTTTTTTGCAGACGCGCGATAAAAAGCTGCTGCCGATTATCGCGGCCGGTTTGATAAATATTTTTTTTACGGAGAGTAAGGGCGCGTGGCTCGCGCTGGGTGTCAGCGCGGCGGTTTTCGTGCCGGTTTATTTAAGCCGCTTCGGCGGGTTTTACGCGCGCCATAAAACGCGCGCCGCCGCGCTTGCTTTGGCCGCGCTGCTGCTGGCCGGCGGGCTGAGCGTTTATTACGGCCTTAAGCGTGCGCGGTCTTTTGACTTCCGCGTTTATACGTGGCGCTCCGCTTTGGAGATGTTCGCCCGCAAGCCGGTTTTCGGCTATGGCGCGGGTTCGTTTTTTATAGAATATGCGCGCTTCAAAAAACCGCAGATTTTTTATATAGAAAACCGGCATGACATGCAGACGCAGCACGCGGAAAATTATTATCTTGAAACGCTGTGCACACTCGGCGCGGCGGGCTTTGCGCTTTTCGCGTGGGCGGCGTTTGCGCTGGCGCGCGGCGTTTATAAGAAACTGAAAGAGTACGACTTCCGCTCCGCCGGCGCGCGCCAAAAGCAGCGGGCTTTTTTGCTGCTGGCTTACGCGCTGGCGCTGGCTTCAATATACATACATAATTTTGTTGACGTAAGCCTGTACCTGCCGTCCACGGGATATTTTGCGGCCCTGTTCGCGGGCGCGGTTTTCAATTTAACCTGCGGGCCCTGCGCGGAAGACGTGGAAGCCGCCGCTGATCAGCCGGCGCGCGCGGCCGGCGGCCGTGGCGCATTATTTTATATCTGCGCTTGTGCCGCGTGCATTGTCTTCGCGGCGGCGGCCGCGTTGATACTAGTGAGTTTCGCAGGTATGACTGAGGGCCTTGGCGCCGCGCGTCCTTTGATGTTTTTGCTGTGCTGGGTCTTTGCGCTGGCGGCTGCGGGCGGCGGGGTTGCGCTTTTTGCGGCGGCAATTTTCAAATGCGGCAGGGTATTGCCGTGCATAATTTTGTGCGCCGCGTGCGGGCTGATATATGCGGGCTGGGGCTGCATGAAATCCGGCAATTACACTGCAATCGCGGGCACGTTTGCCGCCGCCGATGATTTTGGCGGCGCGGCGGTTTACTACGGCCGCGCGATAAAGGCGGACAGGTTCAACAGCAGCCTTTGGGCTTTCCGTGCGCTGATGTTTTCACAGCGGCTTGATATGACGCGCGTAAACAATCCCGCCGACGGCGACGGGCCCGGTCTGGTTTTAAACGATTATGAACGCGCCGAGCGTGATTTTGCCGCCGCGCGCGCCTTAAACCCGCAGGAACTGCTGCTCTATTACAACTGGGGCGCATTGCAGCTTGAGACGGCAAAAAAGACCGCGCAGCCCGCTTTGCTCGCCGCCGCGCATGAGAATTTTTTGGCCGCGCTCGCGCTTGACCCTGTGTTTGAAAATATTTACTTCCAGCTTGCCAATGTTGAGCTTGCGCGTGGCAATCCGCGCGGCGCGTATGACTGGCTGCAAAAATATATACAGGGCCCCGACGGTGTGGAGGAAGAAGAATATCTGCAGCGCCACCGCGCCAATGCCGATGCCGCGCGGCATCTCAAAAGCATTGCGGCTGCGGCAGGGTTGTAGAGGTGAATACCCTGATAATGGAGAGAACCCACGCGTTCTTCCCCTATTAGGGGAAGTGCCGGACGTTCGTATTTATTCTCCTCCCATTGGGAGGAGTACCTGAAGGGACAATTGTCCCTTCGGGGGTGGAGGGAAATGGCTGTTGTAGTTTTAGAATAAATAACGGCTTTATTCCCCCCTACGGCCCCGGCTTCACTACGCTACGCCGTGGGCCACTTCCCCCAAAGGGGGCAGAAGGTTTTAAATCGTAATTACCTCATTTTCTCCTTTTCGTAAAGGGGAAAAAATAAAGTCGCAGCGCTGGAGTTTTAGCCGTACCAAAAAATTTTATGAATACCAAAACCGTAAATATCTTAAACCTTTTATACAAAATTTTCTTCACGCTTTGCGTTTTTGCCGCGCCGCTGGTTTTCCTTACGGATTTTACGCGCAATCCTTTTAATATACAGACTTTCACGCTGGCGTGTTCCGCCGGCGCGCTGCTTGCGCTGTGGGCGGCGCGCGTCTGCTGCGAGGGGCGCGTGAATCTCGTTTATACTTCGGCGGATTTCTGGTTTCTGGCTTTTATCTGCATTGCGCTGCTTTCAACGCTGGTAAATATTTTGACTTCGCCCGCCGCGCCGGCTTTGCAGTCGGAATTTTTAAGGCGCGGCCATATATTGTTTACAAACGCGCTCGCCGGCTGGATGGCCGCGAAGTTCTTCGCGCCGCATGACGGCGGTGATAAACGAATTTTTGACGCCGCCCCCGCGCTTGCGCTTTGGGCTTTGGCGTGGCTTCTCTTCCCCGCGTTTAAAATGGAAGGGCTTTTTGACGTTTACGCTTTGCTCGTCTGGGGCGCGGGCGTGTGGCTGTGCCTCAAAGCCCTCAAAAACGGCGCTGCCGCGTGCGACCTTCTGCTTGCCGCCGCGCTTCTTGCCGCCGTTTACGGAATCATGCAGAACCTTGGCTATGAGATTTTCTGGCGGATAAATATTAATTACCAGTTCGGCGGCAGAGCGATTTCAACCTTCGGCAATCCCAATTTCTTATCGTCGTATATCGCGCTGGTTCTGCCTTTGGCTCTGCTCAAATTCCTTAAGGCGCGCGGGAAGATTTTTTTATGCTTTTACTTCGCGGCAGTCATTATTTTTGCGGTTTATATGGCCGTCAGCGCGGCGCGCTCCTCGTGGCTGGGCGCGGCGTTCGGGCTTGCAATTCTGCTTTTGTTTAAAGACTGGCGCGCGCTGCTGGCCGCCTCAAAAAAACGCGCGGCGGTAATTTTTATCTGCGCGGTTTTGGCCTTTGCCGCGTGGCCAGCGCGCCGCGCGGAGGCGGGGGGCGGCTGGCAATCCGCCTTTGCGGAGCGGGCGGCGCAGTCCGGCCTGCGTCATTTGGGGCTGGGCGCGCCGGCCGACGGCCTGAACCAAGCCTGGCATCAAAGGCTTATGATGTGGACTTGCGCGGCTGATATCGTCAAAAACAAACCGCTTGGCGCGGGGTGGGGGGCTTTCCAGCTGGCTTATGCGCCGTGCCAGGGCCGGCTGCTGGCGCAATATCCGCCGCTGCACGCGCTGCGCACGCAGGCCAATGCCGCGCATAACGAACTGTTTGAGGTGCTGGCGCAAAGCGGGATTATCGGCTTGTTTTGCTATATAGGTTTTTTTGCCGCGCTGGTTTTGGGATTTCGGCGCAGGCTGGCGGATTTACAGCCCGCCGCGCGCGTTTTTTACGCCGCTTTATTTTGCGGCTGCGCGGCGATGCTCGCCGATAATATGTTCAATATCACTTTGCAGACTTCCGTTACCGCTTTTGCGTTTTGGTTTGTTTTGTCAACGGTAAACAATAGTTTTGCGCGTCGGCGCGCGCTGCAAATCCCCCGCGCGGGCGCGGCGGTTTTGCTTGCTTTGTGCATTGCTTTGGCCTGCGGCGTCTGTGCATGGCAGTACTTTAAAATCAGGGCTGACGTTTGGGATTTTAAGACCGTTAAACTCTCGGGAGAGGGGGATTATGCCGGCGCCGCGGCCGCGGGCGCAAAAAGCGTAAACGCGGCCAACCGCTCGGCGGAAGCTTATTATACTTTGATAGCCGCGCTGGGCCGGCGCGGCGATACCCGCGCGCAGGCGGCCGTTGCCGGGGAAGCGGCAAAATACAATCCGCATTATCACGAGTTTTACTTCCGAGCGGCCGCGGCTCAGGCCGCGCTGGGCGATAATGACGCTGCGGCGGATAATCTGGCCGCGGCTTTAAAACTTTATCCTTCATATTATCCCGCCGCGTCGGGGCTGGCGCGGCTTATGGCCGTCGGCGCGGGCGCAACCGCGCGGAATTTTGAGACGCTGGAGACCGCCCTTCGTCTTATGCCGTATGCCGGTGAAGCGCGGCTAAATCTTGCGCGCGCTTATGAAAACGCTGGCCGCGGGGACGCTGCTGCCGCCGCCGCTTATGCCGTGCTGGCCGCGGATAATCTTGACCTCGCCGCCGCGGAATATCTGGGGCATTTTAAAAATTCCGGCGCGGACATTGCCGCGCTGCTCAAAAAAGCGGCCGCCGCGCGGGAGCTAAAAAAACTGCTTTCTTCCGCGCCTTTGCCGGAAAGTGCCCGCGCCAAAGTTGAGGCTTATTACCATGCCAATGAAGGGGATTTGACCGCCGCCATGCTGCTGGCAGAATATTATTTTAGGACGGGCAATGCCGCGCGCGCCGCGCAGCTTCTACAGGAAGTTTATCCGCGCAACAGCTCGGATACTGCGCTTAATTTCGCGCTGTCTTCCGCGCTGGCGGCGCTGGGCAGGCGGGATGAGGCGGCGGCCTGCCTCAATAATATCCTGCGTATAAATCCGTTTAATAATCTGGCGGCGGAAAGGCTGGCGGCTTTGCGCTAGCCGCAGCCTATGATCCAAAAATCGCTTTACAATCGCGCCTAACATTAATATAATCATAATGTACAGCATTATATATATCTTTTTCAGAGAGGATATAGCATGAAAGATTTTTACAGATTAGTTCTCGTCTTATTATGTTGCGTGTTAATCCTGAGCCCCTTAGTAAACGCCGCCGGTGACGCGGCCGCCAAACTTGAGGAAGGCAAAAAATATTACGCACAGAAAAATTATGACGCCGCCATGGACAGCTTTGTGGATGTTTTCGTAAACGGCAATTCGCAGCAGATAGCCGAAGCCAATGAATACGTCAATATGATACACTTCGCGATGGGCGGCGTTGACGCGCCAAAAAAAGTTGACTACGACCCGGAGCTTGAAAAACAGCGCGCCGCGCAGCAGGCGCAGGGCCGCGAGCTTTTCAGCGCGGAGGATCAGCAGCAGAATCAGGCGGCATCAAAAACCGCCGGCGACGCGCCGGCCGTTGCTGAGGCAGCCCAAGCGCAGGCTGCACAACCGCAGGCCGCCCTTCCCCAGCAGTTGGTGAGTGAAACTATTATCCCCGCTTCCGAGCTGGCAAAGGCCGACCGGGGCGCACTCAGGGAAATGCGCATGGAAGCCGTCAACGCGCAAATTGAAGACATGACGGCTAAAATCATCAAGAGGCTCGCCGCCGCAAAAGGCGTAAACGTTTATATGCGCGAAGGCGCGGTTGACGCGGTGGATATAAAATCGGACGAACTTTTTGACGCGAACAATAATTTTAAACTTTCCGCCAAGCCCGTGCTTGACGCTCTTTATGCTTTAATGCTCGTCAGCGGCACGCCTTCCTTCGTGCTTTTGCCGCAGGGCTCTTACAGCGACGACGTTTCAATACAGGCCGTGCGCCAGGCAGTGGCTTTGAATTCTTATCTTATTAACGAGGGTATTTCTTCCAGCAAGATAACTTTTAACATGGGTTTGACGACGGAGCAGCCGCCGGCCAAATTCAGCAATCTTGAAGGTATATCCGTGGTGTTTGATTATACCGCTCAGTCCAATTTAAAAATGAAACTGGCCGATAAAGACACGCCGCCCGTCATGAGTATGGGCATATATCCCTTTGAATCCTTAAATCCGGATAATGGCGAAGGCATGCTGGTTGACTTTTCGGTGATGGAAGCCTCCTCGCCCGTGGCGGACTGGAGTTTGCAGATAATCCAGCACAATAAAGACGGCAAATTTTACGTGGTGCGTCAGGTCAGCGGCATAGGAGCGGTTTACAGGCAGATTTTCTGGAACGGGCGCAAGCAGTACTTCGGCGAAATTCTGCCCCTGGGCGCTTACAGCATAGTCTTAAAAGCCAAAGATATTGACGGCAGGGAAAAGATTGTCAGACGCAAAGTAGTGCTTACGGGCAATGCCCCCAAAGGCGCAAAACCCGTTGCCGCCGCGGCTGCGGCGGCAGGCGCGCGCTCCGCCGCTGATTATAAAGTAAAACGGCTGTGGGCTAAGCCTGTCCGTACTGCCGGCCCCGCGGCCAATGCCGCGCCGGTTGATAATGCCCAGCCCGCAGTTGATAATCAGTCCGCCGGCTACGATCCTTATGCGCCGGTGCCGGCTATTGACGGCCAGCCTTACAATGCTTCAGAAGCGCCGCTCTACAGGATGCCGGTAATGCCTTCGGGCTACGGCGCGGACAGCGGGCAGCAGCCCGCGTCAGTCAATCCGATACAAAACGACGCGCCCGGCGCGGCGCAGGCGCCAGCAGTAGGCTACCCCGCGCAGCTGCCGGCGGAGGAAGTGCCTGTAAACGCGGCAGATTACGATTATTAAATACGGCTGTAAAAAGAGGTTTTTATGTCGTTTCTAAATAAATTTGACAAATTGCTCGGCATAAAACGGCTTGACTGCCGCGAATGTCTGGGCATATATATATCGCCAAACGACGTCTACGTCAGCCAGATAGTGGAAAAGTCCGGCGGCATAGAGGTGGAAACTTTAATAAAGCTCCCTGTGGGCGAAGTTAACGGCGCCCTTCTCAAACCGGCCGAACTTAATGAAGGCTTCTTTGCCATGCCCTCCTACTGGCTGGATCCCCTCAAAAAAATTATAAACAGCAAAAAATGGAACACCAAAAACGTTGTGGTCAGCCTTGCGCCCAACTTCAGCATATACCGCCATTTCGTTATGCAGGATCTCGCGCGTAAATACTGGAAGAAGACCATCCCCCTGCAGGCGCGCAAATATATACATTATCCTTTTGAGCGCGGCGTTTACGATTATTATGTATATCCTTTTTACGCGCCGCTGAGCAAAGCCAAAAGGCTGGGGGTGGTGTTCTCGCTTGCGCCGGCGCGCATAGCCAGCACGATAGAGGCCGGCATAAAATCGCTGGGCCTTAACCTTGTCGCTTTGGAATCGTCGCCGCTTTCCGTTTACCGCCTGTTCAACCATACAGATAAAGAAGCGCGGCGGGAGGGCGGCAGCCTCTACGCCAATTTTACCAACCATTCCGGTCAGTTTTTGTTCGCGCTCAACAATATCCCGGTGCTGCTGAGGGAAGTTGAAGTCAACCGCGCGCTGGGCAGCCGCAACAGGCTTGAAGTCAATAACTGTATGGACTTTGTATCCAAACAGCTGGAAAAGAAAAATCCTTTTGAAGATACGGCCGTAATATCCGACGACGGGGACTTCTGGGCACCCATAATTGAGGGCGAGGTCAAGCATCCCGTGCGCCGCTGGCGCATATCGGATATCTTCGGCTTTAAAGTGGAAGGCTTCGCGGAAATGGCGCCCGTGGGCGCGGCCCTTAAATTCGTAAACCAGAAAGTGGCCGATATTGATTTGTTCCGCAAGAACCGCTCTACGGAGGAGGAAGTCCGCGGCATTACCGCCGTGTGGCAGGTCGCGGGTTTTGCCGTGCTGCTTATGATGCTGTGGTGCGGCTGGCAGCAGATTTCGGCCGTGCTGGCGACAAAAAGCCTCGCCTCGCAGAGCGTTGTTTTGTCCGACCATGAGCCTGATTTCACGGGCCTCAACGCCGGCCAGATAGAAGAAAAGGTGCGCACCATGTCTTCCAACGCAAAGACGCTTGATGCGATGATAGATAAGGTAAGCTATACCGAAAAACTTTCCGCGCTGCCCTCGCTGTTGCCGGCGGAAATGTGGCTTACCAGGCTGGATTTGCGCTATCCCTACACGGTAAAAGCGTTTAAGGAACGTAATGTCATGAAGCTTGAAGGCTATGCCAGCACGCACGAAGGCCGCCAGAAGGAGCTGCAGTACGGCAGCGCTTTTGCCGCTGCGGTGGATAAATCGCCCGCGTTTGCCGATGTCTGCAAAGGCACCGCCAAGATTGATTACGGCTACGAAGACGCGGCGAGATCAAAAGTCACGCTTATGAGCACCAAAATAACGCTTGAATGCGCGCAGGACGTCAAATGAAAACATTTCTGAATAATATAAAACAGGGTCTTGGCGACGCCAAAAACATGCTCTCGGAAGGTAGTTACAAACCTTTTGCCGGCCCGCTGATACTGGTGGTTGCGCTTTGGTTCGGGCTGGGCTGGCTCAACGACGGCGCCGCGCATCGCGTGGACGAAATAAGGGATAAAGTTGAAGCCCAGAAGGCGGAAAGGAATAACGAGGCCGAGTACAAAGCCTCCAAAGCCGCGTATGAAAGCCTTGTTGAACGCCTGCCGTCCGAGGACAGTAAAGAAATGTGGCTGCTGTCGGAGATGATTTCTATTTTCTCCAAAAACAATATTACGCCCGCGCGCACCGGCAGGCATGAGCTTGAGGACAGCGGGATTTTTACCATGGCTTCCGTCAATTACGAGGTTGACGCGGATTTTGCCACCCTCGGCAAGCTGGTTGAATCCGTAGAAAACGCCGGCAGTTTCCTCAGGATATCAGATCTTCAGGTGCAGCGTACCGATGGGAATCTCGGCAGGCTCAGGGCGAATTTTAAGGTTAATACGATATTCGTCAAAAACAGCGAAAGCGCGGGGAAGAAATAATTATGAAAATGACTATTAAATTCAATTCCTTTATATACAGAGCTTTTGCCGCCGGCGTTTTGTGCGCTGCGGCCGTTTTTGCTTTTGCGCAGCAGCCGCCTACGGAGCAGCG
>JAISDW010000134.1 GCA_031264445.1 Elusimicrobiota bacterium
AAAATTGCTATAATTTTTTTGCGGTTCTGACGGCGGGTTTGCAGTGCCCGCGCAGTATATACGCCGAGGTAGCTCAACGGTTGAGCAACGGTTTTGTAAACCGTAGGTTGTGGGTTCAAATCCCATCCTCGGCTCTTTTTTTAGTGATTTCCGGCGGGCTTTGCCCAGTGCGTGTTTATGAGAAGAGCATTTGCCGTAATATTGATGTGTTTGCCGTGCCTCTCTTTCGCCGCGAAGACGCATACGCAGATAGCGGAAGAATTCGGGGATACTATTGTCTCCGTCAATGTCGCGCGCAAGGACGGCTCAACACACAGCGGTACCGGGTTTATAGTGCACCCCGACGGCATAGTGGCTACCGCCGGCCACGTGGTGGATAATGCGGTTTTTGTGAACCTGACCTTCAAAAACGGCGCGATATCGGACGAAGCCACGATACTTGACGTAACGCCCAACAAAGAAATTGACCTTGCCCTGCTTAAAATAAGCGCAAAAAACCTGCCGTATGTTATGTTTAAAAATTCGGACTATGTGCGCGCGGGCGAGGAAATTACCGTCATCGGCAATCCGCGCCGGCTGCAGAATACCATAACCAACGGCCTGATATCGCAATTGCGCCAGGTGCGCAAGGGCATTGTGTGGCAGCAGATAAGCGCGCCCATATCGCCCAGCAGCAGCGGCAGCCCCGTTTTTAACGCGGGCGGGTATGTTATAGGCGTGGCGCTTTCCAGCCTGCGCGGCAGCGATAACCAGAATCTAAATTTCTCAATACCCTCAAACTATCTCATGCAGCTTATGTATGAAAATAATACCGCGCCGGAGCTTGAAACCAAAAAAGCAGACGCTTCGCGGACGGGCACGCCCCTGCGTCCGCGCAGTTTTGTGGATAAACTGCGGGACCATATCAAAAAATCGTGGTATATCCTTAAAGTGCGCATTTTGCGTATGAAGGATTAGAGGGTTTCACAACAGCCAGCGCGCCGCGAAATTCATAAAATATCCCATAATTATTATGCCGGTTATCACGGCGGCGAAGAAGGCAAAAAGCAGCTTTAATTTCATCACGCTCCTCAGCAGCACCGCCTCCGGCAGGCTTACCGAGGAAACCGACATCAAAAACGCAAGAGTAGTGCCCAGCGGTATCGGTTTGCCGAACATTATTATCGCTATCGGTACCACGCCCGCGCAGCTGCCGTAAACCGGCGCGCCGATAAGCGCGGCCAGCGGCACGCTGAAAACGCCGCCGAAATTTGCGATTTTCAGCACGGCCGCGTCCGGCACATAATTATGTATGGCCGAGCCGAGGGCAGTGCCGGCAAGTATCCACGGCCAGAGTTTTTTGACGATGCCCGCGCCCTCCGCTATGCCGAATTTAAGACGGGCGCGGAAGTTTTCAAATTTCATGTCTTCAATATGCGCGCCCGCGGCGGAGCTTTCAAGATACTTCTCCATACCCAGTTTTTCAAGCGCAAGACCGCCTGCCATGCCTACTGCTATGCCGCCGGCGATATAAACCGCGACTATTTTAAAGCCGAAGTAGCCAGGCATCAGCGCCACAAGATATTCATTGACCAGCGGTGACACCGCAAGAAAACATATGCTCGCGCTGAAGGGGATACCCATCCTTACAAGGCTTAAAAACACCGGCACGGAAGAGCAGGAGCAAAAGGGCGTAAATATGGCAAAAAGCGAGGCGAAAAAACAGCTCATAAGCCTGTTTTTACCGCCCATATATTTTTCCGCCGCGGCGCGGCTGACAAAAGTGCGCAGCGCGCCTATCGCCGAAATCATAAAAAACAGAAGCAGCAGTATTTTGACGCTGTCGGCCACGAAAAGCGCAAGCGCCGCGCCGAACCGCGCCGCGGTATCAATGCCGAGCGCGTTTAAAAGACGCGCGGTAAGCTCTTCCATAATTACCGCCCCGTCTGCCCGCAGTTTTTATCGCAGCCGCAGGATTTTTTATCGCTTTCTTTTTTGAGCCAGGCGTCCAGCTTTTGTATTAATTTTTTAAACATAATTATTATTTCCTTTTGAGATGTTTATTTTGAAGTTCCCTGAAAATATCGCACCGCGCGCACGAGCCGCCGGAGTTGCAGCAGTCAACAAGCAGGAAGTCTATGATATCTCTGACGGCGTCAAGATTCACGCTGTAAAAAAGATAAAGGCCTTCTTTCCTTTTTTCCAGAAGTCCGGCCTGGCTGAGCAGCGTCAGGTGGAAGGACAGCGTGTTTTTGGGTATTTTAAGCTCCCTGCTTATATCGCCCGCGCAAAGCCCGCGCGCGCCATAATCTACCAGCAGTTTAAACACCTTAAGCCTTGATTCCTGCGACAGAGCCGCAAAGATATTGCCTATCTGTTGTATGTTCATTGCCTCTCCCGATATATTTCCATGTTTCTAGAATTATAGAACTATTTGGGCCGGTCTGTCAAGGCCTGCGCCGCGCGGCGGTTTACAACTTCCTCGGGTTTTTGTATAATATATAAAAATTGAGAAGTATCAGGAAGATAAACTATGTCATATAAATGCGCAATATGCAGCAAAAAATCATCGGCGGGGAATTCCATTTCCCACTCCAACATGAAGACCAAAAGGACTTTCAAACCCAACCTGCATAAACAGAAAGTGGTTTTGGAAGGCAAAACGCAGACGGCTTATATCTGTTCCAAATGCATTAAAGCCGGCAAAGCCGTAAAACCGGCCAGATAAACCTGCGCAAAATATCTAAAGGCCCCCGTTTAGCGACGGGGGCTTTTTTGTTTTGACGAAAACCGCGCGCCGGCGGCAAAAAAGGCTTAAACACTGCAACAATTGCTAGTAGCGGGTGCGGGGGTCTTCAATTTTTTTTGTTTCCAACTGCGTTCATTTCTTCAGCGACATCGGCGACATGGTTAAACAATTGATCAGGTATATATATTGAAACCATGCCGTCTTTGCTAAGCGGCGTATTGAAATTCTCCATGAACAAGTCGGCGGCTTCCTGCGCGTCGCCGTACGAGGATGTAATATTAAAAGACTTGGCCGGAATTTTGCCGCTTAAAACCTCTTGCGGCACGTAGGCGCCCTCAATTCTGCCGATTTCCTTAAGCGCGGCGTTTACTCCTTCGGTATCGCGCGGGTCTGCTTCCATGAGGTTGTAAACGCGCTGAAGGTCTGTTTTCATCTGTCCGCTTGCTTTGCTTAGTGCGGTTTCCAAAGGATAAATACGGGTTATGTTGCCGGTGGCGCGGTCAAGTATTGTTATCTGCGAGCCTATCTCATAGTCTGGTCTTATTGCTTCCACAAAAGAAGCATATGTATTATCGCCCACGCTCTGGCCGGCTGTTTTTTCAACAGACATAAAAGACCAATTCGCAGTATGCGGATTATTATTTGCCGACTGCGTGTACACAAATAGTTTACCTTCCCCTTTGGGGAGCCCTTTATAAGCGTCTATAATATCAGCCTGGCAGCCTGTGCCGGCATTGCACTGGCCCAAAACTATATGGCCTTCCCCGCCGGTCATAGCCTGCCTTTTGGCGGCGATGTTAACGATATCGCCAGCGCTGATGATTTCGCCTTCCGCCGGCGGGGCGGATGGTTGGCGCGCTTTTGTCCATTGCCCGTCACCGGTATATCTGTAGTCGCCGCCAACGGCGCTAAACCATCCCCATTTCCCCGTGGCGGGATTAAGAGCGTATCTCCCATGCGCCATATAGTCCATGCGGAAGTCTTTGCTTAAATTTGCCGTGCCAGCCGCCGCATCTATAGCTTCATTTATTTGTTTTAAACTTACGCCCTTTGCCGGGCTATCCCATGCCCCGGAGCCGTCGGAGATATGCGTTGTCCTGTATCCCGGGCCAAATTGGGCCTCAATAAAGCCCAAATCTGCCCCTCCGACGGCATACATATTGTCAGTTGCGGCGGGATACATAATATGGTTTTTTATATCCAGCAGTTTGGCATCGCCGTCCGCGGTGCTTTCGGGCAAGTTTTCTAAAAGGCTTCTGTCTGCCTTAAAATTATGCATCTGCTCCGGCGTAAGGCCGGGCTGCTTTAAAATTTCGTCAAGTTTGTTAAGCAGAGACTGCTTTGGCGAATTGGAAACGGCGTCGGCAGTCTGCTTCGCGTCATTGGCCGGGTTTTGCGGTTTCTCTTGCGGGTCTTTAACGGGCGTGACCACGGTTTTTTGTATATTTCTTATCCTTTTGGGCGTATTATCATGTTGTAAATTACCCGGGAGTTTTACGGCTAAATAGAATTTAAGCGCATCTTCCAGAATACTCTGCGGCGTTATGTCCGCGAATGCATTGCGGTTGCCTCCTACACTATA
>JAISDW010000097.1 GCA_031264445.1 Elusimicrobiota bacterium
TATAAGTGAAGGGCCGGCTAATGCGCAAAGCCCGCCCGCGGATATCCAAAACACAGCAAAGAGGTGCAAATGACTTTTGAAGAGATTTATAAAGAGTTCTTTAAACCGATATACTCTTATATCCTGACGCGCGTGCGCAACGAAGCCGCCGCGCAGGATATCGCCGCCACAACCTGGCGCAAGGCGTTTGAAAAACTTGACGCCTTTGACGAAAGCAGGGGCAATATGCGCCAGTGGCTTTTCGGCATAGCCCGTAATGAGGTTAATATGCATTACCGGCTGTATTATGACAAAAAGGTCCTTTCGCTGACAGGGTTTGAGGACAGCCCTGCCGCCGCGCGGGGCACTGATATCACGCAAGAACTTATATATGAGGACGAAAAGCGGCTGCTACTATCCGCGATGTCCGGCCTTAAGGATAAGGAGCGCGATATTCTGGCCCTTAAATTTTACTCCGGCCTGAATAACCGCCAAATCGCCGGCGCGGTTAATATAAGCGAATCCAACGCCGGCACCATAATAAACAGAAGCATAAATAAATTAAGAGTTTTACTGGAGGCAAAATGAAAACCGATAAAGAGATAATTGAACGTTTTCAAAACTTTGATTTTGACCCTGAGGGCAAAAAGCAGGCGCAGGTTTTGGCAAAAATAACTGCGGTTACAAAAGCCAAAAAACCGCGCGGCCGGAGGACATTTACACTTGCCTTTTCAGTAGTGGGGATGGGCTGCGTATTTGTTTTAGCGGGCGTTGCGGTAAAAAGATTCATGCCCGATATGTCTAATATCAAATACGAAGAAACCTATGCCCGCTATGTGCCCGCCGAGGCTCCTGCCGCAAATATGGCAATGCCTGTTCAGAGAACTGAACTAACGAAAGCAAAGGCCTATGCGCCGCAGCTGGCCGTCAGCGCCACTACAGACATGTCATCTGGTGTCCGTGCTGCAGGCCGCGCCGTATATGCAGACGTATTCTCTTACGTTCCTCCGGCGGCTTATCACGCGGATTCGTACAACGACATGCGGGACGAAGATTATTCAAAGTACGAGGAAAATACTTTCCGCTCCACAACTACCGACCCTGTTTCAACATTCTCTTCGGACGTTGACACTGCCTCGTACAATATAATCAAAAGGCAGATTATGCAGCAGAACGCCGCGCCAAATCCCGACACCGTCCGCGCGGAGGAATTTATCAATTATTTTGACTATTCCTATCCGCAGCCGCGCGGCAAAGACCCCGTAAGCATAAACTTTGAATATTCCGATTCGCCGTGGAATAAAGGACTCAAGCTCGTCAAAGTGGGCATCAAAGCCAAAGATATTGAGAAGAAAAATCTGCCGCCGAGCAATCTTGTCTTCCTGATAGACGTCTCCGGCTCCATGTATGGTTCTAACAGACTGCCGCTGGTCAAAAAATCCCTGCGCCTGCTTGTTGACGAACTGCGCAAGGAAGACCTTGTTTCCATCGTGACTTACGCCGAC
Organism: Elusimicrobiota bacterium; assembly: GCA_031264445.1. Classification (GTDB taxonomy): domain Bacteria; phylum Elusimicrobiota; class Elusimicrobia; order Elusimicrobiales; family Elusimicrobiaceae; genus Proelusimicrobium. The sequence continues at coordinate 1,485 of JAISDW010000097.1, forward strand.
GGCGTGCGCGAAGTCCTCACTGGTATAAAAGGCAGCGAAAAGGAAAAAATCATGCAGGCCGTGGAAAGCCTTGACGCCGGCGGCGGCACAAGCGGCTCCGACGGTCTTGCAAAGGCTTATGAAGCCGCCAAAAAGAACTTTATAAGAAACGGCAACAACAGGGTAATCCTCGCCACGGATGGGGATTTCAATATCGGCCCGAGCTCAAACTCCGAGCTGGAAAACCAGATAACCGCGGCCCGCGAGTCCGGCGTGTTTTTAAGCGTGCTCGGCTACGGCATGGGCAATTATAAAGATTCCAAAGTGCAGACGCTGGCCAATAAAGGCAACGGTAACTATGCTTATATCAATGACCTTTTTGAAGCCAGAAAGGTTTTGGTAAAGGAATTCGGCGCCACTTTGTTCACCGTGGCAAAAGACGTTAAAATCCAGGCGGAGTTTAACCCCGCCGCCGTCGCGGCTTACCGCCTTATCGGCTATGAAAAGAGAAAGCTGAGCACGCAGGATTTTAACGACGATACCAAAGACGCGGGCGAAATGGGCGCGGGCCACACAGTCACCGCCATTTACGAAATTATACCCGCCGGCGTAAACAGCGAGTTCCTGCCAAAAGTTGACGGCTTGAAATACGCTCAGAAAACCGGCGCGGAAGCGGATGAAGTGCTCACGCTCAAGCTCCGCTACAAAGAGCCTTCCTCCGATACAAGCAAGCTTATGGAAAGCATCCTGGGCCAAAACGCTTACAAGCCTTTTAAAGCCAGCTCCGACGATATGCGCTTTGCGGTGAGCGTAGCGTGGTTTGCGCAGATACTTAAGGACAGCCCTTTCAAAGGCGGCGCGACTGTTGACGGTATTATAAAAACCGCACGCCAGGCAAAAGGCAGCGATGATGAAGGTTATCGCGCAGACTTCATAAAAATGGCGGAGATGTACAAACTGATAAAATAATAAATAAAGCGGCGCAGCCGATAATGCCATCAACCCTTCCCGCGCAAAACCGCGCGGGAGGGGTTTTGTTTTACTTACAACTCCTGAAACTTTAGGTATAATATTATTGAACTCCTATTAAAGAACAATATGAAGACAAAAAATATTTTACTTTATACCGCACTTTGCTTTTGCTTAACTCAGGGCGGCTTTACCCAAAACGCCGAACCTTGCTGGGCGAAAGACGATTTTGCCATATGCACAATATCAAAAGGAGTTTTTAAAGTAATGGAAGGCAAATCTTACCCCGCCGGCACGCTGATACCTAAAGAAGATCTCCGCCTGCTGAGAATAAAATATTACGGGTTTGACGGCGAAATCAAAACGGGCGATATGATAGTCCATAAAACCGTGGCCGGTGAATTGCTTGATATTTTCCAAGAACTGCTCGCGGCTGAATATCCTATAGAAAAAATTAGTCTCATAGATTATTATGACGCGGACGACATGAGATCAATGACAAACAATAATACTTCCGCTTTTTACTGGCGCAATATAACCGGCGGGAAGTCGCTTTCCTATCACGCCGTCGGCCTTGCCGTGGATATAAATCCTCTTTATAACCCGTATGTAAAAGGAAATATTGTGGAGCCGCCGTCCGCCGCCGTCTATCTTGACCGCACCACACCCGTCAAAGGCCTTATTGCAAATTCGCAGGATGCCGCCGTGCGGGCATTTAAGAAACGCGGATGGCGTTGGGGCGGCGACTGGAGGACGCTCAAGGATTACCAGCATTTTGAAAAACACGGCAATGTTTATAAAAAATATAAAAGCAAACTGGCGGAAATCAGCCGGGAAACAAAACCGTGATTTAGTTAAAAGCAGATATAGTCATTCTGAACTTGTTTCAGAATCTGTCGTACAGCAGACCCTGAAACAAGTTCAGGGTGACAACAAACCACAGCTTCCGAGATAAATTCGCAATGACTACAAAGACTTAAAGGCTTTACACTCTACAAAACAATTTTCCCGCCAAGCACCATTTTGCCCGTCAGCGGCGCGCCGTAGAAATAAGGCAGAAACTCCAACGACGGCACGGGTTTGGTTATAAGCAAATCCGCCCTTTTGCCTGCGGTTATTGAGCCCTGCGTATTCTGTACGCCCATGGCGTATGCTCCGTTGAGCGTGGCGGCATTAACAGCTTCATTGGGGTTCATTTTCATTTTTATACAGGCTAGAGATAAAATAAATTTCATATTCCCGCTGGGGGAGCTTCCCGGATTATAATCGCTGGCCAAAGCCACTCCGAGGCCGGCGTCTATCATCTTGCGGGCGGGCGGGTAATCCATCTCCAGAAAAAAGGCCGCGCCCGGCAGCAGCGTAGGCATTGTGGCGGATTTCAGAAGGCAGGCTATTTCTTCATCGCCCGTAAATTCCAAGTGATCAACGGAAAGCGCGTTATGCGCCACGCCCGTTTGTATGCCGCCGCTTGCGGCAAGTTCGTTGGCGTGTATTTTGGGGCGCAGGCCGTATTTCGCGCCGCATTCAAGCATTTTGGCGGTTTCTTCAACCGTAAAAAAACCTTTGTCGCAGAAGACGTCAATAAAATCCGCCAGTTTTTCCGCGCCGACGGCGGGCAGCATTTCGCGGCAGATTAAATCCACATATTCGCCCTGCCTGCCTTTATACTCGCCCGGCACGGCGTGCGCGCCCAAAAAAGTAGCGCGTATCGTCATGGGGGAAGTTTCTTTCAGCCGGCGGATTACGCGCAGCATTTTTATTTCATCGTGCGTATTAAGACCGTAGCCGCTTTTGATTTCCACGCTGCCCGTGCCGGCGGCGAGCATTTCGTCCAGCCGCGCGTGCGCGGCGGCATAAAGCTCGTCCTCCGTCGCATTATGCAGCAGCGCGGCGGAGTTCAAAATACCGCCGCCTCTTTGGGCGATTTCAACATAGGAAAGCCCGTTTATTTGATCAACAAATTCGCCCTCGCGGCTGCCCGCGTAAACTATATGCGTGTGGGAGTCGCAGAAAGCTGGCAATACGACCGCGCCGGCGGCGTCAATAATTTCATCGGCCCGC
>JAISDW010000034.1 GCA_031264445.1 Elusimicrobiota bacterium
GGTTTTGGCTTCTTCCGTTTTAATATTTAAAGACAGAATTATCAAACCGGCCGCAAGGTAGGCCAAAGCATTGATTATGAAAACCATATCATAATCGGAAAATAATTCTTTTACAAAAATGGACATCACCGCCGCTAAAGCCACTATGATATTTCTGCCGCCCATTAGGACCGAATTGGCTTTTATGGTATTCTTTGAATCCAAAACCGCCGGCACCGCCGCGCTGAGCGCGATATCCACCGCGCTTGAGAGCACGCCTATTACCAGCATGGCAAATAATAAATAATATTTGATATAGGCCGCAGGCACAAAAATCGTTATAAAAATGAAAAAGGCTAAAATAAAATCGGAAACAACCATTAGGTGTTTTCTGTCGGTTTTGTCTGCCAATGCGCCTAAATAAGGGGAAAACAGCATGCCGGATATTACCCTAACCGCGAACAAAGCGCCCACCCACGCGGGGGAGCCGGTGAGCTCCAGCACAAAAATATTTACCACCATCATGTTTAGAGACATGCCGAACGTGGCCGTAAGGCGCGCGGCTGTCAACAGGTAAAACGCGCGCGGCAGCGGCGCCGGCGCGGCGGTGAGGACTGCATTGCTCATTTTTGCTCTTTTACCAACTTTTTTAAAGTGTTAATGCTGTGCTGCTGGTATAAAAAACCCAGATTTTCCTTCTTTATTTTTGGAATAATGCTTTCTGCATAATATATGCCGTAAGGGTAATAAGGGGTATAAAATTTTTCATCCTTGGCAAAATACTTTATAAGCGGGCCCGGGCCGCCGCTCATGTTAAAATTTTCTAAAAGCTGCAGCTCAAGTTTGGTATCCGCGGGTTTTATATTTGCCGCGTGCCATAAATTATAGAATATTTTGTGCAGCATTTTTTCGGCCTCGTTAACGGCGTGAGCATATGGCGTGACAAGTTTGTCAAATATTAAGTGCGAGCAAACGGCCAGGCCCTCGTTCAGGCAGTTTTCAGGCGAATAAAAGGTGTCAATCAGGGTAGCGGCGTCGCCGCGGCCGTGGTCCGCTAGGTATTGTTTTATGCAGTAATACAGAAAGTGGCCCGGCACGCCTTCGTGCATTGCAAAGCCGTTGAGGAAACTTTTTTTAACGTCCTTAGTATCCACAAGTCCCATTGTACCGCGGTAATTGCCTTCATATTTAAAAAAACAGGGCGAGCCGTTGGGGGCGTAGTTTACTATGCGGATACGCATTTTATTTATGATTTCTTTTAGATCAAACTGTTTGAAAAGTTGGGAGTATTGCAGCGCGGCCTGCAGCTTTTCGTCAATAATATTTTGAGAGCATTTTTTAACTTCTTTAAAGCCGTTAACGCGCGGGCCCTGCCATTGCCTGAATTCCTTTATGCCCGCGCCGATAAGCGCTTTTACTTTTTTATCAGCGGCGGCAAAATCGCGCGCGGTATTAAACGGCGGCAGGATTTTGGAGCCGGTTAAAGCCTCTTCCAGTTTCACAAAAGGCATTTTGCGCTTATATACAAATTTATCCGCCTGAGCCAAAACGCAGGCAAGCAAATCCTTTACATAAGTTTTGCGGTAATAAGGGAAATTATCCGGAATATCCAATTTATCCAAACCGGCAAGGGCGTTTTTCAGGAAAAGATAAGCGTCGCCAAATTTTATTGACGACGCTTTTTTTAATATATCTTTGCCGCCAAGGAAGCAATGATAAAATTCGTATTCCTTAAAACCCTTGTCAAGCGCGAGGATATTAACCAGTATGTCCTGCAGGACGTCGGGTTTTACAGTTTGCCGCATTTTTGGGCCGCCTCTATGCTTTTATAACAATAGGAATTTTGGTAAATACTGCCGTGCAGCGAATACGCCATGCCCAGGCAGCCGGCTTTGCATTGCTCCGCGCTTTCGCAGCCTTTGCAGCTTCCTTCCATTTTGGAAGCGTCGTAACTGCGGGTGTACGGAAAACGGCTGTCATCATTCCAAATTTCAATAAGGCCTGTCTCCCTGACATTCCCAGCGGTAAATTTGGGATCCTGCAGGCTAAGGCAGCCTTTGACATTACCATTGGCTTCAATACCCATCACATAAATGCCGGCATTGCAGCCCTGCCATTCATAATCCTCACCCCAAAGAGCGTCAGTCACGGGATGGCAATAGCCGATGGAATCGGCAGCCTCTATACGCACCTGTTTGTCATATTGTTTGCGCCATTGTAATAATTCATCGCAAAGCTGCTTATATTTGGCGTGGGTGATAATCATAGAGTCTTTAAACTCTCCAGCGCGGCCGAATGAGTTTACAATCTGAACCTGCCAACCCGCAGGCTTACGCTTAAGAACCCATTCCAAAATCTGTTCCCTCACGGGGAAATTATGTTTATTAAAGGAAGTCACCACGCCATACTTAAAACCGTATTTATCACACCAGTCCATAACCTCATTTGATTTTTTGAAAGAACCTTTTGTTTGCCGTATATAATCGTGTATCTCTTCATTACCATCTATACTTATACCTATGTGCTTTACATCCATTTCTTTAAGAAACTTTACATCCTCTTCCGTTATATTATAAGCATTAGTTATCATCATATTGACGATATTTGGATTGGTTTTATGTATAAACCGCAAAAGCTCGCGCCATTTGGGATATAAAAAAGGCTCCCCGCCGGAAAGAGTTATAGCGCTGACGCCGATGGAATTCAAATCCTCAATTACCTTGCACCATTCTTCAAATGTCAGGACATCTTTGCGGTTATTTCCGTCTGCGGAAGAGCCGCAATGCAAGCAACGCATATTGCAGGCTAAAGTTATTTCAAGCGCCGCTGAAATAGGAATAGATTTGTCTATAGTTACCATAATAAAAAACCCTCTTAATTTGAAACGACCGGTCTTTTAAAAACCGGTCGTTTCAGATTCTTTTAGTATTAGCCCAATTTCTGGTACGCGGGTCTGACAGCTCTTTTTTTGGCGGTTTTTTGTATCTTGTTCATTGTGGTTTTTCCCTCCTGGTATAATTTAGCATTATGAATAATATGCTAATTGTATATATATTATATATGTAAAGAATTTCTTTTGCAAGAGATATTTGGACCTATCTGCCTTAGGCCAAAAGACCTATATATTAATTGAGGGTTAAAACACAAAGCGGCCCTTTTCGTAAATCGTCATGCGTTTGCCGTTTTTCAGCGCGGCGGTTACCAGCTTATCCTGCGTATTGATTAAATCCCAGTGCAGGGCGGATTCGTTAAAACCCAGCCGCTTTTTAAGCGTTTTGGTCATTTTGGCGATATTGCCGTTGTAAGTATCGCTGTAGCTGTTGCCGACGGCTATGTGGCAGTTGCCGTATCTGCCGCCGAAGTTCTCGTCATAAAGCGTATCGGCCATAAAGCGGTCTATTTTGGAGAAGCGGTTATCAGTCAGCGAATATTCGCCCACCTGCGCCGCGCCGGCGTCCATGGCCAGCATTTTTTTGAGGAAAATCCCGCCTTCCTGCGCGCTGGCTTTTACCACGCGGCCGCGGGCGAATTCCAGCCTGATGCCTTTTACGTAATTGCCGTTTCTGAAAGACGGCAAATCGCAGTAATAGACGCCGCGCGTGCCGCGCCAGTCGGGCGATGTAAAAATTTCAAAAGAAGGCACATTGCACCCGCCGCCGCTGATAAATTTGCGCTTTTCGCCCAAAAGAATTTCAAAATCCATATCCTTTGACTGCGTGCGCAGGCTGGCAATCGGCAGTGCGGAAAGACGTTTTGAAACCTCCTCAATCTGCGCAGTTACTTCGGCAAATTTTGCCGCGGGATTTTTTTCATTTAAAAAACAGGCTTTGGCGATTTGGGCTTCGTACTCCTTTAAACTCAGGTGCGCCTGCGCGGCAAGGCCGGCCGTCGGATAATTGGCCAAAGTCCACGAGAATTTACCTTTTTCCTCCATTTTATCCCAGATGCCGCGCAGCGGTTTGCGGGCCAGCGCGGCCGCAGCGATTTTTGCCGGAGCGGCGTTTTTGAGATTAGTCAAATCCTGCGGGGCGCGCAGGGCTATCATGCCGCTGATATTGTTGTAATAAATTTTTTCCCACGGCGCGGTAAATTTGAGCTGCTTATCGTTTGCGGCGGCGTAAAAAGTTTTGCTCATTTTCTCCGTAAGATTTGCGCGCGGCAGGGCATTGTAGCCCTGCGCGATGAGCGCGGCGTAAACTTCTTCCGCCAGCGGGGCGGCTGGCGCGTCATAGGATATTAATATGCTTTCGCCCTGTTTAAATTTGCCGCGCCGCGCGGATTTCAGCGCAAAAATCAGAACGTCCGCGTATTTTTTAAGATCCATATTTTACCCCCATGTCGTATATATTGAAACAATTTCTTTGCCGTCGGCTTCGCGCGTCAGGATATGCCAGAAGGCATTATCCCCGCACGCGTAAGTTTTTATTGTTATTTTATCGCCCTGAAGGGCTTCGTTCCTGAAATTTATAAAAACGTCGTCAAGCCTTTTGGAATTGCGGACATCCTCCGGCACGCCTTCCAGAGCCCAGGCGCTGTAATGCGTGTTGTTGACGTGCCCGTTGGAATCAATATCTTCAAGCCTTACGATAATTTCATAATTGTTAAGCGGCGTTTGGCCGGTGAAATCGGGCGCTTTCATCTGCGCGCTTTCCATGACGGCGGGCGGGTTAACGGGATTCAAATCTATCAAAGCCTGCGGCAGGCGCATTATCCTGCGTTTTGCCAGGTCAATGATAACCCACCAGCTTACGCCTTTACAGATTTCCGCGCCTTTATCGTCGTACATAATGAAATCGCGGCGGCTTTGAATTTTCTCGCACACATGATGCCAGGTTTTTACTTTCACGCTTTGCGCGTTTTTTGCGGCGGCGGTAAATTTAAACTGCATTTTTGTAAGCACCCAGGCAATGCCCTGCGGCCCGAACTCCTCCGAGCCGAAGGAGAGTTTATGCGCGTCTATGCCGGCGGCCTCCTGGAAATAATTCTGCAAAACCCACAAAGGCAGCGCGCCGCGGGCGTCTTCTTCGTAGTAACGTACTTTAAAGTTTTCCTCAGTCATCAGATCCCCCTATGATATCGCGCAGACGGCCTTTATGTTTTTCAATCAGGGCCTGCGCCTTATTTTTATCCACATTAAGTTTTATCATTACTACGGCATTTTTTACTTTGAAATCAACTGCCTTCAGCGCCTTTTCCGCCGCGGCGGGCGCAACGCCGGAGATAGCGCAAACCAAACGCACAGCGCGCGCGCGCAGCTTTTTGTTGCCGGCCTTAACGTCAACCATATAATTCTTATACACTTTACCGCACAGTACCATCGCGGACGTAGTTATTATATTAAGCACCATTTTTGTGGCGGTGCCGGCCTTCATGCGGGTGGAGCCCTGCAAAGCCTCGGGGCCGGTGGCAAGGTAAATTATATTGTCGGCGGCTTTCCCGTCCGCGGAATCATTACACGTGACAAGATTTGTATAAGCGCCGGCTTTTTTTGCGGCCGCCAGCGCGCCCATGACATAAGGCGTGCGGCCGCTGGCCGCTATGCCGAAGACAATATCGCCCTTTCCGATAGCTTTTATAATATCCCTGCGGCCCAGCTCCGCGCTGTCTTCCGCGCCTTCTTTAGCTTTAAATACGCTGTTTTTGCCGCCGGCCATTATGCCTGTTATTTGCCGCGGGTCGGTGCTGAAAGTCGGCGGGCATTCGGCCGCTTCAAGTATGCCCAGGCGGCCGCTTGTGCCCGCGCCGATAAAAATAATTTTACCGCCTTTGGCAAAACGCTTTGCGGTTTCTTTTACCGCGGTTTCCAGTTGTTTGGAGGCTTTCCTGACGGCTTCAACGGTTCGCCTGTCCTCGCGGTTAATCATGGCTATTATGCCGGCCGCGCCGGCGAGGTCAAGATTCCGGGTGCGCGGGTTGCGCGTTTCGGTAGGTATCGGCGATATGTTTTCCATATTTATATTATATAATGTGTTTATGTATTTTCCAACAGGAGGAAATAGTAAATGAGCATTAAAGAAAAATTGTACGGACGCTTTATCAGATATGTGAAAATTGATACCAAATCCGACGAAGCCAATGCCGCAAATACCCCCTCTTCCCGCGGGCAGACCGTGCTGGCTGAAATGCTGGCCGGAGAGCTGAAAAAACTGGGGCTTAAAAATGTACTTCTTACCAAACATTCCTACGTGCTGGCGGAAGTACCCGCAAATACCGCTAAAAAAATGCCCGCGATAGGATTTATGGCGCATCTGGACACCTCGCCCGACTTTGCCGGCGCAAATGTAAAGCCCAAACTGCATAAAAATTACAACGGCGGCAAACTGGCAATAGGCAATGGCATAGTAAA
>JAISDW010000001.1 GCA_031264445.1 Elusimicrobiota bacterium
TCAAGAGCTCTTCATTTCTTGCCGTTGCAGCTGCGTCCATATTATTCTCCTAACCTTACCTTAACAGTAATTTAACAACTCCTGCTCTTACATTATATAAAATACATTGATTTTGTAAAGCGTTTTCCGGTTGGGCTCTGTATTGCATAATACTGCAAGATTTTATGCTTCCCCGTCTGTTATTTGCCCCCGCGGATTGCATTTGTCCGCTTCAATATTTCTCCCTGGGTTATATATAACATTTAACAGACTATTTACAATAATATGTTAATAAGGTTTAATATAATTCAGCGGAATATTACCAAGTAAGAATTACCAATTTAGGGAGTGTTAAAATGGAAACAGATATAAATTTGTCGGTTTTTTCCCCTGTCAGCGGCGCCGTTGTTCCTTTATCAGAAGTGCCGGACCCTGTCTTTGCCGAAAAAATGCTCGGCGACGGTCTTGCAGTAAAACCCTCCTCCGATTTTATTTACGCTCCTTTTGACGGCGTCGTTAAAACACTGCATAAGGCTTTCCACGCCGTAGTTATTGAAAGCAAAGGTATAGAAGTGCTTGTCCATATCGGCGTGGAAACCGTCAATATGAAAGGCGAGGGTTTCAGCGCTTTCATAACCGCGGGGCAGCAGGTAAAGCAGGGCGATAAGCTCATAGGTTTTGACAGGGATTTAATAAGCAAAAAAGCGGTGAGCAATCTGGTGGTTGTAATCGTCTCAAACCGCCCCGAAGTTGAACTTAATAAGACGGAAGCCGGCCGCGGCATACGGGCCGGCCAGTTTTTATTTTCTCTCGGTACCGCCGCCGCGCCCGCGCAGGAAGAGGCCTCGTCCAAGCCCGAAGATTTTGCGCTTTCCGCCGTAATCACCGTAAAAAATAAAAACGGCTTTCACGCGCGGCCGGCTTCGCTTATCGCCAAACTCGCCGCGGGCTTTGCCAAAACCGAAGTGCAAATTATAAAAGGCCCTCAGCGCGCCAATGCAAAAAGCATGGTGGAGATTATGGGCCTCTCCATAGATTACGACGACAATATACAGGTGGCCGCCGCCGGCGCGGATAAAGAAGCCGCGCTTAAAGCCGTCAGCGAAGCTATCTTAGAAGGCCTTAACGAGGGCGGCGGAAGCCTGCCTGCCGGCGCGAAACAAAATTACGATTTTACAAAAGAGCTTGAATTTTACGGCGTGCCGGCCTACCCGGGTCTGGTAATAGGCAAGACTTTCGTGATGAAAAAACAGGATATTGACGTTGAAGAAAACGCGGCCGACCCTGCGGCGCAGGCCGCCAAACTCCGAAAAGCCTCGGCGGACGTTAAGGCCGCGCTGGGGCGGGAAATCGCCGCGGCAAAAGGCGCCGAGCAGGAAATCCTGCGCGCCCACCTTGAAATGCTTGAAGACCCCTTTCTGCTTGAAACGGCCGCGGACTTAATAAAGCGCGGCAAAAGCGCGGGGTTTGCGTGGCGCGCCGCTGTAAAAAAGAGTATAGAAAAACTTGACGCAACCGGCAATGAACTGCTGCGGGAACGCGCCGACGATTATAAAAACGCCGAGGCCCGCGTTCTCTTTGAACTTACCGGCAAAAAGTACGAGGCGCCGGTATTCCCCAAAGACAGTATCGTAATAGTAAAAGATTTGCTGGCGTACGAGCTGGGATTTTTTAACGGGAACGTCGCCGGCCTTGTTATGGCCGGCGGTTCGCCCACTTCGCATGTGGCGATAATGCTCAAAAATATGGGCCTCGCTTCAATACTGGGCACGGGCGAAGCCGTGCTGGATATACCCGCCGGCCGCGATATAATTTTGAATTCGGAGCTGGGCAAAATAAAGCTGAATCCTTCCGATATAGAGGAAGTTAAAAAACAGCAGTCCGCGCGCGAAGCCGCGCGCGCCGTAAATCTGCGCCACGCTATGGAGCCGGCAATAACCAGGGACGGCTTTGCGGTCACCGTTAAAGGCAATGTAGGCAGCCTTGAGGAAGCCGTAAAAGCGGCCGAAAAGGGCTCCGAAGGCATAGGCCTCGTCCGCACTGAATTTTTATTTGCCGGCAGCGAAGCCCCGAGCGAAGCGGAGCAGTACGAACTTTACCAAAAAATAACCGACAGCCAGCGCGGCAGCCCAGTTATTATCCGCACGCTGGACGTCGGCGGCGATAAACCGCTGGCCTATATAGATATCCCGCGCGAGGCAAACCCGATCATGGGGCTGCGCGGCGTGCGCAATTATAAACTTAATCTTGAACTTTTTAAAGCGCAGGCGCGCGCCATAATGCGCGTCAATCCGCAGGGCGCGGCGCAGATAATGCTGCCCATGGTCGGCTTTACCGACGAAATTATCACATATAAGCAAATCGTCGCGGCCGAGCAGGAAAAGCTCGGCATAAAAAAAGTTTCTTTCGGTATTATGGTGGAAGTGCCCTCAGCCGCGCTCCTTGCCGCCGAATTTGCAAAGCACGTTGATTTCTTTTCCATCGGCACGAACGATTTAACGCAATACGCGCTTGCCATAGACAGGGGGCACGGCGCACTGAGCCCGCTGGCCGATACTTTAAACCCCGCCGTTCTGCGTCTTATAAAAATGACGGCCGAAGGCGCGGCGCAATACAAAAAGTCGGTTGGGGTCTGCGGCGCGGCGGCTTCCGACATTACGGCCGTACCGGTGCTGCTGGGTCTGGGCATAAGGGATTTGAGCGTAGTCGGCGGCCTGATACCGGATGTAAAAGCCTTTATACGTACGCTTTCCATGGATGATTGCAAAGAAGCCGCCGCCGCGGCTTTGACAATGCAGGAGGCGCGGCAGACGCGCGAGATAGTAAAATCTAAATTCAAATTATAACCGTACGGAGGAGTTGTGAGAGAACATGTCTCAAAACTGGGCGCGCTTCTGGTAAAGCTGGGCAAATCGCTCATGCTGCCCATAGCGATATTGCCCATAGCCGGCCTGCTGCTGAGGCTGGGCCAGGGCGATATGCTCAATATCGCTTTTATGGCGGAAGCGGGCAACGCGGTATTCAATAACCTGCCCGTTATTTTTGCTTTGGGCGTGGCGATAGGCTTTGCGAAAGAATCGCACGGCGCGGCGGCTTTATCCGCATATGTCGGTTATGTCGTCATGACTTCCGGCATGAAGGTGCTCAACCCGGATTTGGGCATGGGCGTCTTCGGCGGTATAATAATAGGCGTCAGCGCCGGCGGGCTTTATAATAAGTATAAAGATATAAGCCTGCCATCTTATCTGGCTTTCTTCGGCGGGCGCAGGTTCGTGCCCATAATAACCGGTTTTGCGGCCGTGTTTTACGCTTTAATTTTCAATTATGTGTGGCCGCCCGCGCAGGATCTTATAACCCGCTTCGGCAATTGGGTGATATCCTCGGGTGAGGCGGGGCTATTCTCCTGGGGTTTTGCCAACAGGCTGCTGCTGCCGCTGGGCCTGCATCATATACTTAATACGCTGGTCTATTTTCAGTTCGGCGATTACAGCGTTGTTGAGGCCGGTGCAACGGTTGTCAAACACGGCGATTTGTGGCGCTTTTTCGCGGGGGATCCGTCCGCCGGCTCCTTTATGGCGGGTTTCTTCCCAGTGATGATGTTCGGCCTGCCGGCGGCCGCGCTGGCCATGGTAAGCGAGGCTTATAAACAAAACCGCAAGGCGGCGGCCGGTATTTTGCTTTCCGCGGCTTTGACTTCTTTCCTGACCGGCATAACCGAGCCTATTGAATTTGCCTTTATGTTTCTTGCTTTCCCGCTTTATTTGCTGCATGCCGCGCTTTCCGGCGTGAGCATGGTAATCATGAGCCTGCTGAACGTAAAAGTCGGATACATGTTTTCCGCCGGTTTGTTTGACTATATTCTGAGTTATAATATCGGCCATAATGCGTGGCTTGTCATACCCGTGGGCCTGGCTTACGGCGTATTATATTTCTTTGTATTTAAATTCGCGATACGATTATGGAATCTGAAAACGCCCGGCAGGGAAAACGACGCCAAAACACCCGTAGTCGGGCCTGACGACGCGCTCGCGTACGCGAAAATCGAGGGCATCAGTAGCGGTCGCGCGGCGGCTTATTTGCGCGGTCTGGGCGGGGCCGGCAATATCAAAACGCTTGAAGCCTGCGCCACGCGCCTGCGCGCGGAAATTAACGATAACGGCAGTATTGACGAAGCCGCGCTCAAAGCCGCAGGCGCGCGCGCCGTGGTGAGCAATATAAAAGGCAGCGCGCAGGTAATAATCGGGCCGGAGGCGGATTTAATCTGCGACGAAATCAAAAAAATAATGCCCGCCGGAGGGCAGCGCGCGCAATGAAAATGAAGCTGATAATTACGCGGGGTAACGTAGGCCGCCTTGCGGCCGCCTGCGTCAGGGACAGGATAAATAAGTTTAAACCCTCGGCGGGGCGGCCGTTTGTCATTGCCCTGCCCACGGGCGGCACGGCGGTGGAGATGTATAAAAACCTCGTCGCTTTTTATAAAGCGGGGGAGCTCAGTTTCAAAAACGTGGTAAGTTTTAATCTGGACGAATATGTGAATTTTGACCCCGCTCACCCCGAAAGCTATCACGGTTTTATGCGGCGCAATCTTTTTGAGCATGTGGATATGCAGCCGCAGAATATTAATATACCCGACGGCAATGCTCCTTCGGCCGATGCTTTCTGCGCGGCTTACGAGGCAAAAATAAAAGAACTCGGCGGCATAGAATTGTTTTTGGGCGGCGTCGGCGCCAACGGGCATATAGCTTTTAACGAGCCCGGCTCGGCCTTTGATTCGCGCACGCGGGTCGTAAATCTGCAGGAGAAAACACTTAAAGACAATGCGCGTTTCTTCGGCGGCGATATTAACGCCGTGCCAAAACAGGCAATAACCATGGGCGTCGGCACCATACTTGAAGCGAGACATATTCTCATCATGGCCGCCGGCGCAAACAAAGCGCGGGCCGTGCGCGCCGCCGTTGAGGGCAAACCCGACACTATGTGGACGATAAGCGCGCTGCAGGCGCACAAAGACGCAATATTGCTGACCGATGAGGAGGCCGCTTCGCTTATAAGCGCTGATAAGGCTTATGAAACCGTTTTGTCATAACTGTAAAATAGTAAGCAAAGAGCTAGTTTACGGTGGCGGCGTCCTGATATCCGCCGGCGCGCATCTGCACAGCGTAATCGTCAAAATTATTTTAATGCTTAAAGGGCCCGATAAATCAGAGTTGCAAAAGGTTATTTCTTAGATGGCGCCATTGCTTTCAGTCTGCATACCAACTTATAACAGGGCGCGGTTTCTTTCCGCGTTGCTTGACAGTATTTACGCCCAGAAAACGCCGGAAATTGAAGTTGTGGTAAGCGACAATGCTTCCACGGATAATACGCGGGAAATAGTAAAAAAATACCCTGATATAATTTACCGCAGAAGCGGCAAAAATCTGGGTTTTGACGCCAATGTTCTGCGCGCGGTCGCGCTGGCCAAAGGCAAATACTGCTGGCTTGTGGGCGACGACGACGCGCTTGCGGAAGGCGCGCTTGAATATCTGCTGCAAAACATCAAAAGCAATTATGCTTTTTACGCCGTCGCGGCCGATTTGTGCGACGGGGAACTCAAACCCTTGCAGCGCGGCTACGCATATATAAAACATGCCAAAGACGGCGAGGTTTTTGACCTCTCCAAAACGCGCGGGGCTTTGGCTTATATGGCGCGGGTTAAGGCTAATATGGGGCTGTTCGGTTACCTGGGGACGGCGGTCTTCCAAAAAAATATCTGGGATAAAATTACCGGCGCGGATAAAGTGCGCGGCCTGGGCTGGGTGCACGTTTATATGCTGTGGCGTTTTAAAACCGCTTTTAAATATCTTGCGCGGCCGGTTATAAAAATCCGCACGCTTAATTACAGGGATGAGGGCCGTATCGCGCGTCTGGTTGTGGAATTCAGGGGTCTTTATCTGACGGCCGCGGCCGCGCTCGGGCGCGGGGCGGTTTTTGAGGGTTTTCTGGCCGCCGTTTCACGTTACGTTGCGCCAAATTCCATACCGCCTTTATTCGTGCTAAACGCGCGGGACAGGAAGCGCTGGCCGCAGCTTGTTGAATGGATTAACAAATATCCTTATGATGAAAGTTTT
Organism: Elusimicrobiota bacterium; assembly: GCA_031264445.1. GTDB lineage: Bacteria > Elusimicrobiota > Elusimicrobia > Elusimicrobiales > Elusimicrobiaceae > Proelusimicrobium. The sequence continues at coordinate 6,090 of JAISDW010000001.1, forward strand.
AAAAAATCGCTTAACGGCAAATGGCGCGTCAGCGCGGTTTATTTCCTGCGGGAATTTCTGAACAGGCCTTCCTGCCGCCATATAAAAAAGCCTTTTAAGTTTGTGAAAGATTTATTTTACGGTTAAGCGCGGCCCGCGCCGGCCGGCCGCGGCAAATCAGGCTTTCTTCATATAGCGGGCTTTTTCATGCGCGGAAAGTTTTTCCACGGCGTAGCGTAGCATGACGCGCGGCATTTTGCGGCAATGTTTGCCAAGAAAAGCGTGCAGGGCGGCCACGTCCTTTTTGCCGGTTTCGCGCAGCAGCCAGCCGGCGGCTTTGTGTATTAAATCATGCTCGTGCGCGATGAATTTCTGCGCCAAATCCAGCGTGGTTTTGAAATATCTTTTTTTGACGCCGTACATGGTGGCGACTATCGCCGCCCGCTGTTCCCACAGATTGGCGGATGCCGCCAAAGTATAAAGCGGTTTTTGGTCTTTGCCGTGAAGCCACGCACCGGCGATTTTATAGGCCGATAAATCAACCAAATCCCAGTTATTGGCGCGGCGCAGGTTTTTAACGTAAAAATCAAAAACCTGTTTTTTTTGTTTTTCATCGCCGGCTTCAAATTTTTTGACGAGCATAAGCAGCGCGCACAAACGTATTTCGTGATAAGGGTTTTGCAGCAGCGTTTTGATTTGCGTTAATGTTATTTCTTGCCAGTATCTGCCGACGACGGCGCGCGCCTGCGGCACGGTAAGGCCCAGAAACAAATCCCCCTCGCCATACTGTCCTTTGCCTGTGCGGAAGAAACGCATTAAATGCGAGGCTTTTGCTGGGTTTTTGCGGCTTTCAAAATCCGCGATGATTTTTTGAGTTAGCATAAAATTTTACAAATAAAAAATGCCCAGTAGAGGGATTGAACCTCTGACCTTTAGTCAAAGAAATCTTCTAATTTCGAAAAGTTCTCATTGGTTATCGGAAGAGATTTTGCATCATTTAAGAAAATAAGTTTTTTACCCATAATAATATAGTCGTCACTCAATTTTACGGAAGTAATACTTATTTCTGAGGGGGCGCACTCTTGATATACAAAATCTTTAATTAACGGTTTGCCGTTTTGTGTTAGAGTCAGTATTATTGAGCGGA
>JAISDW010000127.1 GCA_031264445.1 Elusimicrobiota bacterium
AGGATTTAATGGCCGTAAAGTTGTAAACGGCTCTTTTTAATAACGGCTTATATTAAATCCCACCCCGCCTTTGGGACAATTGTCCCTGCGGCGGTACTCCCTTTACGAAAGGGAGAAAAAGAAAGTACGTCGCTTCCCCCAAAGGGGGCAGAAATAATTATAAATTCTTCCCCTTTTAGGGGAAGTACCCGAAGGGGGTAGGGGTAAATGTTGCAGTTGTAGTTGTAAAACAAAATAATAAAGACTTTCTTCCCCCCTACGGCCCCGGCTTCGCTTCGCTGCGCCGTGGGCCACTTCCCCCAAAGGGGGCAGAAGTAAAAAGAGGATGGGCCGCTCCCCTTAAAGGGGGCAGAATTACAAAAAGGCGGGAAGATATAAAGAGGCTCTTATGCCGGATAAAAAAGGTTTTACTCTTATTGAAGTTCTTGTCGTGGTAGTGGTGGTGGCAATACTGGCGCTGCTGGCTTTTGCATCGTACAAACGCGCGCGCCTAACCGCGCAGAACGAAATGGCCCGCGCGAAGCTGGTTGAAGTCGCCATGGCCGCGCAAATGTATAACGAGGATGCCCGCGGCTCCGCACGCGTGGCCGGCGGCCTGGGTCAGGCGCGCGTGGCCGGCTTCCAAAATGCGGAACTTTTATTTTTGCGGACGCCGACTGATACCAGCTTTTCCTATCTCAAAAACATAGAGTGGAACAAAACCTGTACGGATAGTAACAGTTGCGTTCACCACTACCGCGGTTATAATTTTTATGTCTGCAATCCTGATTCAAATTCAGCGTCAAACCAGCCTGCAGGCTCCGGCTGCGACGGCAAAATGATAGCCGTGATGACAGGGCCGGTCTGCTCCGGCGCGTGCGCGGCCGGCGTAAATCTTGACGCGGCCGCCGAATACGGTGGCAAGAGCTGGTGGGTGTCAAGGGATAATCTGGGCACCGTCGGTTCCAATTACGGCAGTTAAACGGGGTGATTATGAGGCAAAAAATTACAAGCGGGAAAGGCTTTACTCTTATAGAGCTGCTGATTACCATACTCATCATAATGGTACTGGCCGGCTACAGCATTTTTACGTATATGGAATTGACTGAGGACGCTTCAAAAGCTAAAGCCAAGGCGACGCTTGAGCTTATTAATTCCGCGATTGAAAGGTTCAAGTTGGAGTACCCAAATCAGACCTTAACGGGTGATTTTACCGACCCTGACGATGGCAAATATCCATGTGAGAAAGGTGATACAAATCCCGCGCGGCGCCTCATAGGCTGCCGCTATTTGGAGAAGATGATGTTTGATTTTGATAATGCGGATTATATTTTTACAATGGGCTCCGGCTGCGGCGGCGATGGCTATGCTTACATGCAGTCAAAATCAGGCAATTACTGCGCCGGTATAAGTATGAATAGAGGAGGCAAAGCTATTGATGGCATCATTACCGCAAGTAGTACCCCATAACGGGAAAGGGTTTTCCCTCGCAGAATTGCTGGCCGTAATGGCCATAATGGCAATACTGGCCGCCGTCAGCACCTTTTTCGTGCGCGATTATATGAAAGATGCCGCCAACGAAAAGGCCAAAGTCGCCATGCAGGTGGCGGCGCAGGCGTATAAGAATTTTAAGGCGGATTATCCGCAGGCTTTGCTCTCCGGCAAAATCAACGGGACGGCAAGTATAGCGTGCAGCCGCGTAGTCCGCACGCCGGGTACTAATAATACTGCTAATACTGCTGGCGTGCTGATCGGCTGCAATTATCTGCGCGGCGTTAATTTTGAAGGGCAGAAGTATAATTTTTTTGTAGGCCAGAGCTACCCGCCGAGCAGCCAGTGCGCGGGCGCGCCGGCAAGTTCGCTGGCGTGCATGGTGGGTACCGACCAGAAAGATGACAAATACGGCACAGGTAAGGGCAACAGTTACAGCGCGTGGGTAACCGAGCTCGGCCAGGTTTGTGAGAAAGGGAAGACTTGCCCATGAAAAATAATAATAAAGGTTTTACAATAATTGAAGCCGTTATCGCCATGCTGCTGGTGGCGATTATAACGGGCGGCGTATTTGCCGCGCTTATGGCTGCGCGTCGCGCGATAATAGAACCAAGCTATAAGGAAGAAATGGCCTTTGCCGCGGAGGGCGTTTTAAACGAACTCAAAACAAACGTGGACGCAAGCACAGCCGATGGTCACGGCTCCGGTGTCGGCGATGACCCCTGCGGCAACAGCGGCCCGCTTACATGGGGCGGCCACTCGGTAAACTGTAAACTGCCGGAGGCGTGCCCGGATGGCTCTGGCCCCTCCACAATATTTTATGATGTACATGAGATGCCGCTCAAAGACACTTTAGATGGTGGAGAGGTTAGGCTGCCGCGCGTTTATATAGAAGTTATATGCGAACGGGGTACTTTATGATTACCTCCACAAAAGGATTTAGCTTGATGGAACTGCTGGTGGCGCTTTTTATAGGCTCCATGGTGACTGTGGCTTTGATTTCCATGTGGCGCGGCGCAAGCATGCAGACGGCGCAGGGCCAGCGGCAGGCGGTGGTGCGCAATAATTTATCTATCTTCCTGCGCGGGCTGCATAAGGATATTACCGAGGCGGATTTGATTATATATCCCAATAGTTCGGGCACCCTTGGCGGCGGCGCCATGCTTATGGGGCTTTATAATGCGCAGCGTACGGGCGATATGCTTATGCCCGGGCGCTCTGTGCTTAATAACGGCCGCATGACAACTTTTTATTACTGCTTTAACTCCGCCGACCACAGCATAAGACGTTATGAGTTCCACACAGAACTGCAGGATGATACCGGCCAAGCTATTGATCTTGCTTCGCCGTCTAATGGAATTGACTCTTATATTTCAAGCGCTCCGAGCCCGTGCACCGGCGGCGTGAAGGTAATGGATAATGTGAACTCGGCTTCCGTTGGTATTAATAAGACTGATCCTGCAAAACTTGATGTCACTATGCATATTTATAGAGACTTCGGTGATAAATCGGTGCCGGTCAATATTGAGTTTAACAGAACGTTCGTAATTGCGGGGGGCGCATAATGTTTAAAGAGAAACGGGGCTCCGCCCTGATGCAGGTGCTGGTGCTGGGCGGCGTGATAGCGGGCATAGTGGTATTACTTTTAAGATTTTCCGCCGCGCGGATGGTTAATGTCGTCAAAACCACGCGCAAAATGCAGGCCAAGGCTTATGCCGAAGGCTGTATGGCGCAGTTTACCGCCGCCGCCATGATGCGCGAGCTGCACGGCCTCCCGCCGTCCACCATTGAAGAAGACGGCACTATCCCTACTGGCAATGATCTTTTACTTTACGATTACGTCCCCGGATACGATAAGGCCGGCTATAAGGCCGTAGGAATTGACTTGGACGGAGATTTTGGGAGATATAGATGTTCATATGAAGTTGGCCCTGCGAACAGCAGCAGAAAAATAGATCCCCCCGCCGCAGTGAAGTTCCGGCAGGTTTTTGGCGGCATAACGCCCGACGCGACCATGATACCCCCCACGCTGATGGAAGTGACAATTGATGTACCCAGCGGCGATCTGGAGTAAAGCAAATGCCGGCGCCATGCTTTTCCTCCTTTCGTAAAGGTTGTTTTCTCCCTTTCGTAAAGGGAGTATCGTATTTTCTTATTTATTCTCCTCCCATTGGGAGGAGTACCCGAAGGGGGTGGAGGGGAGTGGCAGTTGTTGTAAAATAAAATAAATAACAACTTTATTCCCCCCTACGGCCCCGACTTCACTTCGCTACGCCGCGGGCCACTTCCCCCAAAGGGGGCAGAAATAAAAAGAAGGCGGGCAGCTTCTCCCAAATGGGGATAGAAAGAAAAGGAAACGGGCTGAGTTGTTTATATCCAAACTCATTTCTCCACCCTCACCCCGAGCCCTCTCCCTTCATGATGGGAGAGGGTTAGGGTGAGGGTGGAAATTTTCTTCTCCCTTTAGTAAAGGGAGTACCCGCGAAGCGGGGGAGGGATTTAAAGGCCGTAAAGCTGTAAAGTTATCAGTTGCTCTTTATTAATAACGGCTTAAATTAAATCCCACCCCGCCTTCGGGGCAAGTGTCCCTTTGGCGGTGCTCCCTTTACGAAAGGGAGAAAACGGCCTAACTCTGTACCGCTATTGCGAATGCTCTGTGCGACCAGCCTCCGCCGTGGCGGCGGTAAATGTATAACATAATCTTATGCGCGCAAAAATGACCGTTTTTATTGCTTCCCTGTGCCTAGCGGCCGGCGCCTCGGCGCAAAACCGCTACGATTATACCGGCGCGCAGCCGGTCCAAATTTACGGCCTTCAGCAGGGCGAAGAAGTCAGCTCGCCCGCCACTTATGCAAATTCCGATTCCAGCCTCAAACTTATAAGGCAGCCGGCCGGCAGTCAGGAAGCCGCCGCCGCCCAGCCTGAAGTAAAACCGGCCGCGCCGCTCAAGCCGGCTGCACAGGCCGCGCCGCAGCCGTCACAGCAGCAGAAGCCTCCGCAGCAACAGCCGACCCAAGCGGTACCGCCGGCGCAGCAGCCCGCGCCCGCCGCGGAACAAAAAGCCCAGCGTCCGCGCGACGCGGTGAAGTGGAACAAAAAACCTTCCGGCAATTTTACGGTTTACTCGCAGCCGCGCGTGCGCGGCGTGCCGACGCCCAATTTAAATTTGAAATTTGAGACGGTGCACCAAATCCTGCGCAGAAATATCCCGTGGCTGCTCGCCGGCAAGAGCGACGTTTACGTCTATCAGGCCAAAGCCGATTTCCTTAAATACGAACCGCAGGCCCAAAGCTGGAGCGGCGCCCTGTTCAGCCCCGCCGATAACTGCATAATAATGTACGACGATACCAAAGACTCCAAAAATCTTATAAGCCAGTTCACGCACGAACTTACGCATTTATTCTTTGAAGGGTTTTTCAACCCGCCAGCGGGCAAAATTCCGTATACGGAGCCGCCCATATGGCTCAACGAGGGCCTTGCCGTGAATATGGAAGATATTTCCGCGGACTACAAAGGCGGCGTATGGGCCGACGACCTTATACTTTATAATATTTATCCGCCGGACGCGCCTGCGGCGCAGAAGCAGGCGCCGCGGCTGCAGACCTCGGCCGGGCGCGCTTTCGGCGGCGGCAGTTCTGGCGGCGCGCGGGCGGGCGCTTACGCGGGCGGGCCGCGCCTCAGCGACAAGCGGGCGGTTTTTAAAGATTTCAGCCGGTTCATCAGGCAGGATTCAATTGACCAGGCCTCCGCCGGCGATTACGTGGACGATTGGTACTTTCAGGCTTATGCGATGGTGCGGTTTTTATTTAAACCGTATAACGCGCAGTATCCGGAAAACAGAACGCGGTTTGAGCAGCTTTTGAAGGAGCTTAACGCCGTGCGCCGCGCGGACGCGTCCGCGGTGGAGGCCGCGCTCAAAAAGGCTTACGGTTATAAGGATATTAAAGATTTTGAAGACCGTTTTTACCTTTGGCTGTACGCCCTGCAGAAGTCCGGCCGCGAGAAACTGCTGAAAGGAAATAAATAAGGACGCGCCCGTCTTTCTTTTGCCGTCATCTTGCGGACGTATTAATTTCCGCGCGTGCGGGAAGAGGCCAGTTTTTCAACCAAATCCGCGCAGCGGGCGGCGGCGGAAAGCGGGTCCGGCAGGGCGGCTTTATCAAAATTATCGGCCATTGCGCGCAGGGCTTTTGGCGTGCTTAGCAGTTGCTTAACGGCCGCGCCCAGACGCGGCGCTAAATCCGGGCCGTCCTCAACAAGCGCGGCGCAGCCCCTGTCCGCCAGAACTTTTGCATTATAATACTGGTGATTATCGGACGCGTAAGGATATGGCACCAGCACGGAAGGTTTTTTGAGGCTTATAATCTCCGCCGCGCTGCTTGCGCCCGCGCGCGATATCACCAGATGCGCGGCTTTCATAAGCGCGTGGATATCCTCGCTGTAGGCGATAACTTCGGCGTCTTCCGCGCCATTGTAAAGTTTTTTTATTTCCTCATAATCCCGCCGGCCGGTGATATGCAGAAAGTGCAGCCGCCGCGTTTTTTGCAGGAAGCCGCGCGCCATTTCCGCCGCGGCGAGGTTCAGATTCCGCGCCCCCTGCGACCCGCCGAAAACCAGAATATTTATCTTAAAATCCGTGGCGAACTGCCAGTAATTTTTTTCTTCCTGCGCTTCCCGCGCGCGGAAAGCTTCCCTCACCGGCGTGCCGGTAAGCGCGGCTCGGGGCGGTTTATCTTCCGTCGGCAAACCAAGCATAAACAAATCAGCCCATTTGGCGCAAATCCTGTTTGCAAGGCCGATTTTGGCGTTTGAATCATGCAGCGCGGTTTTTACGCCCATATAATGCGCGGCGAGTATCAGCGGGAAGGAAACATACCCGCCCATGCCCACGCAAACCAAAGGTTTATAATCGCGCACTGCGCGGCGCATGCGCAGAACGCTCAAAAAAAGTTTCCACGCGAAGGCGGCCCATTTAAACGGGTTTTTGCCGCGCGGCGCGGGGGCGAAATCCGCCGTGCAGTAGCTGATGTCTTCACTGTCCAAAAGTTTCGCCGCGGGCGAGCCGCGGTCAATGACAAATACCACGCCGCGCCCGCGCGAAATAAGCTCTTTGCCAAGTGCAAGGCCCGGGTAAAAATGCCCGCCGGTGCCGCCGGCTGCTATCAGGAAAACGTTTTCCATAAAATCAGCGGGCCTCCCCGTTTTGCCGCTCCACTGCGGAGATATTCATCAAAATTCCCATCATCGCCAGCGTGACGATTACGGAAGATCCCCCGTAAGAAAAAAATGGCAGCGGCAGACCTTTCGTCGGCAGCAGGCCGGCGGCGACGCTCATGTTCACAAAGGCCTGCAGGCAGATGCACAAAGTTATGCCCGCCATAAGATATGCGTTAAACGCGCTTTTCGCGCGCAGGGCCAGCGTTATGCCGCGCACCAAAAGCCACACGAATAAACCTATCACCAGGAAGGCGCCCAGCATGCCGATTTCCTCGCACATTACGGCAAAAATAAAATCCGTATGCGCGGCGGGCAGGTATTCCAGCTTCAAATCCGACGAGCCCAGACCCTTGCCGAACCACCCGCCGGACCCTATCGCATAAAAAGAATGCACCAGCTGATAGCCGACGCTGCCGGCAGCTTCCTCCGGCGATAAAAATGACAGCGTGCGCATAAGGCGGTAGGGGTGGCGGTAAATTTCTATGGCGGCCACCGGCACCGCCGCCAGTATAACATATAATAATTTAAGCACCGGCGCGCCCGCGATAAAAAACACCGCCGCCGCCACGGCGAACATCAGCGCGGGTATCCCCAAATCCCTGCCGGCCACAATCAGGCCGATTGTTATGAGGCTGTAAAGCGCGGGCGTGATGATTTGCTTTGGGTCGGCCCTGATATTTTTCTTTTTGCCAAGGAAGCCGGCAAGATAAATTATCAGCACCAGTTTTGCCGCTTCCGACGGCTGGATATTAAAAAACCCGAAGTTTATCCACCTGTGCACATTGGCCGACGGCGCGCTGAGCAGAGCCCACACCAGCAAACCCCAGGTGGTAAAAAGCAGCCATACCGGCTTTATAAGTTTTTGCAGCCTGCTGTAAAACTGGGACAAAAATAACATACACGCCACGCCCAGCACGTTAAAAAGCACCTGCCTTTTAAAATAGCTTAAAGAATCAAATGCGCTGGAAGAATAAGTAAAAATAAGCCCGCCGATGACAAAAACCGCCGTGAGGGAGAGCAAAGCGCTGTCCAGCGGCAGCAGCTTAATTGCGGGGCCGCGCTGCGCGCGCGCGCGCGCGGCTACTTTTGTACGCTCTATGTAAACCTTTTCCATTTATCTTATTTTCAGCGAGGCCAGCGCCATAAGCATAAGCACTATGCCCGCTATCCAAAATCTCACTATTACTTTAGGTTCCTGCACGCCTTTAAGCTCAAAATGATGGTGCAGCGGCGCCATGCGGAACAGCCGCCGGCCTTTGGTCGCTTTAAAATATCCCATTTGCAGGATTACGGAAAGCGTCTCCAGCACAAATATGCCGCCGGCGACGGGTAAAATAAGCTCCTGCTTGACGCAGATGGCGGCCGTAGCTATAACGCCGCCCAGCATCAGCGAGCTTGTATCGCCCATAAACACCTGCGCCGGGTAAGCATTGTACCACAAAAAACCCATGCACGCGCCAATCATGGCCGCGAGGAAGACCGTAATTTCACCAGCGCCCGCGACATAGATAAGTTTGAGATAATCCGCCATCATGAAGTTGCCCGCCGCATAAGCAAACACGGCGTAAGCGCACGCGCAGAAAATAAAACTGCCCGCGGCCAGGCCGTCAAGCCCGTCGGTAAGATTGGTGGAATTGGACGCGCCGATAATCATGAACATCGCAAAAGCCAGGTAAAACCCGCCGAGGCTCAGCACGACTTTGCTGCTCAGGTAAGGCACGCTGAGTGCGGCGGCATAGGCCTCGTTCGGCGGATAAGCGTCCAGGTAGCCAACGACGACGGCGGCCGCCAGAATCTGGCCGGCGAATTTAAGCCACGAAGGCGCGCCTTTGGGATTTTTTTTGACGAGCTTTGCATAATCGTCCGCCATGCCGACGGCGGAAAGCACAACCGCCACAAAAATCAGCAGCCAGACAAACCTGTTATCCAGCCTTGCCCACAGGAGCACCGTTGAAAGCAGGGCGGTGATTATTATGACGCCGCCCATAGTCGGCGTGCCGTGTTTGGAAAGATGGCTCTTGGGCCCGTCGGCGCGCTGCATTTGGCCGATTTTAAAAATGGTAAGTTTTTTGATTACCGCCGGCGCAAGAAATAACGCGGCAAGAAAGCCCGTTATTACCGCCGCGCCCGAGCGGAAAGTGATATACTGGAATAAATTTAAACCCGAAACCGAACCCGCCAGATTTGATAAATAGTAAAACATTTTTAATCATACTCCTAAGTGAAATTTATATTGCCCCACACCCAAGCCGCCATTAATTACACTTTTTTAACAAAGCGCGCGGGCAATCCCAATAGAGCGATTTTCCAAATTTGCGACGG
>JAISDW010000038.1 GCA_031264445.1 Elusimicrobiota bacterium
AGCCTTGAATCAAAACAAGACGCGCTGATAGTGCCCAACGCCGCCGTGTTTGAAGAGCGGGACGGCAAAACCGGCCGCCTTGATTTTTACGTCTACAAAAAGACCGGCGATAAAAAGGCAAAAAAAATCAAAACCGAGCTGGGGCTTCGCAATGATTCACAGGCGGAGCTGCTTAACGCCGCGGCCGCCGGCCTGGCCGAGGGCGATACGCTGCTGCTTGACCTTGATGAAAAAGATCTTAAAATAGAAGACGACGCACCGGCGGCGCAAATTGTGCCCGACGCGCCGACAGCGCCAGCCGCACCGACGGAGCTTTAACCGCATTACATATATGCCCGATATAATAGACTGCCGCAAAATAGTAAAAATTTACCGCGACCAAGGGCTTAATTTTAAGGCCCTGCACGGCATATCGTTGACAGTTGCGGAAGGGGAATTTATAGCAATCACGGGCCCCAGCGGCTGCGGTAAAAGCACGCTGCTCAATATCCTCGGCCTGCTGGACGGCCCGACAAGCGGATCCTACGCGCTGGCCGGCAAAAATACCGCCGGCATGAGCGACGGGGAAAAAACCGCCCTGCGCCGCGGCTCAATAGGTTTTGTGTTCCAGAGCTTTAATCTCTTCCCCAACGTATCAGTGCTGGAAAATATAAAAGCCCCCATGCGCTACGCCGGTTTAAGCGGCGCCGAGGCCGCCCGCCGCGCGGCCGAGCTGCTGCGCGCGGTCGGCCTTGAGGATAAAAGCAAAAACACGCCTTTGCAGATTTCCGGCGGGCAGAAGCAGCGCGTCTGCATAGCGCGCGCGCTGGCCAATGACCCCAAAATCATAATAGCCGACGAGCCCACCGGCAATCTTGACGTAAAAAGCGGCGAGAGCGTTATGAATCTTTTCGGCGAAATAAACGCCAAAGGCTACACGGTCATAATGGTGACGCACGACGCCGCGCTTGCCGCGCGCGCGCATCGCACAATCAAAATGCTGGACGGGAATATCATATGCTGACGCGCATGCTGATCGCGGCGGGCATCGGCCTGCGCGAAATTTTAAATAACAAAATGCGTTCTTTCCTGAGCGCTTTTGCAATATCAATCGGCGTGTTTACTTTTTTATTTGTCTTTTCCGCAATCAATAACGCGAAAGAACGCATATCCAAAGCGACCGAGCTGGGGGGAGAGTACTCTTTCAATTTAAGAATAGACTGGGAGCGCGCGCGCAAAATAGCGCTTAACACGGCTTCCTTCGCCGAAATAGCGCGAAAAGTGCCCGAGGCGCAAATTATTTTCCCCGTAAGCAGCAACATAAATACTGATATCATGCTGGCAGGCGACAATACCCTTTACGAAGCCTCGTTTACCGGCATCACGCCGGACTGGCGCAAAGTAAACTGGGTTTACGGCAAAGTGGAAGGCCGCTTCATCAACTGGGACGATATTACCGCGCGCCGCAAAGTGGCTGTTTTTATTTACGAACCGCTTTCAAATAAGGAAAAAAACTATGACCACCGCAGGCGCGGCCGCTACGGCGGTAACGAGGAAACAAAAGAACTTAAATGGGAAGCCTATAACAAAGCCATGCTGGGGCGCAAAGTACGCATTAGGGGTCTCAAGGAAGATTTCACGATTGTCGGCGTAGTGCGCGCGCCGCTGTTTGCCGACGACGAGCGTCTGCAAAAAAACATGAATGATTTCCTTCTCCCCTACACCGCGCTGGAAGATACTTTCTACGGCGACAGATACATAGAGGAAATTTTTGCCGCTTTCAAAAACGATAAAGACCTGCAGACCGGCCGGCATAAGCTGGTAAACGCGCTGCGTATGCGCGAAGGTAAAATGAAGGCTGATTACGATATAAAAACCTTCCATGACCGGGCGGAAAATATGTTCCGCAGCATGCGCGAAACCCTGCTTATGGTATCGGTGCTGGGGCTTATAGCCATGATATCGGGCGGCATAGGCATAATGAACGTAGTGCTGGCCACCATCTACGCGCGCACCAAGGAAATCGGCACGCGACGCGCAATAGGCGCAACCAGATTGGATATTTTTATGCAGTTTTCCTTTGAATCCATAGTGCTGAGCCTGCTGGGCGCGTGCGCGGGCTGGGTTATAGCTTTGTTCGCGATGAGTTATATAGCGGATCTGCTTTCCATAGACGCGCGGCTGGGTGCTATTGCAGTGCTGTGTGCGTTTGCGGCGGCTGCGGGGACCGGGTTTTGCTTCTCGCTTTATCCATCGCTGAAAGCCGCCAACATGAACCCCGTGGACGCGCTGAAGTTTGAGTAAACGCTTGTAATGCTGCAGATGCCGTTGACGGCAAAGGCGCGTTAAGCAGCCTATAAACCTAAAATATAAGGATACTGACTTGTAAGGAAGTAAATATTGGCAAGATACAGCCCCAGGAAAACCAGCAGATATATTATTGCTCTGTTAAGTTCTTTCATCTTTAATACTATACAAAATTCCTGAACCGGAAAACAAACAAAAAAACCCGTGCGGCGCGCGGGGAAATTTTGTATTCTTTATTCATGATGCAATCAGAACGTGAAACCCTGCTTTCGGACGCGGACGCCGCGTCGGAGCCCGCCAAAATCCTGCCTTTGGCGGACGCTTATTTTCTGGAGGAGCTTTCGCGCTCCGGCGCGGCAGATGCGGCCCGCTCGGCGAAGCTCAAAAAAACGCTGGGCGCGCAGGGCCTTAATCCGCGTCAGCTTGATAATCTGCTGGCTGAAATTTTTTTGCTACGCCAGTCCTCCAAAGCCGCGGAACATAAAGTTGAAGTTTTAAAATCCCGCGCCGCGCTGGAAGAAATTTGCGAAAGCCTGTCCCTCTCGCCCGATTACCGCGCGCTGCTGCTGGATTATTTTGCCGCGCCCGCGGGCAAAGAACTTTTTACGCAAACGCGCGGCGGGCCGGCGGAGCAAAGCAAAACCGCCTTCGCCAGGACGATAGACGAACTGCTTGAAACCGCGCAGGAGCTTGACGCCGACGCCGCCCCGCGCATGGCCGCGAATAAAAATTACATAAACGCTTTGTTCAACGATAAAAAAATACCGCCCTCAGTCTGGACGGATTTGCTGGCGGCTTACGGCGCGCGCGGCGCGGCGGATTTTGCGGCCGGCTTCGGGGAAATTACCAAAAAGCTCGCCGCGATTAATGATAATCCCGCACAAAACGCAATACTCGCCTGCCGCGTGTTGCTGCATAACATCACCGCGGAGGAAGCCGCTTTCTGCGCCCAAACCGCCGCGGCCGTAAAATACGCGCTGCAGGACGACGATTTGCAGACCATAGCCCTAAAATACGCCGGCCGCAAAACGCCGGCTGAAATCGCGGAAATTTTTGAAGCCGTCCTAAAACGCCTGCCGTATCTTGACGACCCTGCGGAAAACCTGGGTTCCGCCGCGCGCATAGTGGCCGACGCGCGGCCGCAAACATTACGGGAGGAGGAGCTCCACGCGGCGCAGCGCAAAGGCAAAGTTTTGTTTATGCGAAAACTCGCCGCGGATAAGTTTTTCGCGGGATACGAGGACGAGCTTACGAATAAATTCTTCGGGCAGAACAGTATTGAGGAAATTTCGTCCATGTTCCACCATATTTTAAAGGAGCTCCCGCACGGCGGCGATATTTACGAAAACGCGGATATAGCCGTAAAAGTGCTGCTCAAAAAACTGCCGCTCAAAGACGGCATTAACCAGGCTTCGTTCAAAAAAGAAAACCGCAAAGAAGCCGCGGCCGGCGGGCTTGAGCAGGAGGCTTTTGAAAGCTATCTGGGCACCAAAAACAAAGACGAAATTTTGGAGTTTTTCAAACAGAAATTTGCGGATTTTACCTTCTGGCATGAGGACGATGACAAGCACTGCTGCGCCATGAGTATACTGGTGGAGGAGCTTAACGGCAAAATAACGCCCGCCGCGGCGGATTTGGCTTTGTTCCTGCTGGAAGCCGGATATCCGGCGGACAGCGCGGAGATAATCGCCTCCGGCCTGGGCGCGGCGGCGGAGATTGACAAAAACGACGTATCCGCCGCTTACGAAAAATTTTATGCCGACGGCAATGACCACGCCGATGCCGCGCGCCGCACGGTCAATATGCTGCAATAAGGGCTAATAAGGGCATTTAATACTTATGGATATCACCAAAGTCAAAAGGGAAAGCCTCAGCAAACGCGAGACGCTTAAAATATCGCTCGGCGTATGGGCCAAAACTGCCGGCGCGGCCGCCCAGGCATTGCTGCTGGGCCTGCTTGCCGGCGCGGCCGCCGCGGCGCCGTGGGCCGTTTTCGCGCCTTATGTGCGCAGGCCTTATATTATTTGGTGCGCCGCCGCGACAAATATCTTCCTGCTGCTGGTTTATATCACGCTGGCACTCGCGCTGCTGCGCGCCGCCTATGACGTTTTAAATACAAAACAGCTTTCCCTGATTGACTGCATTGACAAAGCCCTGCGCGCGCTGCCGAAACTCTTTATCGCGCTTGCGGCGGCGGGCATTGCGTGCTGGGCGCTCGGTTTCCTGCGGCCGGCGGGCAGCGCGGCGTTCTTTGCGGTTTACGCGGTCGTAATGGCAGTGTGGGCGGCGCTTATCGCGCTTTACTTCGGGTTTTACTGCATGGCTTTGCTGTTCCGCGGCAGCGGGGTAATAGCGACTTTCAAATTCACTTTCCTGCTGCTGAAAGGCAAGTGGGCGACGGCGTTTTTCAGGACGCTGCTCGGCCTGCTGCTTGCCGCGCTGGCGGAGGCGGCCTTCACGGCAGCGCTGGCCGGCGGGGTTTATCTGGTTTTCAGCGAAGCGCTTGGCGACGCGATTTCCGCCGTGCGCGCCATGGGCCCGTTTGCCGTCTTTTACCACGGCGCTGTGCTGTGGCTGCCCGCTGCGGTTTTTTGCGGCGCATGGGCGCTTGGCAGCGCAATGGTATGGACTTTTTTATCTTCTTACATGACGGTATTGTTTCTGAATACCGAGCTTGCTTCCGAGCCCGACCCCGCGGAAAACAAAATTGAAATCCTGCCTGCGGATGCACCCGCGCAGGAAGACGCGCATGAATTTACGGAATTCTTCCGCAGCGCAAAACCCGTGGACGTCACGGAACGCATAATAGAAAACACAAACGCCATGCCCGCGCTTGCGCCGCGTACCCGCGAAGAGGCTCTGCGCGAATTCGGCCGAGAAGAAGACAATGCGCCCGCCGATTATTTTGAAGATTTTCCGGATACTCCCGCCGAATATGACGGGGAGGAAGAAGTAATGCAAGTCCTGCGCGATATCAAAACCAAACCGCAGCCCGGCAGCGGCAAGGCCGGCCTGCCCAGCAGCATATTAAAAGATAAATAGAATATTTTTTTTACTGGCCGTCGTCGTTAATCTTTACGGTTTTGCCGTCGCTGAAAACGTAAATTTCCACGCGGCGGTTTTTGGCGCGGCCGGATTCCGTATCATTCGGGGCGGCAGGGTCGCGCTTGCCGTGGCCGATATAAGAAATTATCCCGGGCTTCACGCCCTGCCTGACCATGAACTCCGCAGCGGCCTTTGCGCGGCGCGATGATAAATCAAGATTATAAGCGTCGCTGCCAATACTGTCCGTATAGCCCTCAAGGCGCACGCGCACGCCGCTGAAAGTTTTTATCTGGCGGGAGACTTCTTTCAGTTCCTCCTGACAGCGGGGGGAAAGTTCGTCGCTGTCAAAAGCGAATGCCGTGCCGAATTCCTCGTTAATGCTGTAGACCGGCGTGCGGCCCAGATTGGGGACGATTACAATGCCGCCGTGCCCGTCGCCCTTGTTCTGCACGGGGACATAGAGGGCTTCCTCCTCGTTTACGCGTACGCGCATGACGTCATAGCTTTTAAGGGCGGCTTCGTCGCGCAGATTTTCAAAATCAACTATTTTTTTATCTTCGGGCTGCTGCTCCTGCCTCGGCGCGGCCGCGCAGCCGCCGGCGCAAACCGCCGCAACAAAAACAGCGGCGGCAAGAAATGCGTTAAATTTTATATTCATAATATTATCTCCAGTAAAATTGTTTTTAGACGCCATAAAAATTATACAATATCTGCACCGCCTGCGCCATTGG
>JAISDW010000143.1 GCA_031264445.1 Elusimicrobiota bacterium
GGCGATTGTTTTATATTTCAGAAAACAGAAAACAGAAAAAGTTTGTCGCGAGTGCGGTTTTACTTTGATAAAAGACGTTTTTACGAAAAAGGACTTAATGAAAATATGGCAGGATATAAATATCTTTCGTGACCAGCCCGTCAGCCTTACCAGCAGGACTGTCACAACAGGTATAGGAGAAACAGTTTCGCTAAATCTCCCCGATATAGAGGCATATATGGCGCGGGTTTCTTACCTATGGGGGTCTCGTAGGAGGGGCAGGAACAGCAAAACCGGCCAGGCACTTATTTTGGAAGCCAAAGAAAATTTGCCCTATATCAAAATAGCGCCGAAAACGAACTTTTTTACCGGGCTTAAATTTTTTTACAAACCGGCAAAAGATAATATGGAAGAAATAAAGGCGGACAGAGATTATAATCTCTATTGCCAGCAGGAGCGTGCCCAGACTGCATTAGACATTTTAGCGGGCGTTTTACCGCAAATCAAAAAAGATAAATTTGTGGTGGAAATATCCGGCAAGTGGATTGTTGTTGTAAAATGGGGCTATACAACAAATTTTGACAAATTCGTAAACAAAGCGCTGCCAATAGCAAAGGCTTTTGACGAAAAATATTTGTAAACATTTTAATACCTGCGGCAAATACCGGCAATCATTAATTGGTTGACAAAACATAACATTTTATGTTATATTTTGTGTACCATGCAAAACGCTGATAAATTAAATAATGCTTTGGAAAATCTGTCGGATAAAGATCATTATATCTTTTCCGTATCGGATTTTTATCAGCTTTTCCCCAAAATAACTCCCGCGGCCCTCGGAATGTTGCTGAGCAGGGCGGCAAAAAGCGGGATTTTTGAGCGGATTTGTAAAGGATTCTACATATACCCTGAAGCCCCGTATGAAAGAGGTTTTGAGCTTTATCATACGGCCGCCCGCTTGCGGGAAGACACATTCTGCTATCTGAGCCTTGAAAGCGTCCTGAGCGAGGCCGGCGTAATATCGCAAATCCCGCTCGGCTGGATTACCCTTATGACGGAAGGCCGCTCCGGCGTTATTAACTGCGGCAAATACGGCAAAATAGAATTTATTCATACAAAGAAAAATCCGGAAAATTTAAGCGGCAGACTTATTTATGACAAACGTTATAAACTGTGGCGCGCCTCGCTGTCTTTAGCGTTGGAAGATATGCGCTCAGCCCAGCGGCCGCTTGATTTGATTGATACAGAGGATAAAAATGAATCTGTTTGATAAAACCGTTCAGGCTGCGCTTAAAAATAATAAAGATTACAGCCCGCTGATTACCGTTGTGGAAAAAGAAATAATGCACCACGATATTCTGCGCGAGATGAATAAGGCCGGATTTCTAAAAAACCTGACTTTCATCGGCGGTACATGCCTCAGGCTTTGCTATGGTTCGGAGCGTTTAAGCGAAGATTTGGATTTTACGGGCGGGTTTGACTTTCGTAAAAAAGATCTTTCGGGCATTGGGGATATTTTGCAAGAAACATTCCGCAAAAAATACGATTTTAAATTAGATATTATGGAACCGGTTAAGGAAACCGGAAATACTGAAACTTGGAAAATAAAAATTATAACAAGGCCAAAACAGCCTGACTTGCCGGCGCAAAGGATAAATATAGATATATCTATTCTTCCGAGTTATGAGCGGAAACCGGCAATGTTAAAGAATTATTACGGCATAGAGCAGGGCACTTCCGGATTAATATTATTTGCGGAAAGCCTGAATGAAATTTTTGTTGATAAAATCATTGCATTTGCATTGAGGCCAAATAGAGTAAAAAACAGGGATTTATGGGACATATTTTGGCTTAGCAGGAAGAATATTGAATTGTCTAAGCATTTGCTTGACAAAAAATTGAACGACAGAAAAATCGCATATAAAATTTTCAGCGTAAAATATGCCGAGAGGCTTGAAGAA
Organism: Elusimicrobiota bacterium; assembly: GCA_031264445.1. Taxonomy (GTDB): domain Bacteria; phylum Elusimicrobiota; class Elusimicrobia; order Elusimicrobiales; family Elusimicrobiaceae; genus Proelusimicrobium. The sequence continues at coordinate 1,941 of JAISDW010000143.1, forward strand.
ATTAAAAACGGTCAGTCCGGTTTTATTAAAGAAATGCGGCGTTTCCTTGCGCCGTCTGCGTTTGATGAGGGATTTACAAACCATTTATGGTGGCAGTATTTACTTGGGCTTTTGGAAGATTTTAAATTATAATACGAGGCAATATGAATATTTGCAAACATTTCGGCGTGTGCGGCGGGTGCCAGTTTTTGGATATTCCCTACGCGCAGCAATTGGAGCAGAAGCAAAAGGATTTGCAGGGCCTGCTCAAAAAATTTTGGGCCGGCCCCGTGCCAATAACGCCTGCGCCCCAGACGGAATTTTACCGCAATAAAATAGAGCTTTGCTTCTGCCGCCAGCCCGTGTGGAAGGAGCCTTTCAACAAAAAATTCCGCCGCGACCCTAACGAACCGCTTGAATTTGAAACCGCGCTCGGCTTCAAACTGAAAGGCCGCTGGGACAGGGGTTTTAACCTGCAGGAATGCATAATTTTTGAGCCTTATCTGCCGCGGCTTTTGGAGGCGGTGCGCGTTTGGGCCACGCAAAATAATATTGAATATTATGACCAGCGCAATCACAGCGGCGTTTTGCGCGGCATAATGCTGCGCCATTGCAAAAATACGGGCGAAGTTATGCTGGTTTTATACGCCGCGGCGGAAAGCTTTGACAAAAAATCTTTCGTCTCCGCCGTTGAAGATGTTTTGCCGCAGGCCGATATTTTGCTTGCGGTAAACGCTTCCGTCGCCGACGCAATGCTTATAGAAAAGCCGGAAGTTCTTAAGGGCCGCAGTGCGGTTTGCGAAACCATAAAAACCGACGGCGGGCAGCGGGAGATTAAATTTACTCTCTCTGCGCAGTCGTTTTTCCAGACGAATACCTTTGCCGCGCAAAATATGTACCAGCGCGTGCGGGACGCCGTCAAAAAATTAAGCCCGCATACCGTTTATGATTTATACGGCGGCGCGGGCAGCTTCAGCCTTGTGTGCGCGGACGCGGCGCAGAAATTTTTCTGCGTGGAAAGCGCGCCTCAGGCCGTCGCCGACGGCCGCGCCAATGCGGAACTTAACGGCGTGCGGAATGTAAACTTCGTCTGCGCCAAGACGGAGGATTTCCTGAAAACGCAAAAAATAAGCGCGCATAATTCGCTGATAATTCTGGACCCGCCCCGCGGCGGCCTTCACATTGATGCGGAAGCGGCAGTCGCCAAAAGCGGCGTAAAAAATATAATTTATATTTCGTGCAATCCGCTTACGCTGGCGCGCGATCTGGAAGAATTAACCAAAAATTACGCCGTCAAAAACTGCGCGGCTTTTGACTTCTTCCCGCACACCAAACACGTGGAAACCATGGTTGAGCTGGAGCTTAAGGCGGGTTAACGCGGAAGGCTTATATTTATGAAAAAAATAAAAAACTTTTTTACGGCCGCGCCTTATACCCCCAGGGAAGAACTTATGAGCGGCCTTGCGCATTGGGTGGGCACTATTATAGTGTGCATCGGCGCGGGCTGCCTTATCACGCTTGCTGCTCTCAGCGCGGAGCCTTATAAAATCACCGCCGTATCAATTTACAGTTTTGCGATGATAATTTTGTACTGCGCTTCAACCCTGTATCATGTTTCCCGCGGGAAACGGGCCAAAAGCCGGCTGAAAGTGTTTGATCATTCTTCCATCTATCTCCTGATTGCGGGCACATACACGCCGTTTTTGCTTATAAATATGCGCGGTGTCACAGGCTGGGCGATGTTTTGCGTGGTATGGGCCATGGCGGTTTTGGGTATAGCGGCAAAAATTTTCTTTATGGGCAGGGGCAAAAAACTTTCCGTAGCGGTTTATATAATTATGGGCTGGCTGGTTGTTTTTGCGATTAAGCCTTTTATAAACACGGTAAACCTGACGGGGCTGGTCTTCCTGCTGGCGGGCGGTTTATTTTATTCCGGCGGCGTATATTTTTACGTCAGGAAGGATAAAGAATTTTACCACGGTATCTGGCATATTTTTGTGCTTTTGGGCACGGTGTCCCACTTTTTCGCGGTTTTATACGGCTGCGTCCTGCCGCTTAAGATTTGCGGTTAATTTGCAGTCCCTGCTTTCTATATAATTTGCAGAAAATGGAAATAATAATGCTTTTTATTTCCATTTTCGCTCATTTTTGAAGATAATAAAAGATTCTATTTCTAATTTTAGTAATTTTTGGAAATAATCCTTGCTATTATTTCCATAAATAATTTAAAATGGAAATAAGAGGATAATATTTATGGACAATTTTAAAGCCGGTATCTACAAGCAGCAGCTTGAATATAAGAGTTTTTTGCCTTCAAAAATTAACAGAGATTTTAATATCGGGGATAAAGAAACAGTCATGCTTTTGGAAGAAGCCAGCAGGGGCCTTGGGCAAATAGACGCTTATTCTTTACTTGTGCCTGATATAGATTTATTCATACAAATGCATATTTTTAAAGAGGCTACGCTTTCTTCTAAAATTGAGGGCACTCAAACTACTTTGGAAGATGCCGTAAAACCGGAAGAAATTATCCTGCCGGAGAAGCATGATGACTGGGCCGAAGTACAAAATTACACAAAAGCCATGGATTTCGCGGTGAAACAGTTAAAAGAGCTGCCTGTCTCCATGCGTCTTATAAAGGAAATTCATAAAATTCTTTTGTCCGGCGTGCGCGGCGCAAAGAAATATCCGGGGGAAATAAGAAGAAGCCAAAATTGGATTGGCGGCTCAAATCTGAAAGACGCTTTTTTTGTCCCGCCGCACCATGATGATTTGCCGGAGTTGCTTTCCGATATGGAACATTTCTGGCATAATAAAAATTTAAAAATTCCTTTGCTTATAAAAGCAGCCATTTTCCATTATCAGTTTGAGACTTTGCATCCTTTTTGCGACGGTAATGGCAGAATGGGCAGGCTTATCATACCTTTAATGCTGGTGTCGGAAGGAGTGCTTTCAAAACCCGTGCTTTATATATCTGATTTTTTTGAAAGGAATAAAGGCGCGTATTACGACTGTTTAACCGTGGCCAGGACTTCAAACGATATCGGCGGTTGGGTTAAGTTTTTTCTGTCGGGCATGATAAAAACCGCCAACGACGCCAGAGAGACGCTGTGTAAAGTCGTGGAATATAAAGCCGGCATAGATAAGAAAATTCTGGGTATTGGCTCAAGGGCTAAAACGGCGAATATTTTAGCGGGGACCATGTTTTCAACGCCGGTTATCGGCATAAACAAGGCGGCGGAAATACTGGGGGTTTCCTATAATACCGCGGCGCGGCTCATACAATTGCTTGAAAACGAAAATATTATCAGGCAGATTGATGATAAAGAAAGGAATAAATACTACGAATTAAACGGATATTTGGATTTGTTTAAGCGACAGGTCTGAAAAGAAAAAAATATTTTTGACGCTGCAGCCGTTATAAAATATATAATACTTGCCGTCTTTGGTATAGCCGTTATCGTCAAGCTGCATATCTATATCCAATTTTTTGAAGGTTTCATGGTCAAAGCCGCTTATCCCGTAGCACGGATATTCGCCATGCACCAGCTTATAAAGGTGGGAAGCGTTCAACGCGGCTTTGCCAAGAACAAAAGCCTGGGATATTGCGCTTTTATCTACTACTGTGCGGTATTGCGGCAAGAATGCCGATAATTAAAACAGTGACTAATAACTCAATTAGAGTAAAAGCCATTTTGTTAAGTTTCATGATGATATCCTCGGTGATTTAAAAATAAATGACTCTTTTTTATACTAAACTAAATCCAATTTTGCAATACTGTTCCGCAGAAACCTGCAATAGCAAATAAAACGGCAATTTTTTATTGTCTTCCCAAAATGATAAAATTATAAATTATGGCGGCAATTACACCTGGGGAAATCCTCTCCACCCTCAACCCGAAGCAGCTGGAAGCCGTTATGTATAACGGCGGGCCGTGCCTCATTATCGCCGGTGCGGGCACCGGCAAAACCAAAACTTTAACCTGCAAAATAGCCAAACTTATACACGACGGCATGAACCCGGGCCGCATACTGGCCGTCACTTTTACCAATAAAGCCGCCAAAGAAATGCGGGACAGGATTGAAACCATGGTCCCGGGCGCGGCCGCAAGGGTGTGGATGCATACTTTCCATTCCTTCGCCGTGCGCGTGCTGCGCGCCAACGCGGAGGCGGCCGGCCTCCACCGCGATTTTGTGATTTACGATGAAGACGAACAAAAAAAAATCATTACCCTGTGCCTTGAGGAGATGGGCCTCAAAGACGCCAAAAAGGAAGTAAATTATTTTATCTCCGCCATATCGCGCGCCAAGGACGATATGCAGGACGCCAGCGCCATGGCTGCGGCAGCGCACGCGGGCGGCAATCCGCGCAAAATGCTGGCCGCGGAAGTCTATAAAAGATACCAGCAGAAGCTTGCTTCCGCGGGCGCGCTGGATTTCGGCGACCTGCTTATGCGTGCTGTGGAACTTTTTAAAAATAACGAGGCCGCGCGCGACTATTACCAAAACTATTTTGAGTACGTGCTGGTTGACGAGTATCAGGATACAAATCATTCGCAGTATCTGCTTGTAAAAACGCTTGCCGCCAAGCGCCGCAATTTGTGCGTTGTGGGGGACCCCGACCAGTCCATTTACTCCTGGCGCGGCGCGAATATCCGCAATATTCTGGAATTTGAGCATGATTTCAAAGACGCCAAAATCATCACGCTGGAGCAGAATTACAGGTCAACGCAGGTTATCCTGGACGCTTCAAACAAATTAATCAGAAAGAACAAAAACCGCCGCGAAAAAAGCCTCTTTACCGAGGCCAAATCCGGCGAGCCGATTTGCGTGCGCGAGCTTGCCACGGAAGGCGAGGAAGCCCGCTGGGTGGCGAACCGTATTTCCGCTATGGTTGACGAGGACGGCCTCAGCCTTGACGATATTGCCGTCTTCTACCGCACCAATGCCCAGTCGCGCAGTTTTGAAGATACTTTCCGCCGTTATCAGATTCCGTACAGGCTCATAGGCTCCGTGCGGTTTTACGACAGGAAGGAAATCAAAGATATCCTTTCCTATGCCAAACTTTTGGTTAATCCCGACGATACCGTCAGCCTTCTGCGCGTCATCAATACCCCGCGCCGCGGCGTGGGCGAAAGCGCGCGACAGGCGCTTATAGATTATGCAAACGCGCAGGGCGCGTCTTTATATAAAGCGCTTAAATCCGCGGCTTTTGTTGACGGCATGAAGCCGACCGCGCGGCGCGGCGCGCATGAATTTATCAGCCTTATTGAAGGCCTCTCGCTTGATATGCAGATATCCCCGCCCAGCGAAATAATGGCGAAACTTCTTGAGCTTTCCGGCTATCAGAAATCCATAGAGGACGAGCTTGAAAAAGACCCGGAAGCCGCCTCCCGCATAGGCAACCTTAATGAATTGGTAAACGCCGTAAAAGAATACGAAGACCGCTGCCTTAAGGACGAGAGCGAGCCCTCGCTTTCCGGCTATTTGCAGGAAGTCGCTTTAATCAGCGGCGCGGAGGAAGCCGCCGGCGCGCAGACCGGCGCGGTCACTTTGATGACCGTACATTTGGCCAAAGGACTGGAGTTTCCCTCGGTTTTTGTAACCGGTCTGGAGGAGGGGCTCTTCCCGCTGAACGGCAAAGACGACGATGATATGGAGGAGGAACGCCGCCTCTGCTATGTCGCCATGACGCGCGCAAAAAAACTGCTGCAGCTGAGCTACGGCGCCACGCGGCGTATTTTTGGCAAGACATATGCAAATCTGCCTTCGCGTTTTTTGTTTGACTGCGGGCTTATGGACACCGCCTCCTGCCCGCACGAGGGAGCGGTCCGTCAGGAAATCAGCCCGCGCCGCGGCTTTTGGGGCAGTACTGACAGGTGGAAAACAAGCAACAGCGTTTCTTACGATAATTCCAAAAATTATGAAGATACTGATTTCAGCGCGCAGAGCAAACCCGCGTACTCGCCCGCTTATGAAAGCGCTACCGTCCGGCCAGACGTACCCGCCGCGCAAAGCGCGGCCGGCGCCGGCGTGCACATCGGCAGCCGCGTGCGGCACGGAGTTTTCGGCGAGGGCAGGGTGACGCTTGTCAGCGGCAGCGGCGAGGCGGCAAAGATAACAGTGGTTTTCAGCAATGGCACAAAACGCGTTTTCATCGTAAAATACGCCCCGTTGGAAATTTTGTAACTACTTGTGCAGCGTCCGATATTGCGTAGGAGCACAATTCCAAAAATTTGAGTGTATTTGACTTTATTCGGTGATATGTTGCTGTTGTTATACCCGAAGGTTTTTATCCGCATATTATTTATCAAAATTCTATTTTCCAGCATCCTCCGGAAGGGCAATACCCATTTCCGGGGTCTTCCGTAGCTTTACCGAGGCTTTCGCACAACTTCTGGTATTTATTCGTGCTAGAGCCGCATGTAATAGTTCCGTTTAATTGTATTGACAAATTTAGGTCATTACGGTTTCTGTAAGCAGATGCCACGCGGGTTCCGGCGCCAGTGCCATTTTCTAACTGGAAGTATAAGTCTTTAACTACGAAGCGATTGTATGAATGATTTTCATTATCTATAAAAATACCGGGAGTTTCAATATCCAAATCAAGTAAATTTACCGTAAACTTTCCGATTGCGTAAAAGTACCTCTCCTGAGCGTCTCTGAGTGATTTCAGCAGAATAATTGCTTGGGTGATTTTAGATTTTTCAACAGCTTTTTGGTATTGCGGCAGTGCAATGGCGGCGAGAATGCCGATTATTAAAACAACGACAAGTAATTCAATAAGAGTAAAACCCGCTTTTTTAAATTTCATTGCAATGTCCTTGGGAAAATAAAAATAAACTTATACTTTTTTATACTAAATTTAATCCGTTTTTGCAATTAATGATTTTCTCTTTCCCCCGCAACCCCAAACTTTAGTAAAATAGATTTATGGCAATAACAATTGACGAAATAAAAAAGACCGCGAAGCTCGTAAAATTTGAAATAACGGAAGAGGAAGCAAAACTCTACGCCGCGCAGCTCTCCGACGTGCTGGACTGGGCCGCGCAATTGCAAAGCGTGGATACTTCCGCCGCCGCAGTTGCCGCCGCGCCCGCGCAAAACGCCGCGCCGCTGCGCGCGGACGAAGCCGCTCCTTGCCCCGCCGCGCCGGCCATAGCCGCGGCTTTCAATGATAAAGAAAATAATCTGCTAAAGGTAAAAAAAGTCTTATGATGAAAGCGCGCGATATCGTCCGTCAGGTAAAAACCGGCGCCATGACTGCAAAGCAGGCCGTGCGGGAATGCCTGGCGCAGATAGAAAAACTCAACCCGCAGATTAATGCTTTGCTTGAAGTTTTTGAAGAGGAAGCCCTTGCCCGCGCCGCGCGCATAGACGCAAAACCCGCCGAGCAAAGGGGCGCTTTGGCGGGCGTGTGCGTCGCGCTGAAAGACAATATAGAATTTGAGGGCCACACAATGTCCTGCGCGTCGCGTATGCTGGCGAATTATAAAGCCGTGTATAACGCGACTGTTGTTGAGCGGCTGCTCGCGGCTGACGCCATAATAATAGGCCGCGCCAATATGGACGAATTTGCAATGGGCTCCAGCAACGAAACCTCTGCTTTCGGCCCCGTAAAAAATCCGCTGGATTTGACGCGCGTGCCCGGCGGCAGCAGCGGCGGCAGCGCGGCCGCAGTGGCGGCCGGCATAGCGCCGATTGCGCTGGGCAGCGATACGGGCGGCTCAGTCCGCCAGCCGGCGGCGTTTTGCGGCGTAGTCGGCATTAAGCCGACTTACGGGCGCGTGTCGCGCTATGGTTTGGCGGCTTTTGCTTCAAGCCTGGACCAGATCGGCCCGCTCACGGCTGACGTGCAGGATAATATTTTGGCGCTTTCGGTGATTTCCGGCGCGGACAAAAAGGACAGCACCTGCACCGCGCGCCCGCCTTTTGCCGCGGAAGACTGCAAAATACAAAACCTGACGGTCGGCATACCGCTGGATTTTCTTCGGGATTTAAATCCTGCTGTCGCCGCCGCGCTTAACAAGGCTAAAGAAGTATTGCAAAGCAAAGGCGTCAAATTTAAAGACATATCGCTGCCGCATGCAAAGTATGCGCTGCCAGCTTATTATATTGTGGCGTGCGGGGAGGCGTCTTCAAACCTCGCGCGCTTTGACGGCCTGCGATACGGATATAAAGCGCAGGGCGCGCGTGATTTGGAGGATACTTACCTCAAAAACCGCGCGGCGTTCGGGCCGGAGGTCAAACGCAGGATAATGCTCGGCGCGTATTCCCTGGGCAGCGCGCACGCGCAGGATTATTACCTTAAAGCAAAAAAAGTATTCGCCGTGATACGGCGGGATTTTGAGCTTGCCTTTAGCGGCGTTGACGCCGTTTTGACGCCCTGCGCGCCTACTACGGCTTTTAAACTTAATGATAAGAACAGGGATTTAATTTCTCTTTACCTTTCTGACCTTTATACCGTGCCGGCCAATATTGCCGGCGTGCCGGCCGTCAGCGCGCCCTTCGGGCGCGACGCGGATAACCTGCCAGTGGGTCTGCAGTTTTACGGCAATTATTTTGAGGAAAATAAAATTTACGCGCTCGCCGCCGCGCTGGAGGGGCAATAATGATACCCGAATTCTCGTGCGGCGGCGTTGTGTTGGACGGCAATAAAGTGCTTTTGGTGCGCGTCAAAAGCATGAAGGGCCGCAAGATTTGGACTTTCCCCAAAGGCCACATAGAAGCGGGCGAAACCCCGCGCCAGGCCGCGCTGCGCGAAGTGCTTGAAGAAACCGGCTACAGGGCCACTATAGTGCGGCCTTTGCTTAAAGTGCGCTACGCTTTTACGCTTAAGGGCAAATATGTAAAAAAAATCGTGCAGTGGTATTTGATGAAGAAACTGGGCCGCATTGGCAGGCACGACCCGAGCGAGATTTTGGCCATAAACTGGGTATCACTTGGCAAGGCCAGAGAGATGGTGGAATACCCCAGCGATATCCGCCTGCTGGAAATTATTGATACCGCCATAGCCCGTACCCGCGCCGCCGCGCCGCAAGAGGCGGAGGAAATTTAAATTTTACCGCCGCAATAAACGCGTGAACCCCCGTGTCTTTGAGACATGGGGGTTCACAATTATACGTCGTAAACTTACTTAATACCGTGCATCCATTTCTTGAGCGGTTTTATCAAAGCCATCAGCGCGAAGGAAGCCGCCAGCGGCGCAATCACCAGCCACAGGAAAAACTGGATATTGTCAATCTTTCCGAACAGTGCGGAATAACTGCCCGCCAGCTTATTTGCCGCCGCATTGGACAAAAACCACACGCCCATTAAAAGCGACACAAACTTAACCGGCGCGAGTTTGGTAACCATGGATAACCCGACAGGCGATAAACAAAGCTCGCCCAGCGTATGGAACATATAGGCCAAAACCAGATAATACATGCCTATTTTAATGCCAGGCCCCAAAGCCATTGCGCCAAACACCATTACGCCAAATCCCGCCGCCAGCAGCCATAAGCCGATGGTGAATTTAAGCGGGGTGCTTGGGTCCTTGCCGCGTTTGGCAAGTTCAATCCACAGTTTTGAAAACAGCGGCGCGAATATAATAATAAATATCGGCGTGCAGCTTTGGAACCATGTTGTGGGCATCTCCCAGGTTTTGCCGAAGATATTTATTATGCGGTTTGTATGAATATCGGCAAAAATATTGAGCGACGCGCCGGCCTGCTCGTACGCGGTCCAGAAGAAGACCGAGAAAAAGGCCAAAATAAATATAACCGCCACGCGCTGCCATTCTTCTTTGGTAAGGCTTTCGCCGCCGGTTTTTTTGACCTCCCGCTTAATTTCCTCCTGCAAAGCCTTGTTTTGCGCCGGCGGCATGCCTTTGCCCTGCAAATACTTGTCTTTGCCCCAGAGGAAAGCAATCAGCCCCAGCACCATGCCCGCGCCGCTGGCCCAAAAGCCCCAGTGCCAGCCGAACTTTTCGCCCAGGGTGCCGGCTATTAAGGGCGCGATGCCCGCGCCAAGGTTTATACCCATATAAAATATGGTAAAACCGCCGTCGCGGCGGGCGTCGTTCTTTTCGTACACGTCGCCCACCATGGCGGAAAGATTGGGCTTAAACAGGCCTACGCCCGCTATTAAAAACGCCATGGCCGCGTAGGCAAAGGCCACGCCTTTAAAGCCCATAATAAACTGGCCAGCTATTATAAGTAAACAGCCGAATATTATGGCTTTGCGCTGGCCCCAGTATTTATCCGCTATAAAACCGCCGATAATAGGAGCCAGATAAATGAGGCTTGTGTAAGTGCCGTAGACATTGCTTGCCTTATCGGCCTCATAGCCGAGGGCTTTGATAAGATATAAAATGAGCAGGCCCTTCATGCCGTAGTAACTGAAACGCTCCCACATGACGGTCGTAAACAGCAGGTACAGACCTGCCGGGTGTTTTTCTTTTATTTGCATACTATTTTTATGACTCCTGACATAATACCGCCACCTTATGGCGGCGGTGTTTCATTTGCATAGGACTATTCATCCCGCAAAAAGGCATATAAGTTTTAAAACTTATATGCCTTTTTTTATTTTGATTCCGTATTAGTTAACGCCGTGCATCCAGGATTTGATTTTGCCGGAGAAAGTCCACACAATTATGGCAAAAACAATCAGTATTCCAGCCGGCACCGCGAAGAACATCGGCAGAGACCACGATGTTGACAA
>JAISDW010000002.1 GCA_031264445.1 Elusimicrobiota bacterium
TTGTTTTAATTATCGGCATTCTTGCCGCTATTGCACTGCCGCAATACCAAAAAGCTGTTCTAAAGTCTAAGGCTTCGGCTGTTTTCCCGTTGTTGAAAGCCGTTACGGACGCGCAGGAACGACACATGCTTGCCACGGGTTCCTATGCAGATGAATTCGGACAGCTGGATATTCAGCTCTCCAACGATTGTTCCGGAAATCTATGCACATTAGGCAATAATGTTTGGCGCATATCAAACGGGTTCGTACTCGTGTATTTTGACACCGATACCGTCGGCGTGAACTTTTTTACGATTGCCAGGGTATTTAACGCGGCGGCCGCCCCTTCCGATCCCGTAAAAAACGGGCAAATACTTTGTTATGGCCGCGAAGATGCCATAGGAAGCGACAGGTTCAAAAAGGTGTGCGAATCATTTTCCCCCAGCAGTTCTTTTTCCATCAGCAGCGGGAAAATATGGATTTTAAATTAAACCGGCAAATTAAATAAACCCACGCGTTTAAAACGCGCTGAGTTTTTTTATATCCACCCTCACCCCGGCCCTCTCCCATCATAAAGGGAGAGGGGGATTTGTATCCCGTCCTGCCTGCGCGGCAAATATCCCGCCGCGCTACTGCGTCCTATTTTATATTTTTCTTAATCGCGGCGGCAAGGCGTTTTATGCCTTCTTCAATCTGTTCAAAAGTCGCATAAGAAAAGTTAAGCCGCATGCAGTTATTCACGCTGGCGTCGTGGTAAAACGCCGAGCCGATTACATAAGCCACGTTCTGCTCCAGCGCGGAGGGGAACATCTCCGTCGCGTTGATATATTCCGGCAGCACCACCCACAGGAAGAGGCCGCCCTTAGGTTCCGTCCAGCTCACGCCCGCGGGCATATAAGTTTTGAGCGCTTTGAGCATCGCGTCGCGCTTTTTGCCGTAGATTTCAACAATCTTTTTTACGTGCGCGGCCAGCTTGCCGGCTTTAAGATATTCCATCGTCACCGCCTGGCACACGGGGCTGGAGCATAAATCCATTGATTGTTTCAAAATGCAGAACTTTCTTATCAAATCCTGATGCGCCACGATATAACCCAGCCTGAACCCGGGCACAAAAGTTTTGGAGAAGGTAAACATCGTCATAACATTGCCTTCGCCTTTATCCAGCGCGTAGAAAGTCGTCTGGTGTTCGCCCTCAAAGCGGATTTTGCGGTAGGGGGAATCCTCCAGAATAAGCGCGCCGTGTTTTTTGGCCAGCTCAAGTATTTTTATGCGGCGCTCAACGGGGATAGTGGTGCCGGTCGGGTTCTGGAAATCCGGCACGACATAAATAAATTTGCATTGTTTGCCGGCTTTTTTAAGCGCTTCCAGCTCTTTTTCCACGGACGCGGGCAGCATGCCGTCGCTGTCGCTTTCAACGCCGACCATGTGCGCCCCGTAGGATTCAAAAGTCTGCAATGCGCCCAGATACGTGGGCATGCCCACAAGTATGGTATCGCCGGGGTTGATGAAGGCTTTAGTGACGACGTCCAAAGCCTGCTGCGAGGCGGAAGTAACCAAAATCTGCTCGGGGGAGACTTCAATATTTTCGTCGGATTTAAGCAGTTTTGCAAGCTCAGCCACAAAACCCGGCTCGCCCTCGGTCTGGCCGTACTGCAGGGCGACGCGGGCGTTCTTTTCCACCGCTTCGGACATGAAATACGTAATGTCCTTGACGGGGAAAGCCGTAGGGTCCGGCATGCCGCCGGCAAAAGAAATCAGCCCGGGTTTATTGGTAAATTTCAGCAGCTCGCGTATTACCGAAGCCTTTGCCCTGTTATTGACTTCCGAGAGCAGATTGGTAAAATCTTTCATAACTTTTTATCTCCTTTATTTACTTTTTTGTCTTACTACCAGCATACTTATATCTTTGGCGGGCACGCTGTGCGTAAGCGCGCCCATGGAAATTACGTCAACGCCTGTTTTACAATATTCCTCCAAATTATTTTTGTTTACGCCGCCGGATACTTCAATGACGGCCCTGCCGCTTATCAGTTTCTTTGCTTTTATGATTAAGGCCGGCGGCATATTATCCAGCATTATTATATCCGCGCCGGCTTTGAGCGCTTCGCCGGCTTCTTTGAGATTTTTCGTCTCAACTTCAATTTTGGGCGTGTGCCCGATTTTACTTTTTATCCTGTTTACCGCCGCCGTTATGCCGCCCGCCGCCGCGATATGATTATCTTTAATCAGCACGCTGTCCGCCAGCGACATGCGGTGGTTGCGCGCGCCGCCCGTCCTGACGGCGTATTTATCAAACCTGCGCATGCCGGGCTGGGATTTGCGCGTATCGGTAAGCATTACGCCGTATTTGCGCGCGACGGCGCTGAGCTCCCGCGCGGCGCTTGCCACGCCGGACATGCGCTGCATAAAATTAAGCGCGGCGCGCTCCCCGCGCAGTACAGTCAGTGTTGGGCCTTCTGCCGTGGCTATGCGCGCGCCTTTTTTTACCTGCGCGCCTTCGGGCGCAAGCTGCGTAAATTTTATGCGCGGGTCAATATATTCAAATACCTGTTTTGCAACTTCCCCGCCGCAGACGACCATATCTTCCTTTGCGACAAACACGGCTTTGCATTTGTCGCGCGCGGTGAAGATATTATCGGAAGTTATATCACCGAGGCCGAAGTCTTCTTCAACTGCAAGTTTAATTATCGCGTCTGTCATAAATTCTCCTTTCAAGCCGCCTCAAACATTTTATCAAGGCATTTTGCGGCGGCGGAAGCGGTAGCCTCATCCACCTTAACCTCTGCCTCCGGCGCGGGGTTTTTTAATATGCCCAGAATATTGTGCAGATTATTGCGCTTCATCTGCGCGCAGGCGCGGCTGCAGCGCAAAAAGGTTTTGCCCGGGTTTTCGCGCTCAAGGCAGTTGACAATGCCATCCTCGCTCAGCACGGCAAAAGTATGCGCCGCGCTGCCTTTTGCAAATTTGAGCATGCCGCTTGTGCCGCCGCAGTAATCGCAAAGCTCGCAGACCTGCGGCGCGCATTCCGGGTGGCAGATTATCGCTGCATCTGGGTGCGCGCGCCGTATATCGGCTACATCCTGCGCGCTGTATTTATCGTGCACGCAGCACGTGCCGCCAAAGGGGATAATTTCTTTATCAATACCCCTGCGCCGCATTTCGCGCGCGATATTTGCGGCCATATATACGTCGGGCAGAAAGACAATTTGGCGCGCCGCGCCCGCCGCGACGATATCAAAAACGTTTGCGGAAGTCACGCAGATATCGCAAAGCGATTTGACCTCGGCCGTGCTGTTGATATAGCAGACAAACTGCGCCTGCGGATATTTTGCGCGCATGGCGGCGGTCTGCGCGGCGTCAACGCTGTCCGCAAGGGAGCAGCCCGCAAACAAAGGCGGTAAAAAAACCCGCTTGCGCGGGTTTATAATTTTTGCCGTCTGAGCCATAAAAAATACGCCGCAGAAAATAATAATATCTTCCTTCGCCGCGGCGGCGGCCTGCGCTAGGGCGAGGGAATCGCCCCTGTAATCAGCCACGCCGTAAACTATCTGCGGCGCGCAGTAATAATGGGCAAGGATTACGGCGTTCTTTTCTTTTTTGAGTTTATTTATTTCAAGCGTGAGCGGCGCGGCGGCGCGGCAGGCTTCTGCGCCGTATTTTGCGCCGGTTTTAAAATCGGTTATGCCGCCCAGGATTTCGTGGAGCCGCCGGGATTCCGTTTCAACCGCGTTTATCATGCCGCCAAAAGACATTTTTTAATACCGCCGCTCAGTTTTGCTTGTATGCCTTGGGCTTGGTGGCCGGTTTTTTTGCCGCGCTTTTTGCGGCGGGTTTGGTTTTTATCTGCTGCTGGTACGGGACATTTGAATTATAATCATACTGCGGGGCGACGAGCAAATCAAATTCCTCGTCCACAATGCTTTCAACCTGCTGCTGCGCGGTATAAGAGGCCTGCTGTTGCGCGTCGGTATTTTGGTAAGAAGTGCAGCCCGTCGCAAACAAAGCCGAAACCGCCATTAAACCTAATATATATTTCATAAACCGAACCTCCGTAAAATTTGTATCTATACCTATATCTTAGCAAAAAAACGCCGGAAAAATGCTATATTGAAATTATATGGAATTATCAGGTAATATAACTCTCCCATTTTATGGAGAATATCCGGACTTTCTTATTTATTCTCCTCCCATTGGGAGGAGAATAATTATAAATTCTTCCCCTATTAGGGGAAGTACCGGATGAGTGCAACGAAGACGGGGTAGGGGTAAATGTAGTAGTTGTAAAAAAAGTAATAACAACTTTCATTCCCCCCTACGGCCCTGGCGGGCCACTTCCCCCAAAGGGGGCAGAATTAAAAAGAATACGGTCGGCTTTCCCCAAAGGGGGGAGAAATTGTAAATAATAAGGGGGCAAAAAATTATGAAAAAATTATTAGTTTTGCTGGCGGCCTGCGCCGCGCTGTGCGCGTGCGTAGGCATGAGCACCACGGACGGGGATTCCACTAAGGAATGGATAAAAATAGATTCCTCAAAATCAAGCCTCGGCGGCAAGGTTGAGGACGTCTGCTACCGCCTTGACCTGCGCTTCAGCCCGCCGCAGGCGGCATACGGCTTCAACAGGGATCTGGCCTGCGTCAGCAAATGCTGCTGGTACAGCGAGCGCAAGAGCGTCTCCATAAACCCCAATGAATATTTTGCGCGCGATATGGCTTCCTCGGGCCGCGCGGTAAAATATACGCCGGAAAAAATTACTTTTGAGATGAGCTATTCCTCCTTCCTCAACACCATACACGGCCGCGCGGAACCCAAAAGCGCGCTGAAATCCGGCGGGCTTATTGTGCTGGAAGGCGTTGAAGTGAAGCAGGATAGCCACTATCTGCCCATCGGTCAGGAGCCTTACAAAATCGCGGTGTACGACGATGCCGAAAACGCGCATGGCGGCACTTATTTATTCAAAAACCAGAAGCCTGATACGGATGAAACCATTTCTTTTAACGACGAGCGCGAGCGCGCGGAAGAATTGCAAAAGAAACTTGTCTACGAGCGCAACCAGGCGGTGCTGCTGCTGAAACGTTTTTATAATAAGGATATAGACACATATATCCATTCAATTGATAAAGCGCAGCGCGCAAAGGGCCAGGTTCTGCTGGCAAATGACAGGCAGTGGATAACGGATAAAATCGGCTCGCCGGTTTACAAGGTTGTGTGCAGGGTAAACGCCCAGCTGGGCAAAACGCGCGCATCCATGAAACCTTATGTTATAGACTGCGGCGCCTACCGCGTTGATTTGGACGAAAAAACCGTAACCCCTGCCGACGCTGTGGCAAGGGCTGTTGTCGCGGGGGAATATAAGGACTAGATATATTTATATAGGCATATAACCAAACTCACGGGCAGGCTTATGTGTTTTTCAGTAAAAAGGCTTTTACTCTGATTGGGTTATTAGTGGCTGTTTTAATAATCGGCATATTTGCCGCCATTGCTTTACCGCGGCGAAGTCCGTTTGAAAAACCGGTGAAAATTAAGCGACAAGAATTAAGCAACTAAGGAGGACGTAAAATGAAAACAAAAAAACACGCGGTAATTATTGCTCTTGCTATGTGTTTGATATGCTCTGTTTCAAAAGCGCAAGAGTCATTGCAGGACAGCCAGCAGCTTGATGTCAGCGGGCTGGCAGACCAAATAAGGGCCAAACGAGAGGTCAATCGTCAAAAAAAGGCTGTTAAATTGAGAAAGGCAATAGAGGATAACGATACAAAAGCGGCCAAAAGAATGCTTAAGTCCGGCAAAGCGGGAAGATGGGTTTTAAAGGAGAAAACAGGGGCCGAAGGCGCGACGGCATTAATGGTGGCGGCAGGAGAAGGCAACATAACATTAGTGCGTGAATTACTTAAAAAAAGGGCAGTGGAGAAAGATGCGGTAGACAACGATCACTGGACTGCTGTAACATATGCCGTTAATTCCGGACACACGGAAATAGTTAAACTATTGCTTGAATATGATGGTATGCCTCATTACGGTACTGATTTAAGTCGTGCTGCCGTGATTGGATACACGGAGATAGTTAAGGTATTGCTTGACAAGGGTTATTATACAGATAGCCAAGGCAAAAACGGCTGGACTGCTTTAATGTGGGCTGCCAAGGAAGGGCACACGGAAATAGTTAAATTATTGCTTGAAAAAGGAGCAAAATCCAGATACAAAAATGACGACGGCAATACTGCGTTAATATTGGCTGCTTGGTACGGACACACGGATACGGTTAAGGTATTGCTTGAAAACGGAGCCGATACAAATATACAAAACGGATATGGCAATACTGCGTTAATATTGGCTGCTTACAATAAAGACGTGGACACTGTTGAGCTATTGCTTAAAAACGGAGCTAATCCAAATATACAAGACAAAATCGGCTATACTGCTTTAACGTGGGCTGCTAGTAGAGGATACGTGGACACGGCTAAGGTATTGCTTGAAAATGGAGCTGATCCAAATATAAAAACCGAAAGCGGCGATACTGCTTTATTGAAGGCTGCTTACAATGAAGACGTGGACACTGTTGAG
>JAISDW010000026.1 GCA_031264445.1 Elusimicrobiota bacterium
GTTATTTTGAAGGGGATATTCTCTATATTTGTATACAAAGGCGGGTGGAAAACTTTATTAAGTTTTTTGCCGGATTTGTGCGCCGCGGCATTATGCTTAAATGTCACCCAGTCCGCGTCGTATTTCGTGACAAAATGATAAGCTATTTCCAGCAATTGCGGGTGGATATAATCATCGCTGTCAATAAAATATACAAACCGGCCGCGCGCGGCTTTTAAACCGTTATTGCGCGCCATGCTTTGGCCTTGGTTTGTCTGCGTGATTATTTTTATGCGTGAATCTTTTTTTGCGTAATCCGCGAGGATATTTGCGGAATTATCGGACGAGCCGTCGTTGACGGCGATAACTTCAAAATCTTTAAAAGTCTGATTTATAACGCTGTCCAGGCAGCGCGGCAGGTATCTTCCTGTATTGTAAACCGGGATGATTACGGATATTTCCGGCGTGTTGTCGCTCATAGCTATCCTTTATAATATCCGGAAATCTGCGAGGCGACAAAAAACGGCTGAATTATGACTATGGACTTTCAAAGACATAGCATAAACAGCCGTAGTTTCCCGCCCGAAAGCGGGAAACATTCGGCACAAAATGTCGGGATTATAAGTTCCGGCTTCTTGTGCCTGATAACGGGCTGTTTTTTGGTTTGAAAGTCCTTTTGCTTTCGCAAAAGTCTAATCCTCGCGGATTTCCAAAAAACAGAAAATTTTTACGGGCCGCCTGTAAGGCCCACATAAAGAACCTGCTCCTTTTAGTTTATTTTACCAAACTTAGCTGCATTTTGAATACCCGCAATCGTGGCATGTCGGGCCGCTGCAGCCGCCTTCAAAAACGGTAAAATTTACCTTCCATATTTATATATTGCAGTTTTTTAAGTTTATACTTTCTTTGGCAGATTATATTTTGCTTAATTCGCGGATTAGCTCCTGCGTAGTCATATTCAACATATTTCTTATTTGAATAATATAGCAGAATTTAATTTCTTTGCCGTGGTAAGGCAAAACTATCGGGCGGTCTAAATCGGGTCTGTCATATATTAAATGGCTAGAACTTTGCCGCTCAAGAGAAAATCCATGAGCTTTAAGGAGCCGGTGTATTTTTAGCATTTTGACAGTTCTGAGATTACCCATAATCAAGCGATAGCGGGAATTGACAGGTTAGCAGAATTTAACGCCACGGGACGCACCGGCTCCTTGGTATCTATTTGTTCAGGGGGCAACACGTACCTTTTTCCGAGTTTCCATCCCAAAGATCTTAAGACCTTGTGCATATTGCGCTTTTCGGAGACATATCCCACCCAGAGAGCAAGCTCCTCTTCAAACATTTTTTTTGCGTCTTCAAGGTCTCTGCCGTCGGTAGCCAATCTAAGCGCGGGGCATTCGGCAAAGACGCGGCTAGGGTACTCTTTTACTTTAAAAAAGATTACCGGCAAGCAGACATTAACTATTTCATTATTTTCAACAGTTATTTTGTTCATTTGTCTCATATTTTTTACCTTTATAATATTATAGCTGTTTTTACAGTATTTACAAAGCAATTAAAGTATATATAAGTAAATCGGGGTATATAAATAATATATCAAATCTTTAGGGCGCTAAGCAAACAGCCCGATTATACTTTGAAATAAGGAGAAGCTAAAATGACGACCATGATAATAAATTTTATTACGAGTATGCTATTATCAATATTAACAAAAGCCATACAAAACAAAGCCGAGAGTGGCGCAAAACAGGCAGATCATAACAACGCTGTACAGATGCAGGCGACGGCGGACGCAGTTAAGGCGCAGGCACGAACGGAAGCTGCCAAAGCACAGGCGGAAGCTGAAATCACCAAATCCGCTAATGAATCCGCGCAGATCACAGACATCCGCAAAAACGGGTATAAAGGATAGATGCGAGTATTAACCTTGTGTTGGCATTGTTCGGATTTGGAGCTTTGGCAAGATTTTGACAAGCGGAATGCAGTTTCTTTGGGCACGGCAGGCGCGGGCACGGAAATAACCGGCGGGTTCTGAACTATGTTCAGCGGAATGATTTGGTTTATTTTGATTTTATCCTCCATCGCCTCGGCGGAAAAATCAATATAATAAACGCCTGATTTTAAGCTTAATTGCATGTTTGCGTCCTCCCGTTATAACCCGGGTATCACGCGGAGGGGATTTTTGGCAAAAATAAATATCCCCCGGCGAAGCCGGGGGGGTTTCTCATACGGGCATAGCCCTTTTCTTCCAGCCAACACATATGTGTTCTTTACTTCCTTCTCTCGCGAATCCTACGCCTTCCACCTCTCTGTTTCAAATAACAAATTATCGCTTTCTTTATCTTCTTTCAGCTGGCTTTTTATTTATTCTTGTATCTTTACCGTGTTCTTGCCTACCGTGTCCACGTAATATCCTCTACACCAGAACTCTCTCCTCTTGTATTTAAACTTTAGATTTATCCACTTCTCATATATCATCAGGCTGCTCTTGCCTTTTAAATATCCCATTACGCTTGATACACTGTACTTCGGAGGTATTTCTAACAGCATATGTATATGATCCTTACATACTTCTCCCTCTACTAACTTTAACCCTTTCCATTCGCATAATTGCCTGAATATTCTCCCTATTTCCTCTCGGCGTGATTCATAAAACTCTTGCCTACGGTATTTCTCTGCAAATACGATATGGTATTTACAGTTCCACTTCGTATGTGATAAACTTTTTATGTCATTAGCCATTTTAATGACCTCCTTTTGGTTGTTCTTTGCAGCCTGCATGCTGCAATTTACATTCTATACCAAAAGGAGTTTTTTTATCTTCCTCATCGGTTAACCTTCATAGAACCCCCGGCCTAGCCGGGGGTTTTCTACTGCACAATAAACCCGATACGCAATGATACGTATCAGGTTTTTTTGAGTAATTTTTATCTTACCAAATTATTTTTTACAGCAAAACAGCTTTATTAAAAAGAATATCTTAAGCCGAGCCCTCCCCCGAAGTTATTTATGTTTTTATATCCGGGATAATCATACGGATTTAATATCGCGTTATAGGAAGCCGTAAGGTCAATCGCAAACTTCTCCGTAAGCGGATAATCGGCGCCCAGATAAACCGCGTAAGCGAAATTGCCCTTTGTCGGCAGCCCATAAGTTTTATCTTTAACAATCCCGTAGCCCGCGCCCGCGCCCACAAAAGGACTTATTATTATCCTGCCAAACGGATAATAAAAAACGTTCGCCAAAAAAGTATGCTGGGCAGTCTTTATGGTAGATCCGCTGTCAAACGGTATCCCCGTGTTGGCCAAAGTTTTTGTATCCTTAAGGTCTTTGTAGTTATAGTTAATCTCGGCGCGAAGACTTTCGCCGAAATACGCCCCATAAGAAAGACCGAGCGCGGGACCTTTTGCGTCAAAGATATTGATACTGCGCGCGCCCTCGCTATATTCTTGTTTTGAAGCCTCGTAGGCGCCCTTCACCGAGACATACTGTCCCGAAAAAGCCATCAGGCCGCCCGCCGTACATAATAACATCGCCATCACTGCTGTCAGTTTTTTCATTGTCGTTGCTCCTTTTAGGCCATTCCCCTATTTGCCGGCTTCTTTTGCCGCCGCCTCTACCCAAGAAGCAAAGTTTTTGTATCCATTATCATTAACCCAGTCATAGGTTTTATATCTAAAACTTGCAGACATTGACTGAGAAATAAAAGGATTACGGCCTTCGCTGGATTTTAAGCCATCTTGGTTTTCTATATTATGTATATAAATTCCCAAAAGGCCATTGCCTCGCTCTATACTTTTTTTTATTTCATATTTCACGTACTCTCTATCGGCAGTTTCAGATCCGATAAGAACGACAGTAACGCTCGTGCCCTCCAGCTGGCCGTCTATCCACCTCAAAATGCTATCCTCTCCCTGCCGCTTTATTTTCTCAAACTCGGCAGCGTCAATATATCCCGATTCCTCAATGCCATCTTTTGTGATATCGTGATTTCTTACGGAATTAACGCGCCAGATATCATTTCTGTAATGAAAACTAAAAAATACTTTCCTTGCCATAACAATCTCCTTTTACTTTAATTTAACTCCACATACAGCCATAGCTAACAAAAACAAATAAAAAAATAGACAGAATAATTAAAGGTAAATAGAATAAAATTAATGTCTGCGAGCGCATTACGTTCAAAAAACCATATTTGATGTTCTTATCGGGGGTATATTTCTGTATTGGCATTTCATACGGCTTTATAATATTATTATTTTTTATGCCAGCAACATCTTCATATATCCCCCGAAACTTCCGCTCTTGTTGCAAATAATAAGTATCCAGGCACCATAAGATAACCGTAGGTAAAACGGGTATTAAAAGCATTAACGAAACTTTATCAGCGGCATATATTGCAAAACATGCCGTCGCCAAAAGTACCGAAATCTCTTTTATCTGAAAGGAATTTGCATTCATCCTTGTTATAACGTCTTGGATAAATTCTAAATGCTGCCGTTTTGCCTCATTTTCCATATTCATTCTCCTATTTACACTTATGTTTTTTTATTAGCTGCATTTTGAATACCCGCAATCGTGGCATGTCGGGCCGCTGCAGCCGCCTTCAAAACTGATATTGGAGGAATAGCACTGCGGGCAATACTGCGCTTTGCTGGCGTCCCACAAAGCAAGTTTGTCCTCGCTCTCAATCCTCTCTTTATTTGCGCCTTTTAGATGGCTCTTGAGCGCAATTGCTATGGCGTGCGCTATGGAATTTACGTGATTTTCCCCAAAGCCGATAGGCCTGTCGCCCTTTACCGAGTTGAGATGTTTAAGCAGCTTAACCGGATCTCCGCCCAAATCCAGATATTTTGATATTAAAATACCCACAAGCGAAGCCAGCCCGCTTATTTCCGTCCCTATCGGCGCAATGCTGGTGAAAACCTGATAAGGCCCCATATCGTCGTAATTAATATGCACGTGCAGCGGGCCGTAGCCGGTCTGCACCTCGTAATAATGAGACGATACGCCAAACGGCTTCGCGCGTTTTACGCCTTCCCTGGGCTTTTGCGTTATGGCCGCCGCGGAGGAAGTATTCAAAACCTGCTGGGCTTTGCAGCCGTCGCGGTAGATGGTTATGCCTTTGCAGCCCTGCTCGTAAGACAATAAATAAGCCTTTTTTATATCGTCAACGGTCGCGCTGCCGTTCATATTTATGGTTTTGGAGACGGCATTATCAATATGCCGCTGGAAAGCGGCCTGCATTTTGATATGGCTTTCAATATTCACGTCATGCGCCGTAGGGAAGATATCCTGTATAAACTGGGGGATTTCCTTAATGCCGCGCACGGCTGTGTGGTTTTTGTCTATTTTGGCCCAAAGTTCGCGCTCGCCCAGGCCGAAATAATTGTTTTTTGCCGCGATTTCTTTAAACAAAGGATTGATCTCAAAAAACACGTCGCTTTGTTTTGGCGTCTGGCCGTTTTTAATGGCGTCCAGAGCCGCGGCATTGTAGCGCGTGTAAGCGATGGCGAAAAACGGCTCTATCCCGCTGCCCTGCAAACCGGCGGTAATCGCAATAGTGCCCGTGGGGGCGATAGTCGTGCGTGCGGCGTGGCGCGGCATTACGTCCGTACCCGCGAAGTATTTGCCGTCTTTATCGTAAACCGAATCCGGAAAACTGGGGAAGACACCGCGCTCCGCCGCAAGATTGCAGGACGCCTCCAAAGCCTTATCGTTAATAAACTTCATGATTTCTTCGGCCGTCTCAAAACCTTTCGCGCTGTCATAGGCTATGCCCATTTTTACAAAAGCCTCGCTCAGCCCCATTATGCCGAGGCCGATGCGGCGGTTAGTTTTGGCCATTTTTTCAATTTCCGGCAGCGGATAATTATTGATTTCTATAACATCGTCCAAAAAGCGCACCGCGGTATTTACGGCTTTGCCCAGCGCGGCATAATCAATTTTGGCTTTGGTAAGCGCGCCGGTTGTAAAATGCGCGAGGTTTAAGGAGCCAAGATTGCACGGCTCCCACGGCAGAAGCGGCTGCTCCCCGCAGGGATTGGTGCTTTCTATATTTCCCAGTGCGGGCGTCGGGTTGGAGTCAGGCTCATTCATGCGATCTATATAGATAACCCCCGGGTCGCCGGATTTCCACGCGCTCTGCGCTATGGTTTCAAAAAGTTTGGCGGCGTTTAATCTGCCCGCGCTTTTACCGTCGTACGGGTTAATAAGGTCAAAATCCTTGTTTTCACGCACGGCGTCAAAAAAAGTTTTGTCTACGGCTACGGAGACATTAAAATTTTCCATGCAGTTATTGCCGTCTTTCATTTTGATGAAATCTTCAATCTCCGGGTGATTGTAGGGGAGGACGCCCATATTCGCCCCGCGGCGCGTGCCGCCCTGTTTAACGACGTCGGTCATCTTGTCAAAAAGCTGCATGAAGGATATGGCCCCGCTGGCCACGCCCGAGGTTTTTTTGACTATGGAGCCCTTCGCGCGCAGCCGCCCGAAGCTGAACCCCGTGCCGCCGCCGGATTTTTGTATCAGGCTCTGCGCCTGTAAAGATTTGGTTATGCCTTCAATGCTGTCCGGCACGGGCAGCACATAGCAGGCGGAAAGCTGCTGCAAATCGCGGCCGGCGTTCATTAAAGTGGGGGAATTGGGCAAAAAATCAAACCTGGACATTAGGCCGTAATATTCTTTGGCCCAGAAATTTACCATTTGTCCGGCTTCTTCGTTATTTTGCGCTATATGTTCAAGATTGGCGATAAGTTTTGCAAAATTCGCGTCCTTGCCTTCAAATTCATAGGATTTGTGGTAAAGCAGCGTGCGGCTTATGCGGCCGTCGGAAGGCAGTTCTTCGCAATGGACACCGTCAAAAGCCCCCCACTCGCGCGCTTTGGGGCTGTTAAGGATTTCCGCCAAAGCTATATTATAGGCAACACCGTAAAGCCATTCTTCCGCAGGCTGGCCCGCGCGCAAATACTTATCCTTTATAATCTTTTCCTGATTGGGGGTAATATTGATTTTATTAAGTTCAAAAGCGGTCTTCTGCATATTAAAACTCCTGTTTATTTTACGTCAGCGGGGCCGGCGTGGTTTGAATGCGCTTTTAAAAAGCGCATAGAAAATTCTATCACTTTTTGCGAAAAAAATCCATTTTATCCACAGTTTAAGAAGTGTTGATAAGTGATTTATTTTCAACTTCCCCCAAACGGGGGCGGAACTGAGAAGAACGGCGTAATTATTTCAAAATATTATCCGAACTGTACCCCGGATTCTGTGCGCCGGCGCGCAAACGCCGGGCGGAGACCATTTATCTCTGCGGCCTACTCTGCCTTGGCGCAGGGGCCCTGCATCGGCATATTTGGCCTTGCTCCGGGCGGGGTTTGCAGTGCCGCGGCCGTTGCCGGCCGCGCGGCGGGCTCTTACCCCGCCATTTCACCCTTACCGTGCCCCGGCAAGCCGGAGCGCGGCGGTATATTTTCTGTTGCGCTTTCCGTCGGCGCGGGATATGGCCCGCGTTGCCCGTACTTTCGTACGGCGCCTTGCCCTTGGAGTCCGGAAGTTCCTCCACCCGCAGGCAAAAGCCCGCGGGCGGCGGTCTCCCGTTCGGATATATCTATTTTAGCAAATTAGGGGTTTATTCGGGAAGGTCAAAAAGCCCGGGCTGCACGGGGTTTTTCGGCGCGGCGTGCGGCGCGGCGGCCGCGGCCGGTTTCTTTTTTAGCGCATTATCCATGGTGATATTGCACATTAAATCCGCTTCTTTATTCTGTTCGCGCGGGACGTGGGTAAGGTTTACGGCGGTAAAAGCGGCCGCCAGTTTTTTTATATCCGTCATGATAAGCCGCAAATCCGGATTTTTTATTTTATACTGCCCGCCGTACTGGCGCACCAGCAGCTGCGAATCTGAGCGGATTTCCAGCCGTGCGCCGCCCAGCTTTTGCGACGCGGTAAGGGCCATTTTAAGCGCAATAAACTCCGCCTGATTATTGGTGCATTGCGGCAGAAACAGGCCCTCTTTAAGCAGCGGTTTGCCCGCCCCGTCTTTTATAACCCACCCCGCGGCCCCAGGCCCGGGGTTGCCGCGGCTGCCGCCGTCTATATTAATAATCAAATCCATATCTGAATTATATAAAAATGGCGGGCGTGTGTGCAAAAACCGCCGCTACCGTAAAACATTAAAGAAATACCGAAGGTTTTCTACGGCACAATAAATATCCCCGCGGTTTTGCAAACCCGCGGGGAACAAACAACTAAACAATACTGCGTGACTGCGTGCCGCGATTGCCGCAGCCCCGGCCCAAACTATACTACACCCTGGGCTATCATGGCATCGGCCACCTTTCTGAAGCCGGCTATATTGGCGCCCAGCATATAATCGCCGTCGTCGCCGTATTCCTTGTAAGCATTGACGCAGGAATTATGAATATTCTTCATAATTTTGTTGAGATGCGCGTCAACTTCTTCCCTTGTCCAGCTAAGGCGTATGGAATTCTGCGTCATTTCCAGACCGGAGGTGCCCACGCCGCCCGCGTTTGAAGCTTTGCCGGGCGCGTAGAGGACTTTATTGCCGCGGAAGACTTCAATAGCCTTCGGGCTGCAGGGCATATTGGCGCCCTCGCAGACGATTTTTACGCCGTTTTTGACCAGCGTCTGTGCGTCATTATCGTCAAGCTCGTTTTCGCGGGAAGTCGGGAAAGCGCCGTAGCACGGTATGAACCACGATTTTTTGCCGGCGTGGAACTCCGCCTTTGTGAACTTCTTGTTATATTCTTTAAGGCTGCCGCGGCGGACGAATACAAGATCCTTAAGATAGGCGATCTTTTCTTCCGTAAGGCCGTCTTTATCGTAAACTGCGCCGTCGTAGTCGCTGAAGCCGACAACCTTCGCGCCCAAATGCAGCAGTTTTTCGGCCGTGTGTACGCCAACATTGCCCGCGCCGGAAATCACGCAGATTTTATCTTTAAAACTTTCATTGCGGATTTTAAGCATTTCCTCGGCGAAGTAAACCAGACCGTAGCCGGTGGCTTCGGTACGGATTAAGGAACCGCCGAAATCCAGACCTTTGCCGGTAAGCACGCCGGTATACTGGTTGGTGGTTTTTTTATACTGGCCGAACAGATACCCAATTTCGCGCCCGCCCAGGCCTAAGTCGCCGGCGGGGACGTCCGTAAACTGGCCGACATGGCGGAACAATTCTCCCATAAAAGCCTGGCAGAAGCGCATGACTTCGCCCTCGCTTTTGCCGCGGGTGTCAAAATCGCTGCCGCCCTTGCCGCCGCCCATGGGCAGGCCGGTGAGGGAGTTTTTGAAAGTCTGCTCAAACCCTAAAAATTTGAGCGTAGCCAAAGTCACGGTTTCATGAAACCTTATGCCGCCTTTGTAAGGCCCTATCGCGCTGTTGAACTGTACGCGGTAGCCGCGGTTCACGCGCACAATGCCTTTGTCGTCAACCCACGGCACGCGGAAAGTGATAATCCTTTCCGGCTCAACCATTCTTTCAAGGATTGCGTTCTCTTTATATTTGGGCCGGGCCGCCAGAACCGGCTCCAGCGTCATGAGGACTTCTTCAACAGCCTGATGGAACAGATGTTCCGCAGGATCCTTCTTTTTTACGTTTTCCATTACTGCATTTATATAATCTTTTGTGGACATTTAATTATCTCCGTTAGTTCCTTCCGTGAAAACGCAGACGCCCTGCGGCGGCTGCGCTTTCATTAATAATAGGTACATCTACCTCAAGCATAACAATTAGACAGAAGAAAGTCAACACCGCGTAGGACATAAAAGGCAGCGGCCCGCAATGACGGCAAAAGGCGGGACGCGGCGGAAATTTTCTACTTTACCTGTCTTAAAATTATTTCCTTACCGCTTTTGGGCAGCACGACATGCGCCATGGCCTCACGCCGCTCGTCGCTGCCGATAATATTTACTTTATAATCTATCGTTATGGCCTCCGGGCCGTCTTCCGCGGAATCTATTTCAAAAAAACCGTTGGCAAGATAGCCGTCGGATTCAAGCAGAATTATCATGTCTTTTTTAAAATCAACGGCGGGATAGGCACCGCTTTTCTTGAAAGCGGCGTAAGTGGCAGCCTCTTTAACCAAATGATATTTTACCGGCGCAATAAGCATTGTAAACCGGCTTTTGTCATCCTGCGGTAGCGGCGCGCCGTCTTCATCCGGCTGGATAGTTTCAGCCCCGGCAAGGGCCATGTCTGTATCGGGCTCGGCGGTTTCTTCGGAAGATGCGGCATCCTCCTCGCCCGGGTAAATTTCGTAGCTGAGGGCGACGGTCTCCCCCCCTATATCGGCGGTGGCTTCCCGCAAAGCCTTTATATCAGCCTCGCGCAGGGCCTGCATGGTCGCCGCGTCGCCGCGTTTTATATCGTACTTGGGGCCAAGGTAAAAATGCCATACCAAAGCCGCAAAAACTATGCCCGCGCCCAAGACGGCTATATGCTCAATTTTCATTTTTTGCCCCAGACGCCGTGCTCGGCTATGACGGTGGTTTCCAACCCGCCGCGCGGCGTAAACTCGCCGACGACGCGCGCGGCTTTCGGCCTGCAGGAGGCGACAATATCGTCCAAAATTTTATTGGCGATATTTTCCATAAAAATACCCATGTCGCGGTATTCAAGCAGATAATATTTTAAAGATTTAAGCTCAAGGCACAGCTTTGCCGGAATATATTCAATGGTGATAAACCCGAAGTCCGGCAGCCCCGTTTTAGGGCAGACGGAAGTAAACTCCGGCAATTCGTGCCGCACGATATAATCCCTCTTATACTGGTTTTCCCAGCAGTCTATTTTCGGCAGTTTTGAGTTTGCGCCTTTGCGGGCGTGCGTTTTAGTGTATCCGAAATCCAAATCTTTTACCATTTTTACCATTTTAATAACCTCGCGGAATTAAGCGCCGCAAACGCGGCAGCCGCCGCAGTGAAGACGGGCAGCTGCCACCATTGCGCGCCGTTATTGAAGTATATCGTAAACCATACCGCGCACACGCCGGACAGCACCGCAAAAAGCACGTTTTGCCTGGTTATGGTTTTTTGCCTCTTGTCAAAATTAAAAATACGGCCTATAACCCCGAAGTCGCGCGACGACACCGCAATATCAACCCAGCTGTTGAAAGTATTGCGGCCAGCCGGCGCAAAAGCTATTGCCCCGTCCGCCTTAAGCAGGGCGAGGATATCGTTAAACCCGTCGCCTATCATAATAATACTTTCGCCCAGGTTGGCCTGCGCCGCGATTTTGGCCGCCTTATCCTGCGGGAACATATTTCCGTAATATTCTTCTATGCCGGCTTTGGCCGCGGCGGCCTGCACGGCGGCGGGGTTATCGCCCGAGATCAGGCACACTTTTTTGCCAAGCTCTTTGACATACGCTACCGATGCTCCGGCATTGGCGCGCAGCCTGTCGCTGAAATAAACGCAGCCCAGATACGCGCCGTTTTTGGCCACGTGCACCGCCGTTTTGCCAAGCTCGTCCCGCGCGGGCGCGGCGGATATGCCCATTTCTTTAAGCCAGGCGGCGCGGCCTGCTATGACGGTATCTTTGGCCGTGGCAGCCAGAACGCCACTGCCCGCGAAGGCTTCGCAGGAAATTATTTTCTCGCTCTTTATTTTATCTTTTTTGGTATATTCTTTGAGCGCGGTTTCAAAAATATTGCCGCTGTCACGCTGCGCAAGAAGCGCGGCTTTTATGACTTCGGCCGGCTTAACGCCGGCTGCGGGGAGGACTTCGGCCACTTCCAGCCGGCCGGAGGTTAGCGTGCCGGTTTTATCTATAAAAACCTTATCCGCGCGCGTCAGCGTTTTCAAAACGCCTTCATTATTAATCATAACGCCGCCGCGCGCCGCGCCCTTTTTGAGCAACGCCAAAGGCAGCAGCGCCGCCGCCATATAGCCCGCGGGCCCGGCGCAGGCGAGTATAAAAAAGAAAACCGCCGCCCTGTATATCAGTTTATCCGCCCCTTCCCAATAAATACCCCACGCGGCCTGCAGCGCGCCCAGCAGAATAAAAAAAGCAAGCACCGCCGTGGCGCAGCTTTCCAAAGGGCTTGGGGAGGAGAACAGTTTTCTTTTCTCATTCTCTTTCAGCGCGCGCAAAATTTTGGCTATGCGCGAGGTGCTCTTCAAACTTATAACTCTGGCCGTAAAAGCCGGCCCTTTGTTTACGCTCGCCGCGTAAACCACGGCACCCTTCTGCCGCACCGTGGGCAAAACATTGCCCGTAAGCAGGTATTCGTCCACCTCGGCCGCGGTTTTGAGGACAATTGCGTCCAGCGGCACGCGCGCGCCGCGCTCAACAAGTATGGTATCGCCGGGTTCAATTTCGGAGGAGAATAATTTTTTCCGTTCGCCGCCTTCAATTTTAATTGCCGAGCGCGGGATAAAATTATCCGCGCTTTCAATAAAAGCAAACGCGCCTTTTACGCGCCCCAACTCGGCCGCTTTGACGAAATTAGCCAGCGCGAAAATAAGCGGCGGCAACAGAATATCGCCCGATACCCCGACGCCCGCCCCGCAAAAATTATTGAGTATAAAAAACGCAAAAGCGCCCAGCATACTGACGGCCGCAAGCGCGTTAAAGCCGAAGTAAAATTTTGCCGCCTCGCCCAGCGCGCCGCGTATAAAAAGCTCTCCCCCCCAGAAGAGCGCGGCTATATAAACTAGCAATACCAGCGTCGGCGAAAAACCGCAAAAATACGCCGCGGCCATAAACGCGGCGCAGCAAACGCTTACCCAGCCGCGCAGGGTATAACTTGAAGAGTCAAAAAGCACTGTTTTGGATATAATTTTATCTTGCGGCACTGTGGCGCACCTTTAAAATAATGCCCGCGGGCGGACTGGGCAAAAATTAATTCTCCCAGAAAGTCCTGGTTATTACCCTTTTGCGGCCTTCTTCCGTGCGCATAAGGGCTATTTTGGCATTATATCTGCGGGCGTTTGCAGGGTCCAGCTTGCGTGCGGCAATATAATTGGCTACGGCCTGCACAGGGTCTTCTATAGCCCAGATATCGCCGGCAAGCTCGTATGCCGGCGCATAATTATTGCTGATTTTTTTGATTTTTTCAACGTCGGAATACGCCGAGTTATGGTCAACGTTTTTAAAGTGCAACTGCGCCCTGGCGTAAAGCGCGTCAACATAATCCGGATTAAGGAATATAGCGCTGTTTAAATCCTGCATGGCATTGGCGTATCTCTGCATCTGTTTAAAAGCTATCGCGCGGCGGTAATAATTTTTGGCGTTTGAAGGGTCAAGCGAGAGCAGCAGATATAAATCGTCCAGCGCTTCCGTCATGTACAGGCGTTTCATGTTTATGACGGCGCGTATTTCCAGCGCGGCCATTGACTGCGGCCTCAGTATTACCGCGGTTTCTATATCTTCCACGGCTTCGCGCACCATGTCAATAGATTCGTAGGCGGCGGCGCGGTTCACATAAGCTTCAAAATAATCCGGATTGGCGTCTATGGCCTGGTTAAGATAATAAATACCCATCAGCGGCCGCCTGTGCGACGCGTAAAAAGCGCCCATATTATTGAGAAGCTGCGGGTTACGCGGGTCAATTTTATAGGCGTGTTCGTAATCGTTTTCGGCGTTTTTAAAATCGCCGAGTTTCTCGTAAATTACCGCGCGGTTCACAAGCGCGGGGAAGTAATCAGGATCGGCCCTGAGAATGGCGTGATAGGTTTTGAGGGCGGAGTCCTGATTGCCGGCCACGTAAAAGCGCACAGCTTTTTTGAACATACCGTCGCTTTTGGACTCGCAGCCGTAAAGCAGAAATAAACACGCCGAAAAGATAATAAGGTATTTCTTCATTTCTTCCCCTCCCGCCGGTTCCTAAGGCTTTCCTTTAAAAAGCACCAGCACAGCAAACAGGCGCCTATGGTTATAAAAGAATCCGCCGCGTTAAAAACAGGCCAGATTATAAAGTCAATATAATCTACAACATATCCTAGTATAATTCTATCATAAAGATTGCCCAATGCGCCCGCGGTTATTAAAATAAAGGCTCCGCGCGCGGCGGGCCCGTATTTCAGCAAATCCCCGCGCCAGTAAAAGAGCAGGCCCAAAACAATGACCGCCGCGACGGCAAGCGCGTAATTGCCGCCTTGAAAACTGCCGAAAGCCGCGCCGGTATTTTCAACGTAAGTGAACCGCAGGAACGGCGCAAGTTTTACGCTGCCGAGCGGCTGCAGCAAATCCAAAGCGGCTATTTTGGAAAGCCTGTCCAGCGCAAACAGCAGCGGTATAAACGCAAGTTCCGCCCGTTGGCGCGCCCATAAAACTTTAAGGGCGGGCATCGGCTTTTTCCCTTTCCAGCACATCCGCGCAGCGCGCGCAGATATCAGGGTAATTTTTATTTGAGCCGATATCTTCCTTCCACTGCCAGCAGCGCGGGCATTTGCTGCCCGGGGCGTGGGATACTTTGATTTCAAGCGGCTCTTTGCCGGCTTCGGCCGCCACTTCCGCGCACGATATTATCGCCGCCTCCGGCCACAGCGGCAGCGTGGCTTTTAAAAATTCTTTCGTCTCTTTATCGCCGGAATTAAAGACAACCGAGGCTTCAAGCGGCGCGCCTATGACGCCGGCCTGACGGGCTTCTTCCAAAGCTTTCAGCACGCGGGCCCTGATCTCGCGGATTTTATCCCACTTTTGCGCGACTTCCGCCGGCGCGCTGTAATAAACGCCTTCGGGGAAGAGGCTTAAAAATATACTCTCCTCCAGCGCCTGCCCGCACGGGAGTTTTTTGAGCTCCTGCCAAGCTTCCTCGCACGTGAAAGAAAGCACCGGCGCGAGTAGCCTCAGCACCGTAGTCAAAATTTCGTAAAGCGCGGTTTGCGCGCTGCGGCGCGCGGGCGCGTTTGCGCCAAGCGTGTAAAGCCTGTCTTTTGAGGCGTCAAGCATAAGCGAAGACAAATCAAGTATGCAGAAATCCATAACCGCTTTTACCGCGCGACGGAAACGGAATTCTTTATAATCATCCGCCACGGCTTTTTGCAGAGCGTCAAGGCGGCCGAGCATATATTTATCAAGCTCCGTCAGGTCTTCGCCGCGCACTTTGTGCTTAAGCGGCTCGTAATCAAACAAATTGCCAAGCGCGTAGCGCACGGTATTGCGGATTTTGCGGTAACCGTCTATGGGGCCGTCAAGGATTTCCTTGCTTAAGCGCACGTCGTCGCCATAATCCGCCATCGCGGCCCAGAGGCGCAAAATATCCGCGCCGTTTGTGTTGAAAACTTCGTCCGGCTCAACGCTGTTGCCGGCCGATTTATGCATGGCTTTGCCCTGCTGGTCCAGAATCATGCCGTGGGTTATGACATTGCGGAAAGGCGCGCCGCCGGCCACCACAACGGCGGCTATCAGCGAAGTCTGGAACCAGCCGCGGTGCTGGTCCGAGCCTTCAAGATAAACATCGCCAGGGAAGGGCAGGCCGCGGTGGACGAGCGATTCCCTCCACGATACGCCGGAATCAAACCACACGTCCATAATATCAGTTTCCTTGTCAAAATGTTTGCCGCCGCAGGCGCAGGTATAACCGGCGGGTAAAATCTGCTCCGCGCTTTCTTTGAACCAAAAATCGCTGGTTTCTTTTTTGGTGCGCTCAACCACAAGTTTAAATAAATTTTTATCATCCTGAAATTTGCCGCACTCTTTGCAGTAAAACACCATTATCGGCACGCCCCAGAAACGCTGGCGGCTTAAACACCAGTCCGGCCGCTGCGCAACCATGGATTTAAGGCGCGTCTGCGCGCCGGCGGGGTGAAATTTGGTCTTGTCAATTTCCTGCATCAGGCGATTGCGCAGGCCGTCTTTATCTATGGTCAGGAACCACTGCTCCGTCGCGCGGAAGATGACGGGCTGCTTGCAGCGCCAGCAGTGCGGATAGCTGTGCACGATTTCGGCCCGTTTTATCAGCGCGCCCTTTTCGTCAAGCATATCTATGATGACGGGATTGGCCTTGAAAACGCTCACGCCTTCGCAGACGCCGGCTTCTTTGGTAAAGCGGCCCTTTTCGTCCACGGGGCAGAAGATTTCAAGATTCCATTTGAGGCCGGCGTAAAAATCCTCCTCACCGTGGCCCGGGGCTATGTGCACAATGCCGACGCCGGTATCCATGGCGACAAAATCCGTACTGATTACCGGGTTTATTTTATCAAGCAGCGGGTGTTTGTACTTCAGGCCAACCAGATCCGCGCCTTTTATAATCTTTGCGCTGACGCCGCTTAAATTGACTTCTTTTAAGAAAGCGTCCGCCAGCTTATCGGCCGCGATTAAATAACTGCCGTCGGGCATTAATAGGACGCGGTAATCTTCGTCCGCGTTTACGGCGGCGGCCATGTTGGCGGGGATAGTCCACGGCGTGGTTGTCCACACCGCAAGATATACGGGTTTGGCGGCGTCAAGGCCTTCAAAAACACGACTCTCCGGCGCGGTTATCTGAAAGCGCAGAAATACGGAAGAAGAGGTTTTGTCATGATACTCCGTCTCGGCGTCGGCAAGGGCGGTCTCGCACGTCGGGCACCAGTAAATGGCTTTCTTGCCTTTATAAACATAACCCTTTTCATAAGCGTCAAAAAACGATTCTATGGTAAGGCCCTCGTATATCGGGGACATTGTTAAATAGGGGTTATCCCACTCGCCGATATTGCCAAGGCGCATAAAGCCTTCTTTCTGCTGGTTGACGAAATTAAGCGCGAAATCGCGCGCTTTGCTGCGGAAGGCGGGGATATCCTTAATTTCCCTTTTGTCGGTTTTCATTTCCTTGATAAGGGCTTGTTCTATGGGGAGGCCGTGGCAATCCCACCCGGGGATATAAGGGCTGTTATAGCCCGCCATAAAGCGGGATTTTACGACTATATCCTTTAAAATTTTATTGAGCGCGTGGCCAATGTGTATGCGCCCGTTGGCGTAAGGCGGCCCGTCAACAAGCGTAAAAACGGGGCGGCCCTGCGCATTTTTGAGCATTTTATCGTAAAGTTTTATATCGCGCCAAAATTGGAGCAGCTTAGGTTCCTTCTGCGGCAGACCGGCCCGCATGGGGAAATCCGTCTTAGGCAGCAGGACGGTGGCGGAGTATTTATTATTTTCTTTTTTACTTTCTTTGGACATAATTCCCACCTGAGAA
This sequence comes from Elusimicrobiota bacterium, assembly GCA_031264445.1. GTDB lineage: Bacteria > Elusimicrobiota > Elusimicrobia > Elusimicrobiales > Elusimicrobiaceae > Proelusimicrobium. The sequence continues at coordinate 17,103 of JAISDW010000026.1, forward strand.
TAGATATATATTGATTATATAATATATTGCGCCGCAATGCCTCTGCGGGCGCGGCGGCAAAACCGCCGCCGTAACCCGGGCAATAAATATCCCCCGCGCCGTTTGCTTCGCGCGGGGATTTTTTACGGTTTTATAGTATTTTTATTTCTTCTTTTTACCCGCGGCTTCTTCGGCGGCGGGTTCTTCTTTCGCGGCTTTGGCGGCGGCCTTGGCTTCGGCCACCGTGGCGGGACTCATGAAGATTGCGCGCAGTTTGCTTTCTATCTGGTCGGCAACTTCTGCATTATCCTTAAGATACTGGCGGGCGTTATTTTCGCCCTGGCCCAGTTTTTCTCCGTTGTAAATATACCAGCTGCCGCTCTTTTCCACTATATTATTGGTTACGCCCATTTCAAGCAGGCAGCCTTCCCTGGATATGCCCTCGCCGTGCAGCATGGTAAATTCCGCGTTCCGGTACGGGGGGGCCACTTTATTTTTGACGACTTTGGCGCGCACGCGCGTGCCGATGACCTGATCCCCGTTTTTTAAATTTTCTATTTTGCGCACGTCTAAACGCACCGAGGAGTAAAATTTCAGCGCAAGGCCGCCGGGCGTGGTTTCCGGATTGCCGAACATCACGCCTATCTTCTGGCGCAGCTGGTTGATGAAAATTATGCTGGTTTTTGTTTTGGCCAGCAGGCTTGTAAGCTTGCGCAAAGCCTGCGACATCAGCCTTGCCTGCAAGCCGACGTGGGCGTCGCCCATTTCGCCTTCAATTTCGGCCTGAGGCACAAGCGCGGCCACGGAATCTATAATAATAAGGTCCAGCGCGCCGCTGCGTACCAGCTTTTCGGCGATTTCAAGGGCCTGCTCCCCGCTGTCGGGCTGGGAGATGAGCAATTCGTCAATATTCACGCCGATAAGGCTTGCGTAAACGGGGTCCAGCGCGTGCTCGGCGTCAATAAAGGCGACGGTGCCGCCGTTCTTCTGCGCCTCGGCGGCTATGTGCAGGCTCAGCGTGGTTTTACCGCCGGCCTCGGGGCCGTAGATTTCCACAACCCTGCCGCGCGGTATGCCGCCTATGCCCAAGGCCAGATCAAGCGATAGCGCGCCCGTGGGTATGGCTTCCACTTTTTTTATGGTATTATCGCCCAGTTTGCAAATGGCTTCCTTGCCGAAGGACTTTTCTATCTGGCTCAAAGCGAGCTGAAGGGCTTTTTGTTTATCAGCGGTTGTTGACATAGCTTGGATTCTCCTTTTTTTACCCCTTACCCCGGCCCTCGCCCGCATACGGCGGGGGAGGAAAAAGGAGAGGTTATGAAATTAATATAGCAAATTTTATTACAAAGTGCAATGTTCTATATTTTGTTCTAAAATGCCTGTCATTGCGGGGCGGCGTTCCACAGCCGCCGCGGCCATCCACCATGCCATATTCAGCTTTACTACTAGATTGCCGTTGGACCTTTGCCGTCATGCTGAACTTGTTTCAGCATCTGTAGTAAACCACAGACCCTGAAACAAGTTCAGGGTGACAACAAACCACAGCTTCCGTAATAAATTCCCAATGACATATATCTGCTCTAATCTAGGACTTTTCGACAAAAAAATGCGCCCGGCGGGAGTCGAACCCACATTGCCAGCTTCGGAGGCTGGCGCTCTATCCATTGAACTACGGGCGCGGTTCAATGCTTACAGACAGCCGAAAACTTTTATTGTATCGTTCTTTAGAGCCTTGCTAGCGTCATAATAGCTAGTGAACTGCACCCACCCCACGCTGGCGCATGTCGGGCGCTGCAGTGCAATGCCGCCTATATAAACCTTAACCACCCTAGGAGGACTAACACTATCCTCTGGTATTATAAGCGTCTTATTGCTTGCGTTAATAGTTGTCGCGGAAAACATCGGACGAACCGACGAGTCGATCTCAATACCCCCGTTTAGGCCGCCATTGGCGTAAAAATATCCGTTAATCTTCAGATCACCTTTAATATTAAGATCAACGTTAGGCTTGGTAAAAACCCCGTTGAGCACATCTATATTATGTTGTGAATAATTAGCTAAAGTAAATGTGACCTTTTGAGTATTCAGAAACAGCGTGGAGCTGTTGGCTTTGAGGTTTGCAATATTAACCTTGGCACCGGCATCCGTGGCAAGGCGCGCGAGACTCTTTGTAGAAATAATATTATAATTCCCGTTTTTAAGCGGGGAATAGGCAAGCGTCTCCATAGCCTGCGCGTTTGAAACCGCGCGCGCGCACAAAGCGCATAAAACCAAAGCTAAAATCTTATATATTTTCATAAATGCCTCCCGTCCTTATTGATATAAAATAGGGTTTGTATTACGCTCGGCGCGCTGCTGCGCGGCCTGCGTCTGCTGCTGTTTCTGCTCCTGTTTTTCGGCCCGCTTTTTTTCGTCCTTTTCGTACCTGTCCCCCTGTTTCTTGACGGGGAATTTATAAGCTACGGCGGCCTGATACACCCTGTCCTCATTAAGCTGGGGGTTCAGAATCGTGCCGAAATCAACCTCAAACCCAAGCAGCTTAAGGCCGAAGCCCAGGCTGTATTCCGCGCCAAGCTCTTCCATCAATTTAACGCCGCCGCGCGCGGCCAGCATTTTGAAGAACACCGCCTCCGTGCCAAGACGTATGCGGCCCTCGCTTTCGTTTACATGATAAATATAATCGCCGCTGATATCCCAGCGCACGCCGTTGACGTCCGCCGCGGTCAGAAACGCGCCAACAGAAACCGTCGTTGGCAGAGGGTCCGCCTCCGAAATATATTTGATTTTGCCGCCGGCGTTTTTCAAAGCCGCGCCCACGCCGAAGTGATTGTCAACCGTCATTCTGTAGCCCGCGTCAAAAGCGAAAGCCGAGCCCGAAACGTCGCCCGAGCCCGGCGCGGGCAGCTGGGAACGTATGTATTTAACCGACGCGCCAAGATAGTGATTAACCTCCGAGGTGTCGCCCATAAAATCCCACGCGTGAGTGGCGACGTTTTCCCCCAGCGTGAGGGAAAAGGCAATATCGTCGCCCACGGAGCGGCTTATGCCGTTATCGTCAATGCTGCCTTTGTCAAACATATAAAAAGAAAAGCCGGCGTTAAGCGGCTGATTGCCGGTAAAACTCAGAAATCCCACCGGAAAAGCAATGCCCAGGTGGGTGTTTTTCATATCCAGAGTATTTTTGTAAGTGGTGCCTGCTGCCTGAAAAGACTGCACCGCGCCCAAAGCGGCGGGATTATAGAAGGCCATGCCCGTAACGTCGTCGGCAAAAGCCGTCGCCGCGCCTGCCATGCCGTAATAGCGCGCGCCCATATCCATCTTGAGGAAAGGCACGGCGACCGCGCCGCCCCCGTCGCCGGCGCGGGCAAAGACGGCGGCAAAAATAAAAGGCGCAAACAGCAGGTATTTTGTAATATTTCTCATTACTTTACCACCACTATTTTGCGGACCGCGCGGCTGAGGCCCGCGCCGTCGCAGCGCAGCAGGTAAACGCCGCTGGCAACAACGCTCCCGCCGCCGTTGGTGCCGTCCCATTTAAGACGCAGCGGGTAGGAGGCAAAAGCTTCGCCGTCGTGCAGAGTTTTAACAAGCAGGCCGTCAACCGTGAATATCTGCGCTTTAAGATGGCCGTCTTTTGTCGCGTTGATTTCCGCGCGCAGCGGCTCGCCCGAATTGGGATTGAAAACGGATTGCCTGACATAAACACCCGTGCCCGCGCGCGCGGCGCTCCTTATCGGGTTTGATATGCCCAGCGACACAAGGCCGTAATCGGGCCGGTATGTATTGGGATTAGGGCTGGGTTCGGACTTATCACTCCTTATTTTACCGAAAATCTGCAGGTAAACCGTGCCGTATTTTTCTCCCTGCGCGGAGAAATCGTTGTCAAACTCTAAATGGCAGGATGGGTTCATACATTTTATAACTTTACCGATATCGTCGTAGTCAGGAGTAGGAGACGTACCGGCAAACTTCAGGTAAGAGGGCGAATCTAAAGTGTCAGAGCCTGGTATGAAGTTAAAATTCTCATCCAGCAGGCGCGCGGAGTGAAAGGCCTCAATGCGCTGCGGAGTCCAGTCCCCGAGCAAGGACGATAGAGTATTATTATTATCAGGCACGACGTCATAAGGCACGCTGAAATACAGCGGGGTGCCGTTGTTAAAATTCGGCAGCGGCGTGGTCTGAACATTGCCTACATTGCTGCCCTGCGCCCTGCTCAGCACCAGCTTATACTGGCCCGACGTTGCGTCCACATTGGCGGGATACGCGCCTTCATTCGGTTTGAACACTCCCAGGATATATCGCCCCGTGACACCGCTCAAAAGAGGCGGCACTTCATAAGTAAGCGTGACGGAAGAACTTAAAGTAGCCGCATTATACTGCCCGTTCACAAGCCGGGGGCGCTGTATATCCACCACGGTTTTCAGGTTGGCGTTAAGCAATACCATTGCAAGCGGATAATATTCGTTCGCGAGGCTGGGCACTTTGGGCAGCGAAAGCGTGGCGGTAAAAGTGCCGGCAGGCAATGCGAAGCTGTAATAATCCATATCGCTTGCGGGGTTGATGCTCGCGTAAATTTCTTTGTTTGAAAGCGAGCTCGCGTCCAAATCGGCAGCGCTGTCGGGCGAGTTATTGGGTTCGTAAATATCGCCGGCGTTAATTATGCTGGCATAATTAATGTTACGGCTGTTAAAAGCGGCTTCTATGTAGCTTTTGTAAGTCACACCGCCGACTGCAATCATTGCGTCGCGCATTTCAAGCAGGGAATCGGGGAAGAACATAAGGGCGTTCCAGAGTATCTGGTCGGTAACTGGTCCAACTGCAGGGTGCGTCCTTAAATTCCATAAAGCCTGGCTGAGCACAAGGCTGTTCTGGTAGTTGCCTTTTATAAGGTTCTCGCTCCAGGTGGCAGGGTCAAACGAAGCAGTAGTGCCCTTGAGGTCGCGGGCGGCGCTCTCGCCGGTGCCGCCCAGGGCGACATAAGTGCCTATCTCCGAGGTATAAGGCGTACCGTCGGCCTTGACCAGGGAAGACAGCGCAAAATAATCCGACACCGCCTCGCTTATGGCCGCGCCTTCGTTAAAATACCTTATAGGCCATATCCTGTCAACAACGGCGTGCACGTATTCGTGGCGGACTATCGCGCTCTCCAGCGCGAAATTCCTGTACTGGCCGTTGCTGTCTTTTATGCCCTCGCCGAAAAACAAAACTTTGGCGTCAGTATCGTAAAAAGCATTGGGCATGCCGCTGTTTGGCATAGAAGGCGTGCCGTGCGCGTTTACCACCACGGGCAGCGGAGTATTAAGATCAATATAATTGCCGGTGTCAAGACCTTTGAAAAACGTGCGCGCCGCGTTTAAATTGTAGTAGGCATTGGCCTCTGCCTCGTTATAGCCTCTATATGCGACTATGTGATCCGTGCCGAAATTCGTATATAGCGAATTGGCAGGCTTTATGCAGTATATTGACACATTTTGTATATTATATTTGTCCGTAGGCTTGGGGGCCGGCAATATGTCCGCGAAAATGTTCCCCGGCCCTCTGAAATAATTGGCAACTATCGGCCCCAAAAAATTACCCGGGCTGCCTATATATTTGGCCAGTATCCGATTGTACTCATTTTTTAACTGTAAAAATGTGGAGTCTGTAATTAAGCCCGTAAGAGTCATCGCGCCGACATTCATATCCTCTATCTGCAGCGCCGAAAGCACATTCCACTCTCCGGAATCACATTTCGATTTATAGTCGGTAGTATAAGGATTATTGCTCCCAATACGTGGAACCGATTTCCATTGTGGTAACGGCTCCAGTTTGCCAGAGGAATTAGCGCCCGCTTCCACATAATAGCCCGATATGCTGCCCGTCGTATTGCGCTGATTGGCTATATTAAAATATGTGCCGGTGAACAACGAGAAAACGCGCATCGGCAAATTTTGCATCCTGCCTATATCGGCGTTGCCGCTGGCGTCGGTATTACCGCTTGAGATAATCGGCCCCGTGCCGGTAAAGTAATAAACCTCCATGTAGGGAAGCGGCACGGGAGTATTGTCCAAACTGGTAGTGCCGTCCATATAACCCGGGTACACGGGGTTCAGCTCGGCTTTAAAAGATTCCGCCCCAAACCTGAGATTTGACACGCGGTTAAGCAGCGCGCCGCTCTGCGCGTCAACATAATAAGTCCATTTGCCGGGCTCGGCCGCGCCGCCGCTGACGATAATCTTCCACGCGAGCAGGGGTTTTGAATCAAGCGGGGACGGGTAAACCACAAGCTGCGCCGCGCCCTCCGGCGCGCCGGAAGCGTCGGCCGCGGCGGTTGCCGCCGCAGCCGCGGCTTCAACCGCGGGCTTGACGGCAATATCAATATCCGGAATATAAGTGGACTGGTAGTTCAAAAGCCCGCCGTCATTGCCGGCGTTTACTTTGACATAAGCCGTCTCCACCTGAAGGCCTTTGTAATACTGCTCAAAATAATAATGCCGGCCAACCGCGCTTCTGCGCTGCAATTTTAGCTTTAAATCCTTCCTTTCAACGCCCAGAAACGCGCTGTTTTTAGAAAGGAAAGACAGGGCCGCGCCTTCGCTTTTGCCTACGTTCAGGCCGCGGCCGCCTACCAAAGCGCGCGGCGCGCCGTTCGCGCGGTTGAGCCTTATCTGCCAGGAGCCGCCGGTCTTTTTATTGAAATCTTCCATCCTTTTAAGCGCGCGCGCGTTGAGGCGGACTTCCCCCTCCTGCTGATCCTGCGCCATAGGGAAGCGGGCCAAATCCCTGCGTATTGCCCCTTCAATGGGAGACGCGCAAACCGCCTGCTGCGTAAAAAGTAAAACCGACAAAACCGCCGAAACATATTTTTTGAAAGAGAACATGTAAGAATCCTCCGCCGCACGCTGGATTAAATACATAGGGACGCGCGCATATATATTATATATAAATTATTATATCATAATTTATAAAAAGTCAAGAAATAATAAAGGGATAAAGGGGTAAAAAAATAATGGCGCAAAAAAGATAACGGCATAAAGAGATAATGGCGTATTTTTACTTCTGCCCCCTTTGGGGGA
>JAISDW010000061.1 GCA_031264445.1 Elusimicrobiota bacterium
CAATTATACGATATTTTAAACTTGCCTTGTCAAATCTCTCCCTGACGGCGGCAAGCTGTTCTTGTATATATTCATTGTACTTATTATACTTTTGGTTTTTACCCTGCAGAATTTCCTCCAGACTTTCGTTTGAAATGGCATACCACCAGCCAAAGTGCTCTTTAGCGGTAAAAAACTCTTCCGCCGTAGGCACGGTATGCTTTGCAAGATAAGCCGCTCCAATCTTTGTAGTTTCCATGATATAAGGACTTTTATGTTCAAATACTAAATAGTTATCTATAATATATTGTATATTTCTGGCATTAAATGATGTAGCTATTTTGTTTGCATATGTTGTATAGATATAACTCAATAACTTATCATACCCCTTCTCATGAAATAAGTTAAACAAATTCATATCCTGCTTGCAATTGTTATAATAATCTCTACCATACTTTGACATTTGTTCAAAAATAAACGCATATTGTATGCTATGGGCCGTAATTTCATTGTCAAGTGTCAATAACGGCCTGGTAATGCCAAAAGAAGCTAACTTATTGGCATCCGCCATATGCTGCGCCTCATGTATATATTTCATAGCTAAGCAGCGTGAGTCTTCTTGATAAAGCAAGATTGGGTTTATCTCAATTTGAGGTGTCTTTACTTCAAAATCATAAACAAGACTAAAATTTAAATTGTACTTATTTATAGCATCTATATTTTTTTTACTCAGCACTGAGAGCGGGTAAACTTTAACGCCGGGAAATTGCTTATCCATCCAAGACCCAAAGGACGAATCCCTGATTTCTTTAGTTATCTGCTCTTGAACCTTGGCCAACTTCTCCTGGGTCAACCTATCATTATTCTGCCCGAACGAAGCCCCCGAAATACAGATAAATAAAGTCAATAAAAATATTTTTCTCATCATAAGCCTTTATCTCCTTTTTAAAAAATTACTTTAATATATTTTATACAAAGATAATAAAACCCGCAAGGGCCAAAAGGCCCAGATGCAAGGGTGATTTGGACCTAAATAATTATAGGCCTAATAGTTAAGTTTTGAAATGAAGCATAAAACCAAAAGCAAAGGCCCATCCAAAAATGGACGGGCCTTTGCTTTTGCGTTAAATTAAATATTTATTGTATGCCGTGCATCCAATATTTTATTTTCTTTGCAAACAACAGCACAATGCCTGCAAATGCTATGGTACAAACGGCGGGCATTAACAAGAAACTGACAAGAGACATTTTATCTATAAGCTCGGCGAAATTGCCCGATAGCTTATTCCCTATCGTCGTTCCCAGGAACCAAACCCCGATAAACATAGATACGTATTTTGCCGGCGAAAGTTTGGTCATTAAAGATAAACCTACCGGCGATAAGCACAGTTCGCCCGCCGTATGCAGGAAATACATTGACAAAAGCCACATTATGCTTATTTTGCCGCCCGTCACATAATACGCTCCCCAGGCTATTATTAAATAACCCACGCCGAGCAGGAACAATCCCCAGGCAAATTTAACCGGCGTGGAAGGCTCTTTTTTGCGCTCGCTCAGGGAAACCCATAATTTTGAAAACAGCGGCGCCAGCAATACCACAAATATCGGATTGGCCGCTTGCAGCCAGGAAACGCGCACTTCAAGCGTTTTGCCGAATATTGTAAACATTCTGTTTATATTGTCTCTAGCAATAATCGTCAGGGAAGAGCCCGCCTGCTCAAAGAAACAGAAAAAGAAAACGGCAAAGAAAGTAAACACAAAAATCGCCAATATTCTTTGTTTTTCTTCCGTAGTGAGAGGCCGTTTGGCCTCTTGCGCAATTTTGACGTCTGTTGATTTTTTAGACACTGGGTGCAGGCCGATATCGCCCAAATATTTTTTTTGCTGGGTCAGATACCAAATGAGGCCGATAAGCATGCCGATGCCCGCGGACATAAAGCCCCATCTCCACTGAACCCAGGCGGGCGAAGTGGCGGTTTGCTCGCCAAAAAAGCCCGTGACAAACGGGGCTATGAACGCGCCGACGTTAATACCCATATAAAATATGGTAAATCCACCGTCTCTGCGCGGGTCGTTTGGTTCATATAAATCGCCGACGATACTTGATATTGTGGGTTTGAAAAATCCGTTGCCTATTATGATAAATGCAAGACCGGCAAATAATGCCACTTTTGCGGGGAGCAATCCGTAAGCGGCCAGCGTGAATTGCCCTATAGCCATTAAGATTGCGCCGATTGTTATTGAATGTCTTTTGCCTATATAATTATCGGCCAGCCAGCCGCCTGCTACCGGCGTAAGATATACTAAGGCTAAAAACCAGGAGTATATCTTCATGGCATGCTGATCGCTAAAACCGATAACCGCACTTGCCATAAAAAGAGTAAGCAGCCCTCTCATTCCGTAGAAATTGAACCTTTCCCACATTTCAACCATGAACAGCATATAAAGACCTTTAGGGTGGCTTTTTTTCATTAACTGTTCATTTCTTAGAACCGCGTTGTCGTTCATATTTTCCTCATTCTCAGTGAAGTTAATATAAGTATCCAGCCTATATACTTTAATTATTCAATCAGCGCTTGTCAAGCTATTTTCACAGGAAGATTTTGCTTAAATCTTCCCACTCGGGAGTATTGACACTTGTATAAAATAATATTAAAATTAAGTTACCGAGCGGGATTATTTTATCTTATATAAAAATAGCGGCCCTGCAGGGTTTAACAATGATTATAAAAGAAACCAAAGATATAGGCAAAATAATAAAACAAATAAGAAAAAGCCGTAACATGACGCAGGCCGAGCTTGCGGTACTATGTAAAGTAGGAGTACGCTTCATAGGTGAGCTGGAATATGGCAAAGAAACGGCAATGCTTGGCAAAACAATGCAGGTAATCAATAAGCTAGGTATCAGGATAGAATTTGCCGTCCCGCAAACGCCTCCGGACTTTACAAATAAACTGCCGGAAGGCACGCTGTGGGCCGCTTACAATGTGCCCTGGACAATAAATAAATAAAGTATCTGCGCTGTGAATAAAAGAAATTATTTCGCTTTGTTCTGGATGTTTTCCAGCTCGCTGATGAGACTGTATAAGGTGGGCTGCAGTTTGTTGACGTATTCGTTTTCAAAGGTGGTTACGCGCTGCTCCACCCTGGCAACGGCGGCTGCCGCCGCGGCATTGCGCTTTTCTTCCAGCAGTTTTATTTCTTCCAGCCTGTAATGTAAATCGCGCAATTTTTCTTTGATGTCGGCTATTTCCTTGGCCGCGGGGGAAGGATTTTTGCCGAAGATTTTTACCGCGTCCTGCGCTGCGTGCGCCGCGCCGGCGGCAATATCTTCCGTTATATAAAGCCCGCCGGCCGGGGATTCTTCCCCGCCCGCGCGGCGGTACTTTGCTATAAAATAAAAAAGCAAAACCAAACACGCCGCAAAACCGGACGAACTTATAATAAAAGTGCTGGACATATCGTTATAATACCATATTTTTAAGCGGCGCGCAGCGGCGCGGTATTGATGAGGCGCAGCGCGCGTTCTATATCGTCAACCCCGAGATATATGCGCCAGTGTTTATTGCCCGCGCTGCTGCCGTAAACAAAGGTTATGTTCACGCCCGCTTTGCTCAGGATTTCGCTGACGGTCATTATATTGCCGTCGCTGTTTTCTTCTTCAATGCAGATAATCTCGGTCTTTAAGCTGGTATAGCCGGCTTTCGTTATAAGACGGCTGACGGTGGACATGTCAAAATCCTGCGCGAGCGGCTCAATTATAAATTTGATTACCATGGCCTCGTACCTGACTTCGGACGAAAGCGCCACGATATCAAGCCCTTCCCTGTACATCATTTCGGCAAATTTATGGAGCGTGCCGGGTTCATGGGCCAAAAAAACGCTGTACTGACTTAAGGTTATAGCTTTCATTTATAAAATCTCCACGGGAAAGTACCATTGTGTATATTTTAGCATTCCTGAAGATTTTTTGCATCAGGCTGAGACGGCGCAAGACGAATTTGCCGCAGTCTTGCTGTTTTACTTCTTTAGTAATGGGGGTTAAATTCTTATCCTTTTAAGGGAATTACCGTCAGAGCGAGGACGGGGTAGGAGTAAATGGAGAAAAACACGGATATTGATTATATAACCGGTTCCATTGCTTCGTGGGAATTGAGATAGTCTTCTATAAACACCATCGCGCGGCAGTCGTCCTCGTTATACGTCAGCACTTTGTCCATAAGCTCCTGCGGGCCGCCGGCAAGCCACTTGGTGAAATAAACCATGCTGTCCATGGCGCCGCAGTCCGTCTGACGCCAGCGGAAGCCGAAAGCCGGCGCCGCTGCCTTAAGCGAAAGGCTGGGCGAGGGCAGGTAAAAAGATTTCTCCACGGCTATTTTGAGGTCAACGCAGCGGCTTATCAGTTTTTCCAAATCGGCTTTAATAGCCGGATACTTGCCGCACAGTTTCTGCATTTTTTTGACTTCGTATTCCGTCCAGTGATAAAGATTTGCGTCCGCACCGCCGCCGATATAATCGGCAAACTGTTTAAAAATAATTTCTTCTTCCGCCTCGCTTTTGGCGATGAAAGAGACGAATTTCCCCATCTCCTTATCCCACAGGCCGATGAGATAGACGAAGGAAATACTGTCCCTTGTGAAAGTTTCCGTCGCTTCAAAATCAAAATATAAATTGCGCGCGGCTTGCGCCGGCGGCCAGAATTCTTTGCCGCGCGCGATGGGCTTATGCGCGCGGTAGGCGGCGGCTGTGCTGTAAACTTCCGCGGCAAGCGCGTCGGAAGGGATTTGCGGGTCTGCCAGGATTTCTTTTATTTTCGCGGGGCCGGCGTCCAAAACTTCTTCGTAATTTTTGAGGCCGGCGCCGCGCAACAGCCCGCGCTGCGCCGCGCTTAAATGCGGCAGCAAAATCAAGTCCTTATGTTCAAAAACATATTTGTTGGCGTAAACGCGCCACGGGGCGTGCGCGGCCTTGGGCGGTTTTTTCGCCTCGGGTACAAACGCGCCTGCTTTTATGGCCGCCCAGTCTTCAAGGCAGGCCTGCACGCGCTCACGCAGGCTGTCGGTATCCAAAGTCTGCTCTTTACTGCGCAGTACGAAGAGCGCGTTGCGCGCCTTCGCGCTTTGGACTTCCGTCAGTATCGTATCCATAAGCGCGGTCTGCATGGCATAGTGTTCCTTAAGGTCGCCCGCGCGTTTGAGCTGCACTATTTTATAATGATAATCGCCGAACAAACTTACGCCGCCGTTTACTTTAAAAAGCAGATTAACGGTGCCCCATGCGCCGCGCGGGCCGCGCAAATCCCACAGACACGCACCTATGATGCCGTCCACGCCTGTAGCCATTGCGTCAAGAGTGTTTTTGAAGCGTTCCGTATCGCCCGCGCCGCGGATTATGACGGTAGTGCGGCAGTATTCGTGTATCCATGCGTCGCGGTTGCCGCGGTCGGTGCGGCCGCGCATATTTTCGTAGAGATTCGGCTCTTCAACGGCTTCTTCTTTCGGGGCGTGGTAATTGCACCACAGGCCGAAAGGGTCCTGCAGCAACAGATACATTTTACCCGCGTGGAAATCATCCTCACTAGGTACGCGGCCCGCGGACATTTTATTAAAAATTTCTTCTGTTATCGGCATATTACTCTTTAATTATTAAACTGCGTGGCAAAGGCTCTGAGCTGTTGCAGGATCTCTGCTGCCTGCGCCCGATTTTTCTGCAAATCTTTGAGACGATCCGGCGCGGCTCCATCATTTTCCATCCGAGCTATGGCGCTGTCAAAAGATCTGACGGAAGCCTCAAAATTGCTTATATAATTGTTCACATTACTTTGGCTCACGTCCTCAAGCGGCAGGCGCGACGCGTAAAGCGATCCCAGCAGGGCGTCGGCGGCAGAGCTATCTGCGGCCTTCGCGGCGGTTATCGCACCCTCAATATCGCCGGTTTTGGCCTTTATCATGGCCTCTGTCGTAGGAAGCTGCTCATTATCCGGCGCAATTTTTCTGGCGTTGCGGATATCCATCAGCGCGGCGTCGAACTGCCCGTCCTCCGCAAGCGCGTTAGCCCGCGCAAGCATTGTGCCGGCGTCGTTGGGTTTGCGTTTCAGAGCTTCGGTGAAATCATTTATCGCCTCTTTTACATCGCCGAGATGCATTTTGGTAAGGCCGCGGTTATGATAATTGCCGGCCTCTTTGGGCTGCAATTTTATCATTCGGCCAAAATCATCGCGCGCGGCTTTATAATCGCCTTTCTCATAGGCCTGCGTGGCGGAGGTGAAAAGCTTTTCAAGCTGCCCGTCATTCTTCATGGCCTGGCGCGCGCGGCCCTGCTGGCGGTTGATTTCATTCTGCGCGGCCTGACTACCCGCCGGATTGCGCAGTTCGTCAAAAATTCCTTTGGCTTTTTTGGCGGCTTCCAGCGCGGCTTTGTTATTGCCCAGCGCGGATTCCAGCTGCGCCTTTTGCAACCAGGAGGAAGCGTTATTCCCGTCAAGGCTTAACGCTTTATTTATGTCCGCGAGCGCGGCCGGCAAATCATTATCCGCGGCAAGGGCGCGGGCGCGCTCCGTGTATAAATGGGCCTGGTCCGGCGAGGAGGAAATCGCGGCGCTTAAATCTGCAACGGCGCCTTTATAATCGCCCGCGGCGGATTTCTTTTTGGCGGAGGCCATGTATTCAAGTATGTTTTGCGGCTCGGCGGACGGGGCCTTGTTCCTGCTGTCGGCGACGGTTTTGCGCAAAGCGGCGTCATAGGCGGCAAAATCCGCCGGCGCGGGCATATCGCCCTTGCGGTTTATGGCGGCATTGGCTTTAAATTTTTCAAGCGCGCCGTTCGGGCCTTTCATCGCGGCATTGATGGAGGAAACAAGCTGTTCCCTGCGTTTGGCGGCTGTTTCGTCCCCGCGTTTTATGGTAAGGGTTTGCGCCGGTTTTTGCGACGCGGCTCCGTTGGCAGATGCGCCTTTCCTTTTACCGCGCGCTGTTGTTTTAGATGAAGCCAGATAACTGTCCGCCAGCCGCAGGGCCGCGGCCGCGTCGCCCGCGCCGGCAATGTTACCTGCTCCTGCAAACAAATCCCTTGCACGCGCAAAGTCCAGCGAGGCGGGCATAATTTGCGCCATATTCATATTTGCCACGCCCCTGTTATAATAAGCCTGCGCCATCTGCGGGTTGAGGCTCACGGCAAAGCCGAGATCGCCCGCCGCGCCCGCATAATCGCCCAACATAAATTTGGGTATCGCGCGGCTGAAATAAAGCTGTGCGTTTGAAGGCTCCAGCGCGATAGCCTCGTCGTAAGCGCGCAGCGCGCCCGCGTAGTCGCCCAGTTCCGCAAGCAAATCGCCTTTGGCGGCGCGGGCCGCAGCGTCGCCCGGGCGCAGCGCGATGATTTTATCAAGCGCGGCAAGCATATCGGCAGGGGTTTTGGGCGCCGTCAGAGCGGGCAGATAATCCGCAATGCTTTCGCGCCGCGCGGCGTCAGAACGCTGCGGCGGCTGCAGGCGGCTCTTTTCATACTGCTCAAAAAGCAGCCAGCCCACCACCAATAAAATGGAGAGGCACACTATAACGCCCGTAAACATGCCGGCGAGGAAATTGGTCTTTTTCAAGCGGCCTCCTGCCGTTTAACCGAGGAATAAGGGCAACGGTTGTTCATAAGGCAGCGCGGGCAGTGCTTTGTATCGGGGGCGAATTTCCGCGCCTCAATGGCTTCCCCCGCGGCGGTGAAAATATCAAGTATTTCCCGCTCGTTGAAGCTGTCAAAACCGGCCGAGATTTTTTTATCCAGCGCGACGAAATAAACCGTCGCTTTGCCTTTCTTTAGATTCCACGCGCGGCGCGCGCCGATGCTGTAAACGCCCAGCTGCAGCGAAGAGGTGATATCATAATTCTCCTCAAGCTGCGCGTCGGTTTTGTAGTCTATCACTTCCCAGCTGTCGTCTTCCAGCCTGTCAATGCGGTCTATTTTGCCGCGTATAGTCCAGCCTTCGTAGTCAAACATAAACTCGCGCTCGGTGGCGTCAACCGCGGATTTGCGCTCGTGCTCGCGCTGTTCGTAAATTTTAAGCATTCTCTGGCCTTTGAGGTAATATTCCATCTGCTCGCCCGCGCCGCCAAAACCCGCGCACAGGAAATTGGCGTTGTAATAACGCATAATTTCGCCCGGGTCGCTGCTGTGGGAGTGGTAATCATCCAGCGTGCGGTGTATGGAAACGCCCAAAGAAGTGGCCGGGGTCAGGCCCTCTTTCCTGCCCTCCGTATATTTTAGTTTATAGAGGTAGGGGCATTCCCTGTAGGTTTTGACTTTGGAGTAATTAAGCTCTCTGGGGTTTTGCGGTATCATCGGTTTTATATCCAAAAAAATGAATAAGAGTGTCGCCGTATTTTTCTTCGCGCAAGGCCTCAAGCCCGCGCGGGACTTCAAAAGTTTCGCTCTGGTGGTGCTGCGCTATTATTACGCCGCCGTGCGCCAACAGGCCCGCCGCCGCGACGGAGGCTAAAACGGGCCCGGTGAAATTAAGCAGCTTATTATTAATGTCACGGTAGGGCGGGCCCATGAAGATAATATCATAAACCCCGTCCTCGCCGTAGGCGGCAAGCCACTGCGTGCCTTTGAGGATATCGCCCTTAAGCACTTTGGCGCGGGCTTTGAAACCAAGATGTTCCAAATTGCGCGCCATGGCTTTGAGGCAGGCCGGTTCCTTATCCACCATAACTGTTTTCATGGCGCCGCGCGAGAGCGCTTCAAGCGAAACATTGCCCGTGCCGGCAAACAAATCCAGCATAACCGCGCCCGTTATGCGCGGGCGGATTATGTCAAACAGCGATTGTTTTATCCTGTCCGAGACCGGTTTGACGGGCAGTTTTTTGGAGACGGAAAATATCCTGCGTCCCCGCGCGGAACCGGCTATTATCCTCATTATATATGCGCGATGCCTTCTTTTATGGCATATCTGATAAGCTCGGCCTGTTTATGGATTTTGAGTTTGCGCATTATATTGTTGCGGTGCACGTGCACGGTGTTGAGCGAAAGCCCGAATTCTTCCGCGATTTTTTTGCTGCTGTAGCCTTCGGCTATCAGCTGCAGCACCTCGCGTTCTTTGGGCGTAAGGACGCCTTTGGGCCGTTTGGTTGAGGTTTTGTTCAGAAATCCCTCCACCAGGTAGCGCGAAACTTTTGAGCACAGGAAGAAGCGGTCGCTGATGACTTCTTCTATCGCTTTTATAATCGTATCCACGTCGGAAACTTTTACCACGAAGCCCTTTGCGCCGGCTTTTATGGCCTTTTCCACCGAGACGCGGTCGTCATGCATGCTCAGCATGATAACTTTGGATTCGGGTTTCATCCTTATCAGTTTCTGCGTGGCTTCAATGCCGTTTAAAATCGGCATGGAAATATCCATAAGGTAAATATCCGCGTCATTGTTTTTTGCGAATTCAAGCAACTCCTTGCCGTTGGAGACCTCGGCTACAACCTGTATATCTTTATCCTTACTCTCCAGTACGGCGCGTATGCCGTTGCGAACCATTATATGGTCGTCGGCCATTGCGATTTTTATCATAAATCCCTCACACATTTTATTTTAGGGCAGGAGACGCTGATTACAGTTCCTTTCCCTTTTACGCCTCTTATCTTAATTGAACCGCCGATATAAGATAAATTTTCTTTCATACCTAAGATGCCGAGTTTGCCGGCGGGGCTGCTGCGCGCGCCCGGATATCCAATGCCGTCGTCGGCGATATCAAGCAAGACGGATTTTGCATTCTCGGTGAAGCGGATGTCCATTCTGGCGGCTTGCGCGTGTTTGAGCGTGTTGCTTTGCGCCTCCTGCACTATCCTGTACAAAGTAATTTTTACCGTCTCGGGCATGCGCGTGCTGTCCTTTATCTTATAGATATAGTTTATCTTAAGCGGCGCTGCGTTTGCAAGCGCGTCTGTCAGGTTTTTCACGGCCGAGCCGAGGCTTACTTCCTCAAGCTGCGGCGGGCGCAGGTTTACTATGACCTGCTTTATCCGCGCGACCGATTCTTCAAAAGCCTCAGAAACGCGTTTTGTATCCGCCAGCGCGGCGGTTTTTTTGTCGTTTTTAATATCCTCCTTTAATATGCCCAGCAGCGAATTTATCATTACCGCCGCCGCGCCGATTTCGTCATGCAGCGCGGAGGAGATTTTGCGCTTCTCCTCCTCCCGCGCTTTGATGATGAGACTTGCAAAACTTTTGCTTCTGCTTTGTTTCTTATGTATAGCCATTAATCTATTCTAGCAATTTTTGCATTATAAATGCCGCATCTTTATATATGCGCCGGTAAAAAAGTAATTATGATGACGGTTTTTTACCCCATGGGCCGCGCGCCGGCGCCGCAATAATTGATATAATTTATACAAATGAAAATCCTCCGTTCCAAATTTTTCCTGTGTTCTTTCGCCGCGTGCGCGCTGCTGGCCATACTGGGCGCGGCGGGCTTTGTCTATTATATCGCCTCCGGCATACCGCCCGTCTACGAGCTGGAGGAATATTCCCCCGCGCTTACCACCAAAGTTTTTGACAAAAACGGCGAGCTCATTTACGAGTTTTCAGTTGAAAAACGCCAGCTTGTGCCGCTGGAAGATATCCCCGTGGACATACAAAACGCCGTCATATCAATGGAGGACAGGAAATTTTTTGAACACCCGGGCTTTTCCACCAGGGGCACTTTACGCGCGGTGCTGAACGATTTCGTAACGCGGCGCAAATCGCAGGGCGGCTCCACCGTGACGCAGCAGCTTTCGCGCGGCGTCTTCCTGAGCAAAGAAAAGAAAATAATACGCAAACTGCGCGAAATCTTTTTAGCCGTGCAGATAGAGTACGCCTTCAGCAAACAGGAAATCCTGCAGTTTTACCTAAACGAAATTTATCTGGGCGAAAACGCTTACGGCGTCAAAGCCGCGGCAAAAAAATATTTTGACAAAGACCTGCGGGATTTAACGCTGGGCGAAAGCGCAATGCTTGTCGGCATAATCCCGCTGCCGGGCAGATATAATCCCTTTGCCAGCCCCGAGACGGCGGAAAGAAGGCGCGCGCTGGTGCTCAATTCCATGGTTGAAACCGGCTACATAACGCCGCAGCAGGCCGCCGTTGCCAGGGAAGAACCCCTGCCGCAGCGCGGCGCGCAGGCCGCCTCAAAACCCGGGCTGTATTTTATAGAGCACGTGCGCAGGCTTCTGGAGCCGAAATACGGCCTTGATACTTTCTGGAAAGGCGGGCTTAGCATTTACACCACCATAGATATAGAAAAGCAGGCCGCGGCAGAACAAATAATGAACGAACGCCTGCACGAAGTTGACCTTAAAATAGCGCAGAACCTCGGCATAGAAATAGTGGAAGCAGGCGCGCCTTCGGAAGAAACTTCCGCCGACGACGAAGACCAGCTTTCCGGCGAAGCCACCCCGCAGGCGGAATACCCGCAATTGCAGGGCGCGTTTATGGCGCGCGACGTCAAAACCGGCGCGATACGCGTGATGGTCGGCGGGCGCAATTTTGAAGATTCGCGCTTCAACCGCGTAACGCAGGCAAAACGGCAGCCCGGGTCCGCTTTCAAACCTTTTGTGTGGATGGCCGCGGTGGAAAAGGGCTATACCCCGTCATCGCTTATCCGCGATTTGGAAATGGTGTTTTACTACGACGGCAAAAACTGGCGCGCGTTTGACGAAGCCAAAGACCAGTATTCGCTGCAGCTTGCCAGCCAGCCTTTCATGTACAGCAAGGATTTTGACGTGTGGGCGCCGCGGAACTTCGGCGGCAGGGCTTCGGGTTTTGTCACGCTGAGACGCGGGCTGGAGCTTTCCAAAAACATCGTGGCCGTCAATCTTATTGACGCGGTCGGCATAAGGAATGTTATCAGCGCA
>JAISDW010000099.1 GCA_031264445.1 Elusimicrobiota bacterium
GGCCAACGGCCAACGGCCAACGGCCAACGGCCAACGGCCAACGGCCAACGGCCAACGGCCAACGGCCAACGGCCAACGGCCAACGGCCAACGGCCAACGGCTATAGAGGTTTCACACTAATAGAACTTCTTGTAGCTGTTTTGATAATCGGTATTTTGGCGGCCATCGCGTTGCCGCAGTACCAAAGAACGGTATATAAAAGCCGCGCAGCGCAGCCTTTGCAATTAGTCCGCAGTCTGGTCAGTGCGGAGGAAATGTATTTCCTTGCAACGGGTTCTTACGCGAGAGATTTTGAAAAACTGGACATTACTTTTCCAAATCTGCCTCTTACCAGTATAGACACATTTGGCTGGGTCTCCACAGGCGGCAAGGTTCGTGCCAGTGACGAGATAGGGTTGATGCTGAGTAATATTAATAGCGACCGTGTCCTAGCTTTTATGAGGAGAGGCAAATATGCCGGCGGCACTTTTATATATTATTTAAAGCAGGGCTCTGGCAACATAGGATCTTTAAAAAAAGGTCAGATATACTGTGCGGAAGTTTATAGTCCCGTCTCCGCGGCGG
Organism: Elusimicrobiota bacterium; assembly: GCA_031264445.1. Lineage (GTDB taxonomy): Bacteria > Elusimicrobiota > Elusimicrobia > Elusimicrobiales > Elusimicrobiaceae > Proelusimicrobium. Next base: position 565 of record JAISDW010000099.1, read on the forward strand.
CGACTGAAAAATTTTGTAAGAACGTTATGGGTATTTCAGCCGCGCCTGTTTCTTTTAAAAGTGCGTATTATTATCCGCTGCCGTAAACATGGCGTCAATGACGGCGCGTGAAGTAATTTGGCCTCTTGGTGTCATTGCGAACGTAACGAAGTGAAGCGCGGTAATCCAGTAGTTGTCGTCATTGCGAGACCCCGCAGGGGTCGTGGCAATCTACGTCGTAGTACAAAAGCTTTTGGATTGCCGCGTCGCCAGCCTTCGCTTCGCTATGGCGTGGCTCCTCGCAATGACGGCAAGAATAAATGCCGACTGCGGCGGCTGTAGAAATGCGGAACGCCGGTGCAAAAAAATAGGAGGTTGTATCTGTGAAAAAATTTATACTTTCGGTTTCAATATCCGCGCTGCTTTGCGGCTGCGCCGCGCTTGACGCGGAGCAGGCCTACTACCGCCCCAATGACCAGATAATGCCGCAGCATATAATGAAGCTGCACGTGCGGCCGTTTATCAACCGCACGAACGTTTTCGCGCTTGAGGACAGGCTCAGCATAGAAGTCGTTGACGAGTTTTTGCGCAACGGCACCTATAATATCGCCAACGAAGGCGCCGCCGACGGCGTGCTGGCGGGCGAAATCATCCGCTACATCCTGGTGCCGATACAATACGACAGCCAGCTTGTGCCCACGGTTTACCGCATGGAAGCCCTGCTTAATGTTAAACTTCTGGATAAACAGACGCAGGCCACCGTCTGGCAGGAGCCGGCTTTGCTGCAGGTTTACACTTATTCGTCGTCCACGCTGCCGGGCGGCATGACGGAAGAAGCCGCGCGCGGGCAGATGTGGAAGAACTTTGCAAAAATGATAGTAAAGCGTACCGTGGAGGGCTTTGGCTCCGTCAGCAGCGAGACGCGCCAACGCGCCCAAATCAATCCCGAACAGACGACTATCACCAAATAAATAATATGCCGAAACTCACTGCGCCGAAGTTCGCGGCGGAAATTAAGGCCGGCAATATCGCGCCGGTTTATTATTTCACGGGCGACGACGTTTACCGCAAGCTGGAATTTGAAAAACAGATACGGGCCGCCCTCGCGCCCGACGAGTTTAATTTTATGCGCGTTGACGGCTCGGGCGATATTGCCGGCCTGCTTACCGCGGCCAACACCGCGCCGGTTTTCAGCGCGCGGCGCATGATAGTGCTTAACAATGCCGATAAAATCCGCAAAGGCGCAAACGCGGCCGCCGCGCTGGCGCAGTATCTGGCTAACCCGCTTGAAAGCACTTGCCTTATTGTGCTGCATAATGATTCCAAAAAATCCAAAAAAGACAAAACTTTTGAAGACGCGCTTGCTGCCTGCGCAGTCGCGGCGGATTTCGCGCCGCTCGCGGGCGCGCAGCTTTTCGCCTGGCTGCGGGATAAATTTGCGGAGCGCGGCCTTAAGGCCGAAACCGCCGCTCTGGAAATGCTTGAAGAAACCGCCGGCGGGGATTTGACCGCGCTCAGCGCGGAGATTGAAAAACTTTCGCTTTACCTCGCCGACCGCGCGGATAAAACTGTCGGCGCGGCGGACGTGCTGGCCTCAATCGGTTTCAGTAAAGAGGAAAATCCCTTCGCGCTCAGCAACGCGGTGATGAACTGCGACGGGGCGCAAAGCCTCAGGCTTGCCGGCGTTATGCTTGCCGCGGGCGAGGAGCCGGTTTCAATACTCAACAAAATAAGCGCGTGCGCCGTGAAAATGCTGCGCATACGCCGCCTTGCCGCCGCAGGCCTTAACCAATATGAAATCACGCAGGCGGCCGGCCTGTTGCCGTGGGAGGGCCGGCTGGTTTCCGCCGCGCCGCGCTATCCCGTGCTAAAAACTTTACAACGCGCGCTTGATAAAATTATAGAGGCCGATATGACCCTTAAATCCTCCGGCTCAGGGGATCCTGAAATTTTGATAAAAGGCGTAATCCTCACGCTTTTGGGCCGTTAGGCTCTTTGGCGCGGCAGGGCTGCCGCGCGCTTTGTTTTGCTACAATATACGCATGGCCGATATACAATACCTTAAGGGCGTGGGCCCCAAAAAAGCGTTTTTATTTGCCGGGCTGGATATTGCGACGGTGTCCGACCTGCTGCATTACTATCCGCGCGCTTATCAGGACAGGCGGCCGGACGCACCGCTTTCAGAATTCAAAAAAACAGAAAACGTATGTATATTGGCCTCGGTAATTGACGCGCGGCTGATACCCGCGCGCAGCCTTTCGGTTTTTAAAGCCATGCTGCGCGGCGGGGACGGCGTTTTTTACGAAGCCGTGTGGTTTAAGCGGCGTTCCGCGCGTTACGACGCGCTGGCCGCGCTCAAAAAAGATTTCAGGCCCGGCGCGCGGCTGTGGGTTGTGGGCCGCAGGGAGGATAAAAATTCCTTCGCTTCGCCGCGCATTAACGTGGAAGAATATTATCCGGCGGATTCGCCCTCGGCCAAAATACATACAAACGGTCTTATACCACTTTACGGCCTTACGCAGGGGCTCGCCAACAGGTTTTTCCGAGAATGCGTTGCCGCCGCCGTGGAAAAATATCTTGACGAAGAGCCCGAAATCCTGCCGCCCGCGCTGCTGGCCAAACGCAGGCTGCTGAACGCGAAGCAGGCTTTGCGCGGGATACATTTCCCCGCGTCCGCGGCTGAGCTTGAGGCCGCGCGCCGCCGCATGGTGTACGAGGAATTTTTGCTCATGACCATGGCGTGGCAGCTAAAGCAAAAACAGGGCAAAGCTGCGGCGAAAGAACATAATTATCTGATAAAGCGCGCGCTGCTTACGCCGTTCAAAAATAATCTGGGTTTCAATTTTACCGCCGCGCAGACGCGCGTGATTAACGAAATCTTTGCCGACCTGCAAAAAACCAAACCCATGACGCGTCTTTTGCAGGGCGATGTCGGCAGCGGCAAAACCGTCGTCGCGCTGTGCGCGATGCTGCTCGCGGCGGAGAACGGTTTCCAGTCCGCTTTCATGGCGCCGACGGAAATCCTGGCCGCGCAGCATTTTATAACCATGCGCCGGTATCTGGGCGGTTTGGACGTTAAGGTTGAGATGCTGACCTCCAAAACCGCGCCTGCGCAAAAAGCAAAAATACTTGCCGCGCTGGCGGAAGGAAAAATAGATATCGTCGTGGGCACGCATTCGCTGATAGAAGATAATGTTATATTCAAAAACCTGCGGCTTATAGTGATTGACGAGCAGCACCGCTTCGGCGTGAAGCAGCGCGCAAAACTGCGCGCGAAAGCGCGGCATATTGATATGCTTTCCATGACGGCCACGCCGATACCGCGCACTTTTGCTTTGGCTTTTTACGGGGATTTGGACGTCTCAACCATAGACGAGCTGCCCCCGGGCCGCAAGCCCGTGCGCACTATCCGTACCGAAGAAGCCGCCGCGCTTGAACTTGTGCGCGCACAAGCCGCCAAAGGCCGCCAGGCTTATATAGTTTACCCGCTGATAGACGAAAGCGACAAACTGGCGCTGAAAGCCGTAGCGGCGGAATTTGAACGCCTGCAAAAACTTATGCCGCAGCTTAAGATAGCCATGCTGCACGGCGGCATGAAAGCGGCGGAGAAACAAAAAATCATGGAAGATTTCGCCGCGGGCAGGACGGACGTGCTGGCCGCCACGCCGGTGATAGAAGTGGGCATAGACGTAAAAAATGCCACCGTTATGGTGGTGCAGAACGCGGAACGCTTCGGCATGGCCAGCCTGCACCAGTTGCGCGGGCGCGTGGGCCGCGGCGCGGAAGAGAGTTTTTGCGCGCTCGTCGCACCGCGCTGCAGCGCGCACGCGGACGAGCGGCTGCGCGCGGTCTGCGTCACGAACGACGGCTTTAAAATCGGCGAGAAGGATTTGGAAATCCGCGGCCCGGGCGAAATACTCGGCACGCGCCAAAGCGGCGACCTGGAATTTAAAACTGGCGACATCATAAAAGACAAAGAAGTACTGCGCTGGGCGGTGGAAGACCGCGCTTTCCTGATGAACGACGACCCGCAGCTGCTTAAACCCGAAAACCGGCTTTTTAAGCTGCGGCTTATTGAACTTTACCAGAAACAATGGCATTTAATAGATTTGGGCTGAAAGTGATATAATGAATATATGCTGAGAAAAATTTTATGCAATTATGAATTCACTTATCAAGGCATACCTTATAAGGGATACGGCCTTTACCTGGGCGATACGGCCAACCATAAAACCGTGCAGTACAGGGATTTTTCAAGCCAGGTGGTGTGTTTGGTTTTGAAGCGTACCGAGGAAGAACTGGGCCGCATATGCCAGTGCAAATACTGGGATATAAACCACAAACGCCTTGAAGCCGCCGGCATAATGATAAGAATGATTGAAGTTTATTTTTACCCCAAGCCATAGGCCGTAGTTGCGCCTTTTTTATTCCTTTCAATTATGGCAAAAATATCCCCGCGCATTTTTCACGCGGGGTATATTTATTGAAAGCCGGTAAAACTTATTTTGCTTTGGCGGCTTTGTTCACCAGTTTAGCCAGACGGGATTTCTTCCTGGCGGCGGCTTTCTTGTGGATTACGCCTTTTTTTGCCGCTTTGTCCAAAGCGGATGAGACCTTCTTTAAATCCTCCGCCGTTTTGCCGGTGATTACTTTTTTTGCGGCCGCGCGTATGGTTTTCTTGAGGCCGGTGTTTCTGGATTTTCTTTTTTCCGACTGGCGCTGCGCTTTTATCGCGCTGGTATGGCGCCCTGTTTTGAGTTTTGCCATTTTTGATAACCTCTTTAAATATAATATATTTTATCTTTTTAAAATTATTTCCGCAAGACGCAGTAGTTTTTCTCTTTCATAAATGAGGTAGCGCGCATGTTTTTTCACTTCTAGGAAGTGCCATCTTATTTTTAACTCTTCTCTCTTTGGGCGGAGCGGCCCTCTTTATTTTTTATTCTGACTCCTTTGAGCGAGCAGCTTGCCTTCTTTTCACTTCTGCCCCCCTTGGGGGAAGTGGCCACGGCGCAGCGAAGCGAAGCCAGGGCCGTAGGGGGGAATAAAGTCGTTATTATTTTATTCTAAAACTACAACAGACATTCCCCTCCACCCCCTTCGGGTACTCCTCCCAAAGGGAGGAGAATAAATTAGAAAGTCCAAGACTTCCCCTAATAGGGGAAGAAGTAAAATCAGCTTTTTCGCAAGCGTGCGCATTACCAGTTTTTGGAAAGTTCTTCTATTTTTTTGCGCGCGGCTATTTTGGCCTCGCCCTGCAAATGGTCAATGAAAAGCCTGCCGCGGAGATGGTCCGTCTCGTGCTGCAGGATTACGGCAAAATAGCCCTCGGCCTTAAGTTCAACGGGAAGGCCGTTTTCGTTAAGGTATTTTACTTTGATTTCGCGGCTGCGCTCTATCTGTATATCCAGCCCGGGGAAGGAGAGGCAGCCCTCGTCGCTAGTCATTTTGCCTTCGGCGGAAGTTATTTCCGGATTTATAAGGACATAGCGCCTGTAAGTCCGCTCCTCGTCTTTGCCGACGGGCAGCATGATTACGGCCAGCTGCAAATCCAACCCGGCTTGCGGCGCGGCCAGGCCTACGCCGCCCATGGCAATGCAGGTTTGCGTCATATCGTTTATGATTTTCGGCAAATCCTTGATAGTGTTAAAGTTGACGCGCGCGGCCTTTTTCGCCAGGATTTCGTCGCCGTATTTTCTTATTTTAAGTATTGCCATAATTTGCCCTCTCAGAATTTATAGGATACTTCCCGCCCTTCCCAAAGTATTTTGGCGGTTATTGGCCGCTGCGCGCCCGCTTCTTTGCCGTCGTGCAGCGCGCCCCAGGCCATAACAAGCCTTTCAAGCTGCTCGTTTGCGCCGTGGGAGCCGCTTACGCCCATTATAATTTCGCCTGCCTGCGCTTCCATTGTCACCTGGCTTATCGCGTAAAAAGGCTCGTTGCTGCTGACCATTAACGGGCAGACGCGGTGCCCGTACCTTTCCGCCGCAAGAATCACATTACTGAAAAGTTTATCGTCGTCCACGTTTTTAACACCCTGGGTTTTGCCCACGCGCCAGTTGTCAACCGGCTTGGCGTACATTACTATGACGTCGGTATCGTCGTCGCTTAAGTTTTGCAGCACAGCGTCAAGATGATAAAGATTATCCGGGCTGCGCACAGCCACCAGTATGCGGTTTTTGCCTTCAAGGTCGGCTAGCGCGGTTTTAAGGTCGGGCACATTATCGCGGTTAAGTTTTTCGCGGTGGCCTTCCTCAAAAATATCATTTGCTTTTTTTGCATTGAGCTTGCCTGATATATGGAAAAATATAAACAGCGCCGCCGCAAAACTCAGCCCTGATATTGTGGCGACTTTTTTTGTTATCAGGTTTACTGACGCCAGCGCCACCACCGCCAGCGCGACTAAGAACCCGCCGACCGGTACATAATAATGGCCCCATTTTATATTGAATGGCATCATAAACTCGCGCTTTTGTTCGCGGTTTTTGAAACGCAGGACTATTATTGAAATCACCTCAAACACAAAGCTCCACAGCACGCCGAAGGCATAAGCCTGGCCTATGAGATAAATTTCCCCGCGCGAAAGCAGGATAACCGCAATCTGCGCTATGCATATTATATTGATTGTGTGATAAGTTGTGCCGTGCCTGCGGTGGATTTTGCGGAACCAGTCTGTAAGTATGCCGCTTTCGGCGAGGCGGTTCATAATGCCGTTTGCGCCGATTATTGAAGTATTTACCGCGCCGGAAAGCATCAAAACGCCGGCCGTCACCACAAGGCCCTGCAAAGCCAGCCTGATAAGCAAAGGCCCGTCCACGTGCATAGCCAGGCCGGAGAGCAGGTTTTCCGCATATTTACCCGCGAGCAAATCCTGCGGGATTACAAGCGAGGCCAGAAACGTAAGCCCGCCCGTAAAAACAAAAGCGAAAACAAAAATGACCAGCGCGGCCATTTGCAGGTTTTTGATTTTGGGATATTCTATTTCCCTGTAAACCTGGGCAAGCGTTTCAAGCCCGCTCATGGCAAGCACGCTGTGGCCGAAGGCAATCAGCACGCCTATATAGCCGATTTTCTGCATGAAAGTTATATCGGCGGCAAAGCCTAGGGCGTTTTTATCCATCTGCGGCATAAGCGGCGGCAGCGTTATGCTGCCGCGCCGCATAAGCGTAACGATGGCAAAAATCATTAATATAAAACAGACCGCTATGGAAAATTGTATGATTTTCGCGCTTTTATCGCTGGAGTCTTCTATCCCTTTTATATTCTGGTACCAGAAGTATATGATGACACTTATGGCAAAAATTATTGCCAGCGCATTGCCGGGCACCGCGAAGTTTGCGCCGCAGTATTCCAGCACGGAATTTATCAGCCCCGCCATATACTGCCCCGCCGATATGCCGCTTATGGGGCCGGTAAGCATGAAGTCAAACAGTATTGCCGCCGTGGCGGCTTTGGCGGCGGTCTCCCCCAGGCCGGCATTGACTACGGGGAAGATGCCCCCGCGCGTGAACAGGGAACAGGCCTCAATATACATCATCAGCAAAAGGCCGGAAAACAGCATAACCCCCAGTATGTACCACGGGAAAGCCGGCCCGAAGGCCCGCACTGCTATGCCGCCGGCATAAAACGCGCTTGAGCCGAAATCGCACAAAACTATGGCCGCCGCTTTCCAGAAAGGTATAAAGGTAAGCATGGCGGTAGCCAGCACTGCCACGCCTTTTACGCGGAAGGAATACTGCGTTTTGCCCGCGGGGCCCGCAGGGTCCGCGGCGCTTTGGGGATTATCAGGGTTCATAAAGCGGTCAGAATGAGATTTGCTCCAGAATCTCTTCCTCGTTTTTGGCGGCGCACAGGCCGGCGATAAAAGGGGTGTTAAATTTTTCCGCCAGCAGGGCAAGCATTTTTAAATGCTGGGCAAAATACGCGGGCCCCGCGGGCGAAAGGAATAAAAACATTACTTTAATCTGCAGGCCGTAATCATCGGTAATGCCTTTGGGCAGGACGGCGACCGCCGCCTGGAAAGCGTCCAGATCCTCCACCCTGGCGTGGGGTATGCTGAGGCCGGTGTCAAGGGTGGTGCTTATACCTTGCTCGCGCTTGAGGACGGCATTCATAATGTCGTCGCGGTCGGAGCCGGGCAAATCATCGCATATGGCGTTGACGAGTTTTACTGCAAGGTCTGTTTTGGATATATTATCATTTACGATAAATACCCTTTTTCTGTTCAAGACCACGGGGGTACTGATTTTTTCTATTGGCATATATCTAGACTAATATCCTACCAAAACCCGCCGCCCTCCGTCAAGCTGTTGTAGGGTATCAATAATAGCGGGTTAAGGGGAAAGCAAAGCCGCAACCGGCGTTTAGCGTTGGCTGCGGCTTTGCGAAAGGGATTGCGCTATCTAGTAGATCTGATACTAATACCCCTGGCTCTGCGTGGTATTCTGCTGCGCTCCCTGCTGCTG
>JAISDW010000123.1 GCA_031264445.1 Elusimicrobiota bacterium
GCGGAGGCCGCGGCGGAGGCAAAAAATAAAACGGCTAATAAAAAATATATGTTTTTCATATTAAATAAATTCTATCCGTTTGCGGGGAAATAAGCAAGAGCTATTATGGGAAAACAGCAAAAACCCCCGCCTTTAGACGGGGGCTTAAACGACCGTGAAACTGTTTTCTTATTTCGCGTTAACCATTTTGGCTCTTGAAATGTCACCTTTCTTGTCTAAGAAATAAAGATAACCTTTCTCTTTCTTTACGCCGGCTTTGGCAACTTTCTTGGCCCGGCCGCCTTTTTTGCCGCCGCGGGCCATCTGGACTCTGGAGACGTCTCCGTCTTTGTCAATATAGTAAAGAAAACCTTCTTCACGTTCTACACCGACTTTAAGAACTTTTTCTGCCATGGTCTTGTTCTCCTGCTTGGAATAGGGGACATACCCCGATAAAAAAAGTTTAATAAATATTTTTATTATATGCAAGCGGTTTTTAGACGTAATTACCGCCGCGCGGCCGCGACAGTGCGCAAAACCGCGCGCGTTTCAGTCAAAATCCCACGGGTCGGGGCCGAAATTTTCTTCTATAAAATCAACCAGCGCGGTGTGTATCACTATCTTCTTGGACGTTTTTACCGCGGCGGTTTTGCCGCCCGGTTCCGGCGAGGTCAGATAAACTTCCGTAGTGCCTTTGGCCATGTCCATCAGAACGTTAAGGCGGCGCAGGTGTTCTTCTTTAACGTTTTCCGGAAGGCGCACTATAAAACGCCGCGCTTTGCGCGATATTACATTCAAAATCGGCTCTATATTGGATACCATTATCTCGGCCTTGGCGGAGAGTTCGTCCCCGCGCACGTCGCCGTACACTATTACCGCCTGGTTTACCTCCACCCTGCCGGACAGCTGCGCCCACGCGCGGCTGAAAGCATTGGCAGTGATTGTTTGCGTCTGGTCCTCAACGGCCAGCTGGGCCCAGTTATCTTTATTTCTCGTCTGGCGTTTTTTGATGCGCGATATTATGCCCGCCACCTCCACCGCGCCGGGGACTATGTTTTCCTGCAAAGCGGCGATATCGGCCTTTACCAGTTTGCCCAGATGGCGCGCGTATTTTGCCAAAGGATGGCCGGACAGGTACAGCCCTATTATTTCTTTCTCGTGATTTAATAATTCGGCTTTTGTAAAAGGCCTGGCTTTTTTAAGCAGGCCGGTTTTGGGGCGCAAAGTGATTTGGGAGAGGGCGTCACCGAACAAACTGTCCGCCGCAGCGGCTTTTTCCTCTTTAATCAAAGACGCCTGCTCCGCTGCAGGCTCAATATCGGCCATGGCCTGCGCGCGCGCCTGCTCCGGCGGGTTACCGGCGTAAAAACCGTCAAACGCGCCGGCAAGCGCAAGCGATTCCAAAGTTCTTTTGTTTGCCTGCTGCAGATTAATGCGGCGGCAGAAATCGTGCAAATCTTTAAATTTGCCGCTTCCCGCCCGCTCGGCCACCATGTTTTTACAGGCTTCCTCACCCACGTTTTTTATGGCCGTCAGGCCGAAGCGTATCGCCTCTTTGCCGTCCGGCAGTTTTTCCACGCTGAATGTTTCCATGGAATTTTGTATATCCGGCGGCAGGATATCATAGCCCATTTTACGCGATTCTTCAAGATACGTGGCGATTTTGTTTTCTTTATCCGCCGAGCCTATCGCATTGTGCCCGATTTCGTTCGTCAGCGCGCTGCACATAAATTCTATGGGATAATTTGATTTAAGATACGCCGTCTGATAGGAAACCAGTGCATAGGCAAAAGAGTGTGATTTATTAAAACCGTATCCGGCGAATTCCGCCATTTGGTTAAAAAGTTTTTCCGCGGCTCTGGCGCTAAGGCCGTTTTTTGCGGCACCTGCAATAAATTTGGAGCGGAACTTTTCCATCTCCTGCGGGGTCTTTTTGCCCATGGCTTTGCGCAGGAAATCGGCCTCGCCCGGGGTAAAGCCGGCAAGGGACTTTGAAATTTCCATTATCTGTTCCTGGTAAACCATAGTGCCGTAAGTCTCTTTAAGGATAGGTTCAAGCAAAGGATGGTCGTAGGAAATTTTTTCCCGCCCGCTTTTGCGGTTGACGAAACTGTCCATCATGCCGCTTTGCATCGGGCCCGGCCGGTAAAGCGCGACCAAAGCCGAAATATCGCCGAAAACCTCCGGCCGCATACGTTTTACAAGGTCTTTCATGCCGCCGCTTTCCAGCTGGAAAACGCAGTTCGTCCGCGCGGCTGCAAGCAGTTCGTATGTTTTTTTATCATCCAGCGGGATATTGTCTATATCAATATCAATCCCGCGCAGTTTTTTTATTAACTTTACCGCTTCCGAAATTACCGTCAAAGTGCGCAGCCCAAGAAAGTCTATTTTCAAAAGCCCCATCTCTTCCAGAGTTTTGCCCTCAAACTGCGTGGTTACGGAATTTTCGTCCCGCCCTTTTGCCAAAGGCACGTATTCCGTGGCTTCCTGCGGCGTAACAAGAACGCCGGCCGCGTGCACGCCCGTATGGCGTTTAAGGCCTTCAATTTTGGCGGCGAACTCAAAAAGCTGTTTTACTTTGGGGTCTTTGGCGATTTCGGTCTTAATTTCGGGCACCTGTTCCGTCGCGCCGGCAATGGTGGCGTCAAGCGTATTCGGTATCAGCTTGCCCAGGCGGTTTGAATCCGCTACGGAAAACTCCATAACCCTGGCCACGTCTTTAAGCGCGAGCTTGGCCTTCATCGCGCCGAAAGTGATAATCTGCGTGATATTTTTGCGCCCGTATTTTTGGCGCATGTATTCAATTACCTGCTCCCTCCCGACGTCGGAAAAGTCAATATCCAAATCCGGCATGCTGATGCGGTCGGGGTTTAAAAACCTCTCAAAAAGCAGTCCGTTTTTTATGGGGTCAATTCTGGTTATATCAGTGCTGTAAGCCACCAAAGCGCCCGCCCCGCTGCCGCGCCCGGGACCGACGGGGATATCACGGCTGCGCGCGTATGCTATAAAATCCTGTACAATCAGGAAATAAGACGCAAAGCCCATATTGCCGATAACGGCAAGCTCGTCCTCAAGCCTTTTCATATATTCCGGCGGTATCGCGTCGGTTTTCAGTTTTTTCTTCAGGCCCTTCAAGCACTGCTCTTTCAAAAAATCTTCCGGCGAGGCAAAGGCCGCTGGTATCTCAAAGCGCGGCAGAATAAAACCGCTTTTTTTGAATTCAAGACCGCATTTTTCAGTAATTTCCAAAGTATTTTTTAAAGCCTGCGGCGCATAGTCAAAAAGTTTTGCCATTTCATCCGGAGTTTTGAAATAAAGTTCATGCGTGGTCATCTTAAGGCGCTTTGGATCTTCAAGCGTTTTGCCCATTTCTATACACATATGGATATCGTGGGCCTGCCAGTCCGCGCGGGTTTCATAATGACAGTCGTTTGTGGCTACAAGGGGGATGCCGGTCTGCTTAGCGATTTCAAGCAGGTTTTTAAGCGCGGTTTGCTCGTCCGGTATGCCGTGGTCCATTATTTCAATATAATAATTCCCCGCGCCAAGCAGGTCCTTGAAACGCGCCGCGATTTTGCCGGCCTCTTCAAAATCCGCGCGCAGCGCGGCCTGCGCAAGCTCGCCCTTAAGACAGCCGGAAAGCACTATCAGGCCTTCTTTATGCTTTGAAAGCAAATCAAAATCTATACGCGGCTTATAATAAAAACCGTCCACCCACGCGGCGGAGTTCAGCTTTATCAGATTATTGTAGCCCCGCAAATCTGCGGCCAGCACCGTGAGGTGGTTTAAATGGGTTTTATTTTTGTCAATGACATTATATTTATCGGGCGTGGTATAAAACTCGCACCCGATTATGGGCTTAATGCCGACTTCTTTGGCGTTTTTATAAAATTCCATCGCGCCGAACATATTGCCGTGGTCAGTTACGGCCATGGCTTTGATATTATTTTTGGGCAGATTTTTGAGAAATGCTGAAGGCTCCTTACCGGCAATTCGTATCATGCCGTCAAGGAGCGAGTATTCCGTATGATTATGCAAATGGACAAATTCAGCCATATTTTAGATAATAATAACAGGGGGACCCGTGCCTAAACATTATAGTAAATTAATAGAAACCAAAATCAAAAGCCGCGCGGTACACCGCGGCGTTGTCGGCATGAATATTGACACCGTGCGTCTTATAAACGGCAAAACCGCCACGCGCGAATATCTTGTGCATCCTGGCGCCAGCGCGGTGCTGCCGCTTATCGGCGGCAAAGTGGTGCTGGTGGAGCAGTACCGCTACCCCGCCGGCAGGGTGCTGGCGGAAATCCCGGCCGGCAAAATAAAAAAAGGCCAAAGCCCGCTCGCGTGCGCCAAAGCGGAGCTTGCCGAGGAAACCGGCTACCGCGCGGCCAAAATCAAAAAGCTGATTTCTTTTTATCCGGCGGCCGCGTTTTCCGACGAAGTTCTGCACATCTTCGTGGCCAACGGCCTGAAAGCCGGTAAAACCAATACCGACGAAGACGAGTTTTTAAATATAAAAACCGTGACGCTCAAAACCGCGTGTAAAATGGCGGAGCAGGGTAAAATACGCGACGCAAAAACAATAATCGCGCTGCTTTATTATAAAAACTTTGCGCCGCAGGGCTTCTAACTTTGCCGAAAATTTTGTATATTTTGTAAAAGCCGTCAAATACAGGATTAATATTATGAAAAATCTTTTGCTTTTGGTTTTTATATCCGCGCTTTTTGCGGGCTGCTATAACAATTACGCCGGCACGGTGAACGAAAATTCCTTCGCCCAGCAATACGCCGAGCTTGAAAAAGAGCAGCCGCAGGCCCACGCCGCCGCGGGCGAAGATATCACGCTGCAAACCGCCGCCGACAGGGAGGCGCAGGTCTCCGCCGACGCGCAGAAAGAACGCCGCGCCCAGCCGCCTCAGGTTGAATCTAATTATTTTTTTAAAGTAATGCCGGATAAAAATATTTACAGCTACGACGAATATAACCAGGCCTGGAACGAAGACCCCAAAGAAAAGGATTATAAAGAGGCCAAACGTTTGTGGGCAAAGCCCAAACGACACAAAGGCGAGTATGAGCCGGAAGCGGACATATCTGCCTCCGCGCCGGAGACGCCCTCCTTCCCCGACGACGAAGAGTGGGCGGAAGAATAAAGCTTTTGCCGGCATTTCCGTAAAAACGGTAAATAATTAAACTCCCCCGTCGCTAGACGGGGGAGTTTCAGTTTAACTCTTATTTTAATTCTTTAATATTTCGTATCTTTTGTCTCTTCCGCCGTAACGAAAAGTGCCTAACATTGCGCATATCTCCTCATCTTTTTTCTCGCGCGCCGAACAATAAAGTTTCCCGCCTTCCAGGTAGCCTTGATAATTGCTATGATCAAATATATAATCAAACCAATAACCGTAAGAGCTGTTCATCCGATAAGCATCAAGATAAATATTACTGCCATAATAGTGAACTAAGACATACTTAAAATATTCTCCGGCTATTTCATTACGTGCTATCTTGGTTCCTGCAATGCTGATATCTAAATCGTCAAAATCCATTGTATATCTGCCATGGATCAGATAATATCTTTCTTCCGATTGTTTAATAGTTTGCATTATACTTAATGCTTCAGACGCATGCGCTTTTTCAATAGCAATTATGTCTTCATAATTATCGTCATTATCATCTATTAAAGCGTTGTTATCCCAATCGTCCTGTATATCCTGGCTTGAGCCCGCTTTCAGCATATCGGCTATTTCTTTATTTCCGGCTTGCGTAACTTTCATTAATGCCGTTCTTCCCTGACGATCTTTTAAATCTCTGTTCGCGCCGGCCTTGAGAAGCATGGCGACGATTTCCTTATGATTATGATCCGCAGCGTCAATTAGCGCGGTGCCGCCCCAATTGTTCTGTAAATCCGGATTAGCACCAGCTTTTAGCAGCATTTCAACTATTTCTTTATGAGCTTTCCCCGCAGCATATATTAATGCCGTATTTCCCACATCGGTTTGCATGTCCGGATTTGCGCCCGCCTTAAGCAGCATGCCGGCTATTTCTTTATACCCATTGCTGGCAGCAGAAATTAATGCGGTAAATTCTATGTTATTCTGAATATCCGGATTTGCGCCAGATCTGAGCAATGCGTCAACTTTTTCTTTATTTCCGTCATTTGCGGCACGTATTAATTCCGTATTTCCGTCTTTATCTTGGACATCAAGATTATGATTAGGAAATAAATACTTTATAATCTCGGTATTGCCGTTTATGACGGCATAATGCAATGTTTTATAGTCTGTTTTTATACCTTCTTTTGTCAGAAACTTAACAATATTCAAATTGCCGTTTACGCCCGCGTAGTGGTTTAGGAGGCTTCCCATACACGCGCCGCCGTCGCAATCCGTCCCGACATTGCATTCTTCCCGCCCGCTTAAACCCGCACCTTTGGCGTACATAAATTGAAATAATTCCAAACTGCTTATATTACAAAGAAACGGTTTCGCCCCTTTTGTCAGCATATATTGCGCTTCCTTTACGCTGTTTGAGCTGCTGATGGCCGGCGTGCCGCCTTTTGATAAAAGGAGATCCATTTTCGCTTTGTCGCTCATATAATAAACGGGGCAGGGATAAGGCACGCCGCGCTTGAAAATATACTTCAAAACTTCTTCCGTCGCGTCGCATATATAAGGCGAGAAGTTTTTGACGCCGTTATCAATAAGAAATTGCAGCGGCTTATAATTACCCTTTACGGCATTCTTAACCGCAGGTTCTTTTTCCTTATCCAAAAGGGATTTTATTTTATCGTTATTTGCGGCTTCTTCGTCAAGATCAGGCATAAGGCGCAAAACGTATCCAATCAAATCTTTATTGCCTTTGTCAAAAGCGTATACCAAAGCTTTTTCTGCAACCTTATTATCTTTGCCCATCATCAATTTGAGTATATCCGTACGGCGCAGGTTTATTGCCGTTTCAATGGAATTATCGGTTATTTCCGCATCTTTTCCCAAAGCGTCTTTTACTTTTTCCAAATTCCCGTTATATATTGCCGCAAAAAGGGCTTCTTTAAGAGCGAATTTTTCTTGCTCTGTAAGGACTTTTTCTTGTTTGGGTTTATCCTGCGCTTGCTGTGTTTTTGAAGTTTCTGTTTTTGAAGCGTAAACTTTATTTGGCGCGGGTTTTGCAAAATACGTATATGCCGCGGATTTGAAAAATCCGCCTGCATAAAGCATATAAAGCAAAACAATAGTTATGGATAATATCGTTGCCCATCTTACGACAAAAGCATCAGTTAGTGTTTTTGGTCGTTGGTCGTTGGTCGTTGGTCGTTGGTCGTTGGTCGTTGGTCGTTGCTCGTTGGTCGTTGGTCGTTGGTCGTTGGTCGTTGGTCGTTGGTCG
>JAISDW010000009.1 GCA_031264445.1 Elusimicrobiota bacterium
ACTCGGCGCGCGTATATACTTATATCGGATATAACCTCATGCAAATATAATATAAATATTGTATTATTATAATTATCTAAAAACAACATTGAAAGGAGACCAACTGTATGATAATGACAAACACGGAGTTCATCCCAGGGATGAAAATAACAAAACACTACGGCGTAGTATCGGGCAGCACGGTAAGGGCCAAAGACGCGTTAAAAGATTTGGGCGCCAGCTTAAAAAACTTCGTCGGCGGTGAGCTTAAAGCCTACACCGAACTTTTGGAAGAATCCCGCAAAGAAGCGATTGAAAGAATGCAAAAGCAGGCGCAGCAGCTCGGCGCAAACGCGGTGATAAACGTCAGGATGGCGACTTCTTCCATAACCGCGGGCGCGGCAGAAATTTATGTCTACGGCACGGCCGTCAGCGCGCAGGAACAGTAATTATGGATTTGCTGATATTACTTGCGCTCTTCGCAGTGGCCTGCATAACGGGCGGCATAATTGAGCGCAGCCATTTCAGGCATATTAAAAAGCGCGAAATTGAGTTGCTTGACCGTCCTTACATAAGTTTTGAAAATAACTCCGTGGACCCGTCAAGAAAAGTGGCCCAAACGCGCCTGGTAAGCGGCAATATCGCCATAGGCGGGGATTATTTCAAAAATGTGATAGCGGGCCTGAAATCGTTCTTCGGCGGGCGGATTGGCGCTTATGAACCGCTTCTGGACAGAGCCCGCCGCGAGGCGCTTTTAAGAATGCGCGAAAGCGCGCCGGACAGCGATATAATAATTAATGTCCGCATTGACAGCGTAAACTTAAATTCCGCAAATGCGCGCAAAGCGCCGCCCCGCATCAGCGTATTTGCTTACGGTACGGCAGTTACTTATGAAAAATGACGCCGATTTCAGGGCGCGCCAGCTTGAGCTGATAGAAAATAACGTTAACGCCGGTAAAGAGCCTCCGTGGCGGGAGGCTCTGAAAGTGACAGCCGGTTTTGCGGCAATTCTGGCGGCGCTTTATATAATTATTGGCATTGCAGTGGGGATATACGTAAACGCAATATCCTTTAAAACCCAAAAGAAAATTGAAAGCTTATTTGCCGCGGCAAACCCCTCGGCCGAATTTAAGGGCAAAGAATACGCGCAGGCCGTTTCCGCCTTGCGGGAAATAAGCGCGCAAATAGCCGCGCAAAACCGTCTGCCTGAAAACTACGCGCCGGATATCGGCGTTGTTTACAGCCGCGCCGCGAACGCTTTTTTAACGCCCGGCGGCAAAATATATTTTACGACCGCGCTGCTTGATAATGTTAAAAACAAAGAGGCTCTGGCTTTTGTGCTGGCGCATGAAATCGGCCATTACGTAAACAGAGATCACTTAAAGGCCATGGGACGCGGCCTTGCGCTGTCCGTGGTTAAAATTCTGTTTTCCGGTGACAGCAGCACCGGCGTCGTTTCAGGCGGAACAGACGCTATTGCCCGAAACTCTTATTCCCGCGGGCAGGAGCGCGAGGCTGATGCTTACGCGCAAAAAGTCTGCACCGCGCTTTACGGCAGCGCGGACGGCGGAATAGAATTTTTCGAATATATGGAAGCGAAAGATAAGCTGCCAGAATTTATTAGCTATCTCTCCACCCACCCGAGCACAAGAAGCAGAATCCAGAAACTCCGTAATAATTGATCCCTTCCCGCGCGGCACCGCAAATTTCGGCGGCTTCAATCTATTTTTTCAGATAGAAAATTTTATCATTGCCCCTGTTTTTCAAAAATAAAAAATTCACCGTTGGCGGCCGTCCGCTTATAACGGCCGAGAATTTTTGTAAATTCGTCGTCTTCTTGGTAATAATTCAGCGTGAGCGCGGTATTCTTGTCAAGCACAAGCAGATTTTCGGAAGAGGCCAAGTAACTATATATTTTTTTGTAATCACTTTTCAATATCCAGTCAATTGACACTGGAAAAGGAAGCGTATCGACTTCGCCAAGCTCGGAGTACAAAACCGAGGACGGAAGGGCGATAATATCTTTTTTGCGCTCGCCGGCGCGCTGCCTGATAAGATCCACAGCCTGTTTTATCATTAAAGCCTCTGTTGAAGAACGCATATCCGTCCGTATCCGCGCAGGCATGGGGCCGCAAAGCAGGGCGACGCCGACGCCGCCGTAAAAAATAAAGAAAGCCGCAATTACGCAGACTCTGTAAGCCCAAATTCTACGGAAAATATCGTTTTGCGCGGTGGCGTGCAGTTTGTCCAGATATTCCTGTGCAAAAAACGCCAAAAGGCAAACCGCCGGAAATACGACGCCCTGCAGCGTCATCGGGTGGCTGCGGCCCTGATAATAAATAAAAATGCCCAGCCCTATGAACGCAAAAACAAAATAAAGCGCGGCGCGCGGCGGCGTAAAATATGCGTCCTTTTCCTTTAAAAAAGGCAGCAGATTGAAAGATTTTATAAGCGCGAGCGCGTAAACGATTATCGGCAGCAGCCAGCCGTGGCCGGGCTCCATAGGCAGCATAAAAAAGCCGGTTTCGTAAAATAACTTCTGCGCGCGCATTATTGTGGCAAAGTCTAGAATCTTGCCGCTTTGCAAATATGTCGCCGCCTGCACCGCAAAAAAAGCTGCTAGCATGGCCAGAAAAGCAAAAATAATATTTTAACGGCGGCCGTCCAAAATTCTTTGGGCGCGCTCAATACCAGCGGTACGCGCAAAGCTATAAGCATTAAAACCCAGGCCCACAATGCTATCAAACCGCTTTCAATATTCCACGCCACGGCCAGCGCGCCCGCTCCGTAGCCAACCGCGATATATAAATTTTTGAGGCGCGGGCTGCTGCCGCCACGCAAATACAGGCTGCACAGCAGCATGATAAAATTGATAAAAAACACTCTGTGCGGCAGGAATTGGAGATAGACCCCTCCCCCCGCGATATTGAAAACATAAAATAAAGAGGCATACGCGGTGATTGCAATCAGCCTTAAAGCCCTGTTTTTGACATTCAGCCATATCGCGGCGGCGGCAAAAAGCAGCGACAGGCAAATCAAAATCGTGTTGATCCACATAAAGCCCTCAAGCTTAATGCCGCCAAAAACTTTGGCGGCCGCAGCGTAAAAATAAGGATAAAAACCATAAAGATTATTAAAGTCAACGGCCGGCGCGAGCCCGCTTAAAGTTTTATAAACCGGCGCGAAATACGGCATAAAATGCCATACGGAAATAAAATTGCCGGCAAAAAACGGCGGCCTGTAAAGCAGCAAAACATATATAAAAACAAAAGCCGCCTGCGCGGAAAGGACAAACAATACCGCGCCGCGCGTTTTGGCTTTGAATTCATAACATAAAAAACATAAACCTGACAAAAATATAAAAAAAGCCGCCGCGGCCCAGCCGCCAAGGCGGGTGTAAACCATTATTCCTTCGTCTATAAACCCTAAGTGGAAAAAGACAAAAATAAAGACGGCTGCCAGCAAACAGCCTTCAATCGCAAACAATATTTTTAAAGATATGCGCGGCGGCTTAATTCTGTTGATAAGCAGCAGTACGGCCGTGTAAAGAAACGGAAACAAAAAAGTAAGCAGATAATAGGAAAATTTTTCCGCGCGCTCGGGTTTGAAATCTGCGGTATCGGCGTAAAAATTCGCTTTTATAAAAGCAAGGTCAACCGGACTTTTGACGAAAAAAAATATAACAGCGCATATCCCCGCCATAATAAGTGCGGAAAATAAGGCTGCTAATAAGAAATGTATATAACCGGCGGATTGCGCGGCGGAGGCGTCCCCATTGGTAATTTGCTCGCCTTTCATAAAGTAAAGTATAGCAAATTAATATTGTTTAATTGCGACGGCTTTGCCAAGCTTGCGCAGCTTTGCGGCCAGCATTTCAACTATTTTCGCCCTGGGCAAAATGCGCAGCTGGGAAAATATCATGCTTTCGTTCTGCGCGGGATTATCGGCGCGGCCCGCATAAAAATTTATTTTGTCGCAGTTATCCAGCAGCTCTTTTAGCCGCGCCACGGGCGAGGACCTGTCCAAAGCAACGGGGTTAAGCTCGTAGAGATTATAAAGCTGGTTAAGCATAAGCGCGCCTTCGGAAGCAAAATCTATGTCCGGCACTTTGTAGGTGGGCGCCTCAAACGGATTGAAGTTTTTGACGGGCTGTATTTTTGCGCCGCTGTGGCGCGCGTAAATATCCAAAGTGGTTGAGCCGCAGATAATTTTAAAACCCCGGTCTTTGCGGAAGTCTTCAATAAAACGCGAGTCCATATCTTTTTCAGCGGGCGGGCCAGTCAAAATATCGGCATTAATCGCGGGGCGGGTTTCAACAAAAACGAGAGAGGTATCATCCTCCCATCTGCCGCCGGAAATCTGCTTGCAGTATTCAAGCAAATCTTCCGCGGCCCGCGCGCCAGCGCCGCCGCGGCCGTAGATATCGTTGAGTTTATCCGCCGCGCCCTGCGTACCCAGCCCGTAGCCGAAACCGTGCCCCACGCCCGCCTCGGAAACGCCGTCGCTGAACATAACCAAAGCGCGGCCCGGGCCGAGGGTGCAGTCCGTCTCCATCAGATTTTCACCGCCGGCTTCATGCACAAGCGGCTGCGGCGCATAGGCATAGCCGTCGTTTATAAAAATGGGGATAGGGGCCTCGTAGCTGATAATCTGTGCGTAGCCGCTGTGCAAAACCGCGGCCGCGCTGAAAGCCGCGAAATTGCCATGAGCGCGGCCGGCTTTAATGCTTTGCACCGTCAGGCGGCAGGATTCCAGCAGCGAATAGCCCTTCTTCAGCAGCGCGGTAAGCTCGCCGCCGAACATCTGCGCGCAGATATTGGCGCGCGGGCCGCTGCCTATGCCGTCCATAACGATGATAAATGTCGTTTCCCTTCCGCGGCGGATTATTATATGGTCGCCGCAGGTGTCATAACCGTCTTTATTGTGAAGGAAGCCAGTGGTCTGGATATATTGCATTTACTCGTCTTCGCCTGTTTCTGAAGTTATCCGCACAATCTGGTTTACGATATCCTGCGACTGCGCCGTGCTGTCCCCCAGATATTTGGCGATTTGCTGGCTGGTCTCAATCTGGTGTCTCAGCAGCTCGCGCGCTTTATCAAGCGCTTTCATTTTCATGGAAGACTTCAGCTGCGCCAGCTCCTGCGCGTTTAATATGGGTATAAAAATGCCCACAAGCTGGTTTGTGTCTTTTATATTATAGACGATAAAACGGCATTTGAGATTATACTGCGGGTACTCCATGAGCCAGTTTATTTCCTTCTCCTCGCCGGAGAGCACAAGCTCAAAAGGATGTATATCGGTGATAAGAGAGATGCTCTCCCCGACTATTGAAGGCGAGCATTTAAACATCTCGTTAAAACGCGCGTTCGTCTGCGCTATATTAAATTTATCGTCCAGTATTACTATGCCGCCCGGCATGCTGTCTATAACCGCATTGTTTATATTATGCAGCCGGCGGCGCAGGTAAAGCATGCACATTTCCTTTTGCGCGTAGCCGTTAAGGTTCGCCACCGCCTTATCCCTGCACGAAGGATAACCGCAGCCGCCGCAGTTAAGGCGGTCGGCATCTTTTTCTTTGCCCATGAGTTTGAGCATATGCTCAATTTCCGCCTCGCTGTAATGCGGCTCGTTCAGCGGGCACGGCGCGAATTTATTGCCCAGATCAATGCCTGCGGGCTTTGGCCCGGGCCTGGCGTAATTTTTGTTTGAGCGCGCGTATTCTTCTATATTGGCGTGTTTTTTTATTATATTGCCCAGACTAAGCGGGCCGTTCAGGCAGCCGTCCTCGCACCACATAAGTTCTATATCGCAGTTTTGCCCTTCAAAATTATCAAGAGCGTTTTTTACGTTTTCCGGCCCGTCTATGCACAGGATTTTTTTGGGCAAATCCTTATTGTCGGCGTCAAGCGCTTTTAAAATGCCGCCGGGCAAAGGGTAGTATTGGGATTTGTAGAAGGACGGTTTATCAAAGGGCGTCTCGTCGCAGTTTTTAAGGCTGATGCCGCGCGCTTTGAACATTTTGAAAATTTCTTCAAAAGTAAGCGCGGCGGCGACGAGGCCTTCGTATTCGGGCCGCAGAAGCTCGTCCTTTTTTGCCACGCAAGGGCCTATGAAGACTATATCTATATCCCGCCCGAGTTCGCCTTTAAGCAGCCTCGCGTGGCCTATCATGGGCGATACGACGGGCGCGATTGCGGATGCAAGGTCCGGCTTATATTTGGTGATATAATTTATTACCGCCGGACAGGAAGTGTGTATATAAGCCCTTGATACGTCCTTTATATATTTAAACGATTCCTGCGCGGTGTAATAAGCGCCGCAGGCCGTCTCAAACACATAATCAAAACCCAGCTTGCGCAGCGCGCCGGCCATGCGCCGCTGCTGCCAAAGTTCCAGACTGGCGGCAAAAGACGGCGCTATGCTGACCGCCGTCCTGCGGCTTTTATCCTGCAATAATCTTTCAACGGCAAAAATGCTGCTGAGATACTGCTTTGCATGCTGCGGGCAGCTGCGTATGCACGCGCCGCAGACTATGCAGTTGCGGTTCAGTACCTGCGCCTGCCCGTCGTTCATGCTTATGCACGAGACAGGGCAGTTGCGCAGGCATTTATAACAGTCCCTGCAATGCGCGCTGCGGGTGTAAACTAAAGAAGGGCTTTCTTCGGTCTTATTAATCATGTATCCCGCCTGCCGCGGCTTACTGCGCGGCTTTGGTTAATTCTTTTGTAAGCACGATATCAATTTTTTCAATATCCGCTTTTTCTATCTCCACGTCATTAATGCGCACAACCGGCGCTTTTGTGCATTTTTCGTAGCAGAAGGAAGGAGACACATCAATCTGCGCATTGATGTTTTTGCTTTGCGCGTACTGGCGTATCTGCCTGACTAAATCCTTTGCGCCGTGGCGCACGCAGGTAGAGCCGAAGCATACGTTCACATGCACTTTGCCCTCTTCACTGCGCGGCGATATATTCACGCGTTTACGGTTGTGGTAATGCGTGTGGAAAAGCTCATGCGCTTTATGCCCGCCGATTTCGCTCTGCAAAGCGTCGTATAACTTGGTTATATAATGATTGTCCTGCGGCTTGTGCAGTTGCTGCTGGCCGTCAATGCCGTAAAGGCCTTCCCTGCGCTTTGCCGCGTTTTGCGAGCTGTTTGTAACCGGCTGGCCCGCGCCGCCGACGCATCCGTTGGGGCATGCCATGACTTCTATGAAGTCATACTGTTTTTTGCCGGTTTTAATGTCTTCAATGAGTTTCTTGGCGTTTTTCAGGCCGTTTACCGCCGCGATGCGGACTTTTTTGCCGTTGACTTCAAGCTCCAGCTCTTTGAGGGACGCGTCTTCATGCAGCACTTTGCACACGGGCTTATAATCCGCGCTGGGGACGACTATGCCCATAATATATCTTATCACGGCTTCCGTTACGCCGCCCGCCGTACCGAAAATAACGCCCGCGCCGGTCTTGAAGCCGAAAGGCATATCAAAAGCGCCGGGCTCAAGCTCGCTGAACTTTATGCCCTTTTCGTCTATCATGCGCGCGAGTTCCATTGTGGTAAGCACATTGCTTACGTCGCTGTCGCCGTTGACGGAAAACTCGGGGCGTTTGGCCTCGTACTTTTTGGCCGTGCACGGCATCACCGAAACTACGGAAATATCTTCCCTTTTGCCGCCTTCTTTCACGTAGCTTGCCTTAATCGCGCTGGCCATCATCTGCTGCGGCGATTTACAGGTTGAAATATTTTCCAGCAAGTCGGAGTAGCAGTGCTCAGCGTGTTTTACCCACGCGGGGCAGCAAGACGTGAAAAGCGGCAGCTTCTCGCCTTTCTCAAAACGCTGGAGGAATTCCGTCGCTTCTTCAAAAATAGTCAGATCGGCCGAGTAAGATGTATCGTAAACATAATCAAAGCCTATCATCCTTAAAGCCGTGGCTATCTGGCCGGTGGCGTTTTCGCCAGCGGGGAGGTTATACATCTCCCCGAGCGCAACGCGCACCGCGGGCGCTATCTGCACCGCGACTTTTTTACTGGGGCTCCAGATATCGGCCCATATCTGCGAGACTTCCGACTTGCTTGAAAGCGCGCCGGTGGGGCAGATTCGCACGCACTGGCCGCAGTTCACGCATTCAACGTCGGCCAAATCCTTGCCGAAGGTTGGCAGTACCTCTGTTTTGCTGCCGCGGCCGGCGAAATCTATAACGCCGATGCCCTGCACTTCGCTGCACATGCGTATGCAGTCGCCGCAAAGAATACACTTATCCGGATCGCGCACTATGGAGTGCGAATGCGTATTGCGCGCCTTGCGGGTATCGGCCTCTTTAAAGCGCAGCTCCTTGACGCCGAGTTTGCGCGCGACGTCCTGCAGAGTGCAATAACCCGTTTTTACGCAGGTCGTGCAGTTATGATGGCCCGAGGCAAGCAGCAGTTCAATATTGGTGCGCCGGATTTCGCGTATCTGCGGCGTGTGGACTTTTACTTTCATGCCGTCCTTTGGCTCTATGGAGCACGAGGCCTGTATCCCCATGCCCTCAATATCCGCCAGACACAGGCGGCACGCGCCGTAAACGCTGAGCTCGCTGTGATAGCAGAAAGTCGGGATTTCTATACCCGCTTTGCGGATAAGCTCCAACAAATTCTTCTCGTTCTCTATGGCAACCTGTTTGCCTTCTATTGATACAAAACCTTTACTGGTCATTTGCTTAACCTCCCACCGATACCGCGCCGAATTTGCACGCGGACGCGCACGCGCCGCATTTTATGCATTTTGAGGCGTCTATCTTATGCGCCTGCCTGACCTCGCCGCTTATTGCGCCCGCGGGGCAGACGCGTTTGCACGCCGTGCAGCCCTTGCATTTGACGGCGTCTATAATATACTTGGCCAAAGCCTTACAGTTATTGGTAGGGCAGGTTTTATCCTTAATATGGGCCAGGTATTCGTCCTTAAAATATTTTATGGTTGAAAGCACTGGATTGGGCGCGCTTTTGCCCAGCCCGCAAAGCGATGAAACCTTAACCACATTGGCCAGGCCGTCAAGCAGGTCCAGCGTTTTTATCGTGGCTTTGCCTTCGCTGATGTCATTGAGCATATTAAGCATTTGTTTTGTGCCTTCGCGGCAGGATACGCACTTGCCGCAGCTTTCGTTTTGCGTAAAGCCCATGAAGAACTTGGCGATATTGACCATGCAGGTCTTATCGTTCATCACCACCAGCCCGCCGGAGCCAACCATCGCGCCTACGGATTTGAGCGAATCAAAATCCAGAGGCAAGTCCATGTGTTCTTTGGTAAGGCACCCGCCCGAAGGCCCGCCGATCTGCACGGCCTTGAAAGCGTTTAAATCCGCCTCGCCTTTGTCGTTGGCGGTGCCGCCGGCGATTTCGTTCACAATCTGGTGAATTGTGGAGCCGAAGGGCACCTCCACCAGACCGCTGTTGCAGACGTGGCCAGTAAGCGCGAAAGTTTTTGTGCCCGGGGAAGCCGCCGTGCCCATTTTGCGGAATTCCGCCGCGCCTATGGCCATAACCTTGCCGATATTTGCCAGCGTTTCCACATTATTGATAACCGTGGGTTTGCCGAAGAGCCCGCTCTGCGCCGGAAAGGGCGGTTTGGGGCGCGGCATGCCGCGCTCGCCCTCGACGGAAGCGATTAAAGCCGTTTCCTCTCCGCATACAAAAGCGCCCGCGCCTTCCATTACATTAATCTTAAAATTATGGCCCGAGCCGAAGATGCCGCACCCCAGAATCCCGGCTTCTTCCGCCTGCTTTATTGCAAAACGCACGCGCTCCACCGCAAGCGGATATTCCATACGCACATAAATATAACCTTCGTCCGCGCCTATGGCGCGCGCCGCGATTATCATGCCTTCCAGCACCGCGTGCGGGTCCCCCTCCATTACGCTGCGGTCCATGAAAGCGCCCGGGTCGCCCTCGTCGCCGTTGCAGATTACGTATTTTTTATCGCCCTTGCTCTGGCGCGTCAAATCCCACTTTCTGCCGGTGGGGAATCCGCCGCCGCCGCGGCCGCGCAGGCCGCTGTCGCTTATAGCTTTGCAGATTTCTTCGGGAGTCATTTCATTACAGGCTTTGGCCGCGCTGAAATAGCCGCCGCGGCTGATGTATTCATTGATATCGCCCGGGTTGATTCTGCCGCAATCCCTCAGCAGAAAGCGCGTTTGTTTTTTGTAAAAAGGTATATCCCCGCTTTTGGCGTATTTTTTGCCGTCGGCCGGGTTTTTGTAAAGCAGCCTTTCAACCGGCTCGTCTTTGAGGACGGTTTTTTCAATAAGTTCCTCAACGTCGCTTTCCTTTACTTTGGTGTAGAAAATATCGCCGATGCTGAGCAGCGGGCCCTGCTGGCAGAAGCCCTGGCAGCCGCTTTTTGTGAGGTAGACTTCGCGGCAGCCTTCGGAAATCTGCAGGCTTACGTGGATTTTACGCTCCTCAAGGCCTTTTTTGAAGGCTTCAAATATTTTGAGCGAGCCGCTTGAAACGCAGCCCGTGCCCGCGCAGACGATAATCTTTTTGGTTATATTTTTGTAATTTTTATCGTAAGCGTTTTTTATTGCGCCGAGATCGGTTTTAGGCATTTGCTTTCTCCTTCGCGCAGACGGCGTCTATGAGCGCGGTCATCTTTTCCGGCGTCATCTGCGGGTGGACTTCATCGTCCACCACCGCCACCGGCGCTATGCCGCACGCCCCCAGGCATGATACGCATTCCAAAGTAAACATAAAATCGTTTGACGTATGTTTTTCGTCCGTAAGGCCCAGACGCTTTTTCGCCGCGTTTATTATGCCTTCGGATTTTTTTACGTGGCACGCCGTGCCGTCGCATATTTTTATGATATGCCTGCCTTTGGGCACGGTTGAGAAGTGGGAAAAGAAAGTCGCCACCCCGTACACTTTTGAAGGCGCTATACCCAGCGAGTTCGCCACAAAAGTCATGGCGTCCTGCGGCAGATAATTATACTGCTGCTGCACCTTCTGCAGGATAGGTATCAGTTTGCTTGGGTTATTGTCATACTCGTTGAGAATGGCAATAACGTCGTTCAGTTTTTCTAAGGACATCTTTTTTTAGTCTCCTGTAATAATTACGGCCGTGTTATTTGCGGGCCTGCGTTTCCGCCGCGAGCAGCTTCTGCGACAGCACGGAAAGCGACGCGCCTAAATCTTCGTTCTGCACTATAATATCCGGCGGGCAGCTGAGCCTCACGGAAGAAAAATTCCAGATAGCCTTTATCCCCGCTTTTATAAGCAGGTCCGCCGAGGGCTGGGACTGGCCGGCCGGCACGGTGATAATGGCGAATTTTATTTTAAGCCTTTTAATAAGGTCAAGGGCCTTTTCAACGGAAAATATTTTTTTGCCGTTAATTTCCGTCCCCTGCAGCCGCGGGTCAATGTCGCACGCGGCAATGATATTAAGCGAATATTTCGCAAACCCGCCGTAAGAGGCCAGCGCGCGGCCGATATTGCCCACGCCGATCAAAAAAGCGTCCATCTTATCATTGAAACCGAGGAAGTCTTCTATATGTTTGATAAGTTCCGCGCGGCTGTAGCCGTGCTTTGGGCGGCCTGCGAAACCGGCGCAGGCGATATCCTTGCGCACCTGTATCGCGGTAAAGCCGAAGTTATCCGCTATCTGGCCGGAAGACACGCAATCCGCATCCTGGCTTTTGAGGTAATCAAGATAAATAAGTAAACGTCTTATTGCAAGCTCCGGCGCGGGGCGCGGCGCGGCACTGCGCGCCCGCTTTATGCGGGCGGCATTTTTTGGACGGGCCAAGTTTTGCGTTGAGACCATAAAATACCCCGCTTGAATACGCGCAAAAGTATCCGCAGCACCCAACCGGACTGGAATCCTGCCGCCTCAAAGCGGGCTTTGTTGATATTTTTTTAAAGGAAGCACTAATTGATAATTAATTATCAATTTAATTTTATCAATAAAGGAAGTTTATGTCAACAGCATTATTGTAATGCGCCGGCCGTTTTCTCCCTTTTATAAAGGGGATTGTTCTGATTTTGTATATTTAGGCAATTTTCTCCCTTTTGTAAAGGGAGTGGCGCGAAGCGCCGAGGGATTTAATGGCAGTAAAGTTGTAAATGACTCTTTATTAATAACAGCTTATATTAAATCCTCCGGCGCGAAGTGACAATTGTCACTTCGCGCCACCTCCTTTACTAAAGGAGGAAAAAGACATATTAATTTGTATAGCACGGCGGCCAGAAGCAATTGTTTGAAACGGTGTTTGTAAAACCGATATCCGCGCAGGTTAGAGTCAGCGGCAGCTTGCGTCCTTCAATGCAAATCAGCTGGTCTGTATCTATAGGCATATACAGCATATATTTGCTTCTTCCGTTTAAAGCCAAATGAATCTCTATGGGCTTACGCCCATAGTCTCACTTTATTCAAACAAAGTTTGCCCTAAATCCTCTTTCCCCTGCTCCTCAACGTACAACTTTATCATTTCCTCATTCACTCCTACTGTACTTACCATGTACCCCTCGGACCAAATCCCATCTGTTCCCCAGTACAATCTTTGTAAGTATCCGTATTTTTCTTTCATCGCTTTCCCAGTATTGCATTTTATTATACGCACCACATCGCTAACGCTCATTTTGGGCGGAATACTTACAACCATGTGCACGTGGTCCATATCGTGGTTACAATTTTCTATCTCTATCTCGGGATAATGGGATCTTATACGCCTAAGCAGTTTTAAAAAATACTCATGGACCCCTGCCGGCCTAAATACTTTCCTACGGTATTTTGTGTTAAATACTAAATGGTATTTGCAATAGTAGACACTATGTCCTTGTTTTTTTAATCGCATGCTTCTATCTTACTATTTTCTATCGCGACGAACATCGGGCACGGATTTAGGGAGGAACTCCCTCCACGGGCTTACGCCCGTGGATTCAAGTTCGGTACATATTGAATTTTTTCGCCGTCAAGCGGTCCTATAAAAGCCGCCTTGCCGGAACTTTCTATTACGGAGGAAAATTTATCGCAGACAAGATAATTAAGGGTACTGACCTGCTCCATTGAGCAACCGGGGAAACTTATATCCAGCTCGCCATAATTTGCGGGGTTGTAGCCGCGCGCCATCTTAAATATCTTTATGGCATTGTTTATGGTTTTGATAACGGATATCTGCTGGGCCGCGGTACTCCTGTTCACGGCTTTTTGATATTGCGGCAACGCGATTGCGGCCAAAATGCCGATAATTAAAACAACTACTAATAATTCAATTAGAGTAAAAGCCTTTTTATTCAGTTTCATTTGTTTCCCCTAGTGGATTTAGTTATATGCCTACATAATTATATACTAAAACCAATTCGCTTGTGCAAGGGGGTAAGCAAAATCCCCGCGTATTTAATACGCGGGGATTTTAGTGCGGTTAAATTTTTCACTCTTGTTTTACATTATTCTTCCTCTCCCTTCGTGATGGGAGAGGGTTAGGGTGAGGGCGGAAATTATCTTCTCCCTTTTGTAAAGGGAGTGGCGCGAAGCGCCGAGTGATTTAAGTGCAGTAAAATTGAAAGACCGTAAAATCGTATTAAACTTTAAAAATCTTAAGCGCTTCTTTTTTGGTTCTTATTTCGCCGGCGAATTGCAGACGGGCGGTTTTCCTGAGCGCCGCACCCAGCGCGCCGCCCTGCAGGCCCAGCTTCTGCAAATCCCCACCGGCAATGACAAGCGGGCGCAAAGCGGCGGCAGGAAGGCCGGGCGCATATAATCGGGCAATCTTTTTCTGCGCGGCGTTCAGCGGGCGCGCAAGAGCGCGTTTATTTTCAAAAAAATCAACTACGGCAACGCATTCATTGTAAAGCCCGCGCTCCAAACGCAGCGACTTTAAGAAATCCGCGCCTTTAGCGCCCTGCGCCAGGGCAAGCAGCGTAAGCCGCGCGGACAAATCTTGAACCTTTTCAATAGCCGGCGGGCATTTTAGGCCCGCGTAAACAAATTTTAGCGCGCCGTATTCGGCCGCCAGCTTCAAAGCGGGCAGCGGGTTTTTTTCTTCCAGGATTTTCAGGAGCTCCTGCCGCACGCGCTCGCGCGAGAGCAGGCTTATAAACCCGCCGCGCACGGCGGCTTTCAGCAGTTTTTCCGTAGCAGGCTCAAGCCGCCAGCCAAAACGCGCTGCAAAGCGCACAGCGCGGAAAACTCTTGTAGGGTCGTCCTCAAAACTTTTGGGGTGAAGGATTTTTACAATTCCCGCGTCTATTGCAGCGCGGGATTCAAATAAATCATAACTTTTAAAAAATTCCGACGGCAGCAGGCTTAAGGCCCAGGCGTTTGCGGTAAAATCCCTGCGGTATAAATCATCTTCAAGATTGCCCGCGGCTACGTGCGGCAGCGCGGCGGGTTTATCATAAACCTCCTTGCGGCAGCGCACAAAATCAATTTTAAGGCCGCCGTCAAAAACCGCGCGCGCGGTGCCGAAATTATTAAAATAAACCGCCCGCGCGCCGTAATTTTTTATGCAGAAATCCACCAGCGGCCGCGTATCGCCAAGCGCGCAGATATCAATATCACAAGTATTTTTGCCAAGGTAATAATCCCGCGCGAAGCCGCCCACCGCCCACGCCTTAAGGCCCGCGCGCGCGGCGGCCGCGCCAATGGCGGCAAGTATTTTGAGCTGCGCTTTATTGCCGGCCGCGCGCATTTTTATATCCTCGGCGGCAGCGGCGTGCCGGCGGAAATATCTTTTATAAAAGCCGCAAGCAGCCCCATGGCCGGATTTTGGGCCAGCACTTCTTTTGAGGCTTTAAGCGCGGTTTCTTTATTATAATCCGCGACGGCGACCGGAATATAAAACGGCCAGCCCTTCACGCGCGCTGTGGCGCGCCGCAGCGGCGCAAGTTTAAAACCCTGCTGCGCGGCAAAAGCGGCTATGACTTCGCTCTGCTCGCTTATTTTGGCCTCGTAATCAAGCATGGCCTTAAGCTCTTCAAGACCGCGTAGGAAAAAAGGCTCATAGTCAATCTTCATACCGGGCAGATTTTCTTTAAGCAGTTTAAAATCGGCCCGCATTTTGGTTGTTACTTTTTCAAAATCTTTTTTATCCGCATTGGGCGCGACGAAAGCCAAAAGCTGGGCGGGAGGGTCAAAATAAATTATATTGCGGTCGTGGTAGAAGAACCTGCCGCACTCGGGGCATTGGACGAGATTAAGCTCTCCGCCGAGTAGGGCCTGCTTTAAATTCTCGTCCTCATCCGCGCCGATTAAGGCCCAGAATTCCGCTTCAAAAGGTTCGCAGCCGCCGGGGCAGGCCGCGCCGCCCGAACTTTTAATTGATTTCATATATTATAGTTTACCAAATAACGGCGCGGCAAAATGTTAAAATAATTATATGCCCCGTTAGCTCAACCGGATAGAGTATCGGTCTTCGGAACCGAGGGTATAGGTTCAAATCCTTTACGGGGCACGGTTTTGCGGACGCAGTGCCGTAATCGGTCCGGCCCAGATTGCGGCATACACGGCGGCCCCAATTTGGTAAAATAAACTATATTATTTCAAAGGAGTTTTTCTTATGGGCGGACATTCGCATTGGGCGGGCATAAAACACAAAAAGGCTTTGGTTGACGCAAAGAAAGGCAAAGTCTTCACCAAAATTATAAGGGAAATTACCATAGCGGCCAAACTGGGCGGCGCGGATTTGAACAGCAATGCCCGCCTGCGCAAAGCGGTAGACGACGCCAAAAATGCCAATATGCCGGCCGACAATGTAAAACGCGCAATAATGAAAGGCACGGGCCAAATCCCGGGCACGGTTTACGAGGAAATTACCTACGAAGGCTACGGGCCGGGCTCCGTCGCCGTCATAGTGGAATGTACAACCGACAATAAAAACAGAACCTTCTCCGAAATACGCAAAAAATTTACCGATAAGGGCGGCAATACCGGCACGCCGGGCTCGGTGGCTTATATGTTCGCAAAAAAGGGTTTGATTCTGGTTGACAAGACCGCCGTATCCGAGGAAGATTTGATGAATATCGCGCTTGAGGCCGGCGCGGAGGACATCAAAACCCAGGCCGAAGGTTATGAAATTATCACGCCCGTTGAAGCTTTTGAAGCCGTCAAAACCGCCGTTGAAGCCAAGGGAATAAAGCCCGTCTCGGCGGAGCTGAGCATGCTGCCCTCCAACGAGGTTGAAATTAAGGACGTTGAAACCGCTTCAAAAATCCTCGCCATGATTGAAAACCTGGAAGAGCATGACGACGTTAAAGAAGTTTATTCCAACTACAGCATACCGGACGATATTCTGGCAAAAATAGAAAGCAAATAATTTAAGCCCGCGTTTTGCGCGGCGCGCAAACCAAATGAACGCGAGAGTTTTGGGCATAGACCCCGGATTAGACAGAACCGGCTGGGCCGTCGTAAAAAACGACGGGCCGGCCGGTATGGTTTTGGAGGCGTGCGGCCTTATCCACACGCCGGCGGCTTTTGAGCTGCCGCAGCGGCTTGATATTATTTACGGTGAGATAAAAAAAGTCGCAGCCTTATTTGCGCCGCAGGCCGCCGCGATGGAGGAGATGTTCTTCCTGAAACGCGCGATGACAATGTCCCACACCATACAGACGCGCGGGGTTATACTGCTTGCGCTGCATCAATGCGGCCTGGGCGTGAGTGTGTACCAGCCAAAAAAAGTGAAGCTGACAGTTGCCGGCAGCGGCGCGGCCGATAAAAAACAAATGCAGCGCATGGTGCAGCTTACGCTGCGTCTTAAAGAACAGCTGCGCCCCGACGACGCGGCCGACGCCGCGGCCATAGCCGTCTGCCATCTCAAGACCGCGCCCGCAGCCGCGCAGATTGCCGCACAGCAGAAATTTCTGGACAAATTAAAGCAGGCCCGCGCGCAGCAATCCCGCCGTTAAATGCTTTGCCCTGTGCCATTTTCTACCTTTAGTAAAAAGCATTGTTTTGGTTTTGGATATTTGGGCAGTTTTCTACCTTTCGTAAAGAAAGCGGCTCGCAATAGCGGTGCGGAGCATATGCCGTTTTCTCCCTTTTGTAAAGGGAGTACCACGGCGTAGCGTAGCGAAGACGGGGGAGGGATTTAAGATAAGCCGTTATTAATAAAGAGTAGTTTACGATTTTATAACTTTACGGCTTTACGGCCTTTAAATCCCTCGGCGCTTCGCGCCACTCCCTTTACAAAAGGGAGCAAAACTTGCGCATGACAACAAAAGAAACGCCCCGCAATAAAAACGCGGGGCGTTAAACTAAACAACAAACTAACTCATTACATCAAGGCAACTACAAATTTCAATTTATATCAAATTATAAGTCGTATGCAAAAGGCTGTTGGTATCAAGCGTGCGAATAAAATCAGCCACTATGCCATTGCTTTTAATCTTTTCCATAAGGCGGGAAAGCTCGTTTTTATTCGTCAAGGCGTAATTTATTGTTTTGTAAGCCGCTTCCTGTATTAAAGCGGTTGTTCTTGGTATATCTTTTAATAAATTATATACGCCAGGGCTCTTGTTTTCCGCAAATGCAAGAACCGTCATATTCTTGTTATTATCCCTAATTTCAATATAAGGATTAGCTTTAGGCTTTAAAATCTTGGCCCCGCCAATATTATTACCTTCGGCAGCCGTGGCCACGACAGTGCGGGACTCGTTGGCATTAGGACCATGGATGGCACAAGCCCTGTCGTAATTAACATCCCAACCCCGTCCCATTAAATATTTAATAATACTTTCGGAATTTTCCCCGCTGTAATATGCGGAGACCTGCAATAAATTTAATCCGTTTTTATTGCTATGTAAAATGGGGTCTCCCCACCTCTGGCTTCTGACACAATATTTAATAATTTCTGTAGCCACTTTGTCATTTTTCGTAAGCGCATTTTCAAGCAGTTCCCAGGCGGACATATACCGGCCGGCATACTTGCCCATTTTAAATTTATAATTGCTGTCCAAACTTGGGTATTCATTCTCCGGTTTCTCGTCTTCAAAATTACATGGTATCTTTGCCTGCGAATTTGTTGCTTCAAAACTAATCTGCGGAATAGCCGCGTAAGAAAGAGTGGCCAAAACAAACAAACTTAATACAGGCAGGACTAATTTTTTGAGCTGCATATAAATATCCTCCGAAGAAGTATCAAATAATTGATTTATACTAATATATGCTGTTTCACTATTAAGTATAACACAAAACCGGAAATATGTCAAGCGTTTTGTAAGATATCAATACATATTGGACTTTGGCCAATTTTAGTCTTTTTCTCCCTTTCGTAAAGGGAGTACCACGAAGGGGCGAGGGATTTAATAATATAAGCAGTTATTGAAAAAAATAGTAGTTTGTAATTTTGCGGCTTTACAGCCATTAAATCCTCCGCCCGACTTCGCTTCGCTACGCCGTGGCACCTCCTTTACGAAAGGAGGAAAAAGGCATAATCTTATTCTTCCGCTCTCTTTCGTAAAGGGTATTATTTTTACTTTGGATATTTGAGCTGTTTTCTCCCTTTAGTAAAGGGAGTGGCCCGCAGGGCCGAGGGATTTAATTGCACCGTATATCCAATTCCAGAACAAGCCGTCAGGTGGGGTGGGATTTAATATTATCCCAAATTACTTTTAAAACAGTCTCCAAATCGCGGTATATATCTGTATTCGTAAACCTTAAAACCGTAAACCCTTTGGAGCTTAAATATAAATCTCTTTCCTTGTCTTTTGCCTTGGCGTCGTCAGTATAATGCCCGCCGCCGTCAAGTTCTATTACCAGTTTCTCTTTAGTACAGCAAAAATCTGCAATATAATTTCCTACGGGCTTCTGCCTGTAAAATATTGCGTTTTTAATTTGCCCTTTTCTTATTTTTGACCATAGGATTAATTCCGGCTCCGTCATTCTTGCTCTTAAGTTCCGGGATAATGATTTATTGTTTTTATTGTATTCTATCATTAAATCCCTCCCCGTCTTCGCTGCGCTACGCCGGTACTCCCTTTACAAAAGGGAGAAAACGACAAACGCTTTACGGCATTACTTTAATTATCTTTCTATATTTTAATTATTTATTGTAAGTAATGGCACCCATTGACCTGTAGGCATTATACATACCATCTTGAAGCAGCTTACGCTTGGCCTCCTCCGTAGATACAAATCTTCGCGTTGCCGCTACAAGCTCTTTGGCAAAATTATCCAAATTTAACGGCGTTATAACGCCGTTAAATTCAACGACAATATACCCGCCGTTTTCAGGCTTTTCATAATATTCTTTTTGCTCCTTGGTCCTCACTATAATTATAATGGGCATTTTTTCAGGATTGCTCTGCAATAATACGTTCAAATCACCCTCTGGGGAAAAGTTTTCCGCATGGCTCTTGCCGTCTTTGCCCGTAACAAGAGACTTAACAATCTGCCAGTAATAATTATCGTCTGGTATACCTTGGAGATCATTGCCCTTAAAACCGTCTATCATCGCTATTGTCAACGGCTGGCTGGTTTTAGCTTTAGACAAAATATCTATTATTTCAGGGCCGTATGTTTCTTTATATTTTTTATCAACATCATCTAATTCTTTATCTACACGCTTTTGATCGCTCCCAAGAAATATGCCAAAGGCACCTAAATTTTCATTATAAAAAGCTCTTCCGGGGCCGTTACCTTTCAAGTCTTTGGGAAACATCCAAGGATTATCTTTCGGATTATCTTCATAATCAAACTTTCCTTGAAAGGTTTTTAAGGCGGAGCATTCTGTTTTGCCGGCGCAAAACAGCTCCTTTGTAATATCTCTGCGTATATCTTCATTACCCGAGATTATATTTTCGCCGCTTCCTTGCAGTTGAATAGGTTGAGGTTTATTATCTAATGCGGATTCATCAACGGACATTGAGCTTTGCCCACCGGAACCCATTGAGGAACCTGACACCTTATCTTGCTTTATTGCCGCAGGCCAAAACTTCTCACCCATCAACTGTTGCTGAAATAATTTCTTGACATCCGCAAGCATGGTCGTATTATCTTTCTGTTGCTTTGCCGCTTCTTTCGCGTTTGCCGCAGCAACTTTGCCTGCCACTGCTCCGGCCGCAGCCCTGCTGCCTGCGCCGCCGCGCGAAACCCCGCGCGAGCCGCCCGCACCCGCGCCGCCATAAGAACCGCCGCCACCGCCGCCGCGGCCGGCTTTGGCGTCAGCAGTAAGCGGCGCGCCGAAGCCGTCAAAATTCCCAAAGCCGCCGCCTTTGCCGCTGTGCCGCCGGCCGCCGGCCTCGTCAAATAAGCTCCGCGCGCCATTGCCGCTGAGTCTGTTGTAATCCCCGCTTTGCAAAAACTGCGCCACGCCGCCCGGGTAATTAGTCCGCTCCGCGTATTTGGCGGCTTCAATTATTTGCCAGTCTTCCAGCCCGGGCGCGGCTTTTTTGGCGGCCTTATAATCCTGCTCGCTGACGGTTGCGCCCAAAAACTGATCATAAGGCACCAGGCCGTTTTCCGTCTTTACGAATTTGCTGCCAGACTCGTCCTGATACACTTCGTAAATCGGGCCGCCGTTGATGCGCACGTATTCTTTGGAGCTTTCGGCCACGGCTTCAGCCTGCGCGATCTGCTGCGCGCGTATGGCTTCGGCCTGCGCCATTGCCGCAGCATGGTACGTAGCAGCATCGGAGGAGGAAAGCGCGTCCCGCCGTACGTCCCGGTCCCCGCCGGAGGCGCCGCGTGCACCCGCGGCGGGCTTCCTGCCGGCGGCACTCTCATAAAACGCTTTCGCCCGCTTGGCGTAAGCCGCAAGCGGATTGCCAAAGGTGGATAAAGGTTCGGCTATATACTTTTCCCCCAGCTCCCTGATTAAGGAGCCCTCGGGCCATAAAAACGGCAGGCACATGAAAATTACAAAGAAAATCAGGGCGGCGGCCCATACCGCGTGGTTTTTGAAAAATCTGCCCAGCTTCTGTTTTTGTTTTTGCATTTTACGAAACCTCCCCTGTAGCTTATTATCCCTGTCCTGCAAAAAACGGCCATACATACTGTATATATCTTACAATAATTATATATTAACAAATTTACACAATATTGCAAGTACTTGGCGGGCTGCCTTTAGTAAATGGAATGCTTTGGCTTTATGGCTGTTTTCCTCCTTTTGTAAAGGAGGTGCCCACAGGGCGGAGGATTTAATGATTGTAAATATGTAAAGTCGGAAACCGTTATTTATTAATAGCTTATTTTAAATCCCTCTCCGCCTTCGCTTCGCTGCGCCGGTACTCCCTTTACAAAAGGGAGAAAAATACTAAAACTACCAAATGCCCGATATCTAACACCGTTATTGCTTTAAATTAAGTAAAATAGCTTTATGATAGCTTATCTCAAGGGCGAGGTTCTGGAAACCGGCGAAGGCGGCGTAATTCTGCTGGCCGGCGGCGTAGGGTACGAGGTCAATATGGCCGCCCCCAGCGCGGCCGCGCTTGAAGCGGGCCAAAATACCGCGCTGTATATTTGCGAATCCCTTTCGCCATACGACGGCACGTCGCTTTACGGATTTTTGACCAAAGAAGACAGACAGCTGTTCCTTCTCTTCAAAGAATCCATACCCAATACCGGCCCCAAAAAAGCTTTGGAATTTTTGGCAAAAGCGCTGCGCTCGGTGGCGGATTTCCGCCGCGCAATAATGACGCAGGACCCTAAAATCCTGACGGCAATCTTCGGCTTCACCGCTAAAACCGCGCAAAAATTAATTGATTCGCTCAAAGACAAAATTGACGGCATATCCGTGCAGGGCGAAGTCAAAATAAAAACCGCGCAGGAGCCCCTGCTCTCGGAAGTGCTCAGCGCGCTTACGGCTTTGGGCTATTCCGCGCAGGAGGCCCGCAGAGCGCTTGAGACAATCCGCAGGCAGGACGGCCCGCAGCCGGCCGGCGTGGAAGAAAACATAAAATCAGCTTTAAGGATACTGCGCAAATGAACCCGCATAACCAATATCTTGACGTGCAGCAAACGCAGGAAGACAAAACCGGCGCGGAGCACGCGCTGCGCCCGGCCACGCTTGCGGAATTCGTGGGGCAGGATACGCTGAAGGAAAACCTAAAAGTCTTTATTTCCGCCGCACGCGCGCGCGGCGAAGCGCTGGACCACTGCCTTTTTTATTCCCCCCCGGGCCTGGGCAAGACGACGCTTTCCAATATTTTAGCGCATGAAATGGGGGTTAATATCAAAATAACCTCCGGCCCCGTTTTGGCGCGCCCGGGCGATCTTGCGGCAATGCTCACGACTGAGCTTAACCACGGCGACATGCTTTTTATTGACGAAATACACCGCCTTAACCCCGCCGTGGAAGAAGCGCTCTACCCCGCGATGGAGGATTTTACCTTCTTCATAAACACGGGCAAGGGCGCGGGCTCCACCACTTTAAAACTGGCGGTGCCAAGGTTCACGCTGGTCGGCGCGACGACGCGCGGCGGCCTTCTTACCGGCCCGCTGAGGGACAGGTTCGGCATAGTCTTTAACCTCGGGTTTTACGAAGCCGGGGAGCTTACCGATATTCTGGAGCGTTCTGCCCGCCTGCTCAATATCGCGGCCGAACGCAAAGGCCTGCAGGAAATCGCCCGCCGCTCGCGCGGCACGCCGCGCATCGCCAACCGCCTTTTGCGCCGCGTGCGCGATTACGCGCAGGTCAAAGGTACGGGGGTTATAGATTTGGATATCGCCGTGCACGCCATGGACGCGCTGGATATTGACGGCGAAGGCCTTGATACCGTTGACAAAAAACTCCTTAACGCGCTCATAGAAAAATTTGACGGCGGCCCCGTTGGCATGGAAAACCTGGCAATAGCCGTCTCGCAGGAGAGCGATACCCTTACCGACGCGATTGAGCCCTATCTTATAAAAGCCGGTTTCATTACGCGCACCCCGCGCGGGCGCGTAGCCGCGCCAAAGGCTTACGCGCATCTGGGCCTTAAACCGGCAAAAGGATTGTTTGAGTGAGGCGGCTTTTACCCCTCCTTCCAACGCTGCTGCTTTTGTGCGCCGCCTGCGCCGCGCCGTCTGCGCGTGCGAGCCAGCAAACGCGCGGCAGGCAGGTGCGGGTGCTGCTGGCGCAGCCGCAAAACGCAGCCGATATACGCGCCTCGGGTCCTTTCACCCTCGTAAATTTAGACGGCGGTAAAAAATTCAAAATCGCAAAAGGCGGCGTCTTTAAAATCTCAAAATCCGGCAAAGAACTGCGGGCGGGCAATATCGCTACGGCAAAAGGCGTGCGCATAGAGCTGAATAATCCCGCGGATTATTTCACTTTAGGCGGCGTGCAATACCGCGGGCCGCTGTCGGTTACGCCGCTGCGCGCCGGCATAAATATAACGGAACATATTGATTTGGAAGATTATCTGACGGGCGTGCTGCCTTATGAAATGAGCCCCAGCTGGCCGCTTGAAGCCCTTAAAGCGCAGGCTGTCGCCGCGCGCACCTTCACGCTTAAAACAATAGAAAATACCAAAAACAAAGATTTTGATTTATATAATGACGTACGCAGCCAGATGTACAAAGGCACGGTTAAAACTTATGACAGCGTAAAAAAAGCCGTGGAAGGAACGAAAGGCGAAACGATGCTGTACAAGGGTAAAATCTTCCCGGCGTATTACCACTCCAACTGCGGCGGGCATACCAACGGCGGCAGCGAAAATATTAAACCTCTCAACGGCGCGAAATGCGGCTACTGCAAAGGCGCGCCCAATTACGAATGGCAAAAAACGCTGCCGAAAGAAGCGCTGAACAATTACCTCAAAAAAAACAATATAAAAGGCGAAATTAAAAAAATAAAAATAGGCAGAAAGCAGGCCGGCGGCCGCGCGGCCACGCTGGTGCTGATAACTTCCAAAGAAAAAAAAGAAGTAAACTGCGGCGCGCTGCGCGCCGCGATAGGGCCCGATAATTTAAGAAGCTGCGTGATAACGAAAATAAGCGGCCTTAAGCTGCAGGGGCGCGGCTACGGCCACGGCAAAGGCCTGTGCCAGGAAGGCGCAAAAGCCATGGCTTTGCAGGGTAAGAGTTATAAAAAAATCCTGGCGCGCTATTACCCGGGCGCGGAAATAAAAAAAATCTGATGAAAGCCGCAACAAAAATCCTAATCGCGCTTGCCGCGCTGCTGAGCGCCTGCGGCGGCTTTTGCGCAGACGCGCCGCAGCTGCGCGGGGCGTGGGTCGCCACTGTGGGCAATATTGACTGGCCGTCCGCGCCGGGCCTCGGCGCGGAGCAGCAGCAAAAAGAACTTACGGAAATGTTTGACAATCTCAAAAAAGCGGGGTTCAACGCGGTCTTCCTGCAGGTACGGCCCGCGGCGGATACTTTCTGGCCGTCCGAGCTGGAGCCGTGGTCCGTCTATTTAACCGGCACGCAGGGCGCGAACCCGGGCTACGACCCGCTGGCCTTCGCCGTTGAGCAAGCGCATAAACGCGGCCTGCAATTGCACGCGTGGGTAAACCCTTTCCGCGTGGCTTTAAGCCCCAAAACCACGCTGGCAAAAAATCATCCCGCCGTCAAAAACAAAAGCTGGGTTATAGAATACGACGGTAAAAGATTTTATGACCCTGGCAATCCCGCCGCGCGGGAGCATTGCATAAAAGTGATAACCGAAATCACCCGCAAATACGATATTGACGGCATACATCTTGACGATTATTTTTACCCCTACCCCGACGCAAAAAATACGCCGGTAAAAGACGGCGCTTCTTTCAAAAAATATGCGCGCAAAGGCCAAAGCCTTGAAGACTGGCGGCTGCAAAACATAAATTCTTTTTTGCGCGATTTGAGGGCCGCCGTAAAAAAAGCAAAACCCGGCGCGGCCTTCGGCATAAGCCCCTTCGGCATATGGTGCAATGCAAAGGACTGCGAGGGCGGCTCCCCGACTGCGGGTTTCAACTCCAAACTGGTTTTGTATTCGGACGGCAGGGCCTGGCTGCGCGAGGGCCTGCTTGATTATATAGCGCCGCAGATTTACTGGCATATCGGCCACAAAACCGCGTCTTTTGACAAGCTGGTTGACTGGTGGGCCGCGCAGGTGAAAGCCGCGCCCGTTGGCAGCCCCAAGTTATACATCGGCATAGCCGCGTACAAGCACGCCTCCGGCGAATGGAAGGATAAAAACCAGCTGGGCCGGCAGATAAAATACGCGAGCAAAAATAAAAACGTGGACGGGTTTATTTACTTCAGCGCGGGCAAAGCGCTCGGCGCAAAAAGAGATACCGCGCGGATAATAACCGCGCTTAACAAATAAATATGGCATTTGAACGCTTTAAAAAATTTAATACGGACACTCTTATCGCCCAAAATCCGGCCGACCCGCGCGACAACAGCCGCCTGATGGTTTTGAACCGTGCGGATAAAAGCATAAGCCATAATATCTTCCGCGATTTGCCGCAGTTTCTGCGCGCGGGCGACACAATCGTAATAAACAACTCAAAAGTTTTCCCCGCGAAAATATTCGCAAAAAAATCCACGGGCGGCAAAATTGAAATCCTGCTTGTGCGCCAGCTGGAAGATAAATACTGCTGGGCCGCGCTGCTGCGCGAATATAAACCCGGCGCGGAATTATTTTTTGAAGACGGCCTGCGCGCGGAAATAACCGGCAATACGCCGCAGGGCGAGGCCGTTTTGAAATTCAATACGCAGGATATTCTGCCCTACGCGCGCAAATACGGCCATATGCCGCTGCCGCCTTATATAGAAAAGGCCCGCGCGCGCGCCGGCCTGCCAAAAGGCATTGAAAGCG
Source organism: Elusimicrobiota bacterium (assembly GCA_031264445.1). GTDB lineage: Bacteria > Elusimicrobiota > Elusimicrobia > Elusimicrobiales > Elusimicrobiaceae > Proelusimicrobium. The sequence goes on from JAISDW010000009.1 coordinate 25,665, forward strand.
ATAAGGAAAAGTACCAGACAATTTACGCGCGGGCCGAAGGCTCCATAGCCGCGCCTACGGCGGGTTTTCATTTCACGCCGCGGCTTTTGGACGCGCTGAAATCCGCGGGCATAAATATTGCCTATATTACGCTGCACGTGGGCTGGGGCACTTTTAAACCATTGCGCGGCGAGCCGCAGCAACATCAAATGCTTGCCGAACTTGCCGAAATCAACCCGCAAACCGCCGAAATTATAAACAAAACAAAAGCAGCCGGCGGGCGCGTGGTATCGGTCGGCACCACGAGCACGCGCACGCTTGAAAGTTTTGCCGACGGCGACGGCCGTATCGCGGCAGGCCAAAAATGGACGGATTTATTTATTTACGATAATTATAAATTTAAAATTGTTGACGCGCTTATCACTAATTTCCACTTCCCTGACAGCACGCCTTTATGCCTGACATGCGCCTTCGCCGGCGAAGATTTTATTTATAATGCCTACTCGCAGGCGGTTGAACAAAAATACCGCTTTTATTCCTTCGGCGACGCGATGCTTATTTTGTAGCAATCCGGCCGCAATTATGAAAAATTATTATATCTACATAATAACCAATTACACAAATACCACGCTTTACATCGGCACTACAAATAATTTGATTAGAAGAATTTATGAGCATAAAAACAAATCAGTTGAAGGGTTCAGCTCAAAATACAATTTAAAAAAATTGGTGTATTATGAGGTATTTCAGGATATAAGCAAAGCGATAGAAAGGGAAAAACAATTAAAAAATTGGAACAGAGATTGGAAAGTCAAATTAATAGAAAATACTAATCCAGAATGGAAAGATTTACACGACGAAATTATGTATCACTAGTTGTCATACCCGAATGTTTCTATCGGGTATCCGGCCGTAGGCTTTACTACCAGATACCCGATTAAGACACTCGGGTATGACAGGAAGAATAACGGGGTCAATTAAATAATATCCTTGTATTATAAATTTTCCGAATAAAGCCTATAAAAGTTATAAGCATCATAAAGCATACTATCTCATGAATTATTGTTGTATAATATATTTGACTTTATATTTTTTGCACCAAGGGGAAATAGTATGTTATATAATTGTAAATTACTAAATAAATATTCTCGCCGCGGCTTTACGCTTATTGAACTTCTTGTCGTTGTCCTTATCATCGGCATTCTTGCCGCTATCGCTCTGCCGCAGTATCAGGTTGTAGTGCTGAAAAGCAAACTCTCTACCGTAATGCAAAATATCAGAACGCTTAAAGACGCGGAGGAAATGTTTTTCCTGATTAACGGCGAATACACGGACAATTTAACGCTGCTGGACGCCAGCATAGCGAACTGCAGCATGGAAGCCGTCACAGGAATGGGAGCAGGCGCAACAAAGGTTTTTATTTGCGCCAATGATACGGCGTACAGGCTTCAGAGGCAAGGCTATTCCGCTCCCTATATGTACGAACTTGTAGGCCTATACGCCCCGCAGCAAAGTAAAGGATGGGGGCGCATAGCGTACAGACAACCTTTGGACAGACAGTCGGACGGTAAGCCGTGCTCTGCGCTACTGTCCGAACTCTCCAGATGCAGGATTAATAATACTTCGGACACTGCCGCCGCCAAAGTGTGCGACGGGCTGGGGAGAAAAATCAGCGCGAATGACTGGGCGTGGCAATGATTCATTTTTCAAAATAATCTCGCGCGGCGGCAAAACCGGCGGCGCAAATCAAACCCGAACATATTTATCCAACGCCGCGGCTTGACGAAGACGGCATTACAAATATTATAATATTCTTATACTATAAATTCATAAACATAAGCTGGGGCGGAATATGCTCAACAACAAAAAGGCTTTTACTTTAATAGAACTGCTGGTCGCCGTGCTTATAATAGGCATTCTTGCCGCAATCGCCCTGCCGCAATATCAAAAAGCGGTTAAGAAAGCCGGGTTTTCGCAAGCTTTCGTGTTAGGGAAAGCTGTAAATTCAGCTCAAAAAATGTGGTCTCTTATTCATGGAGATATTACACCTTTAAACAGGCCGACATGGCAAGATTTAGATATATCCTTACCAGAAGGTTTTGTATTTTCAACGAAAGGAGAATATTATAGAGCCGTCAGTCAGAAAGTATCTTTAGATTTAAGAGTGGACACCGAAGGTTATAACGAGGGATTTGTCGTAGTTGGCTTTCCTGAATTTGGACAAGCCGGCTCTGCAGCCCAGATGTTTTTTCTAACGAAAAGCGATAGAATTCTTTGTTTTGCGCAAAAACAAAAAAAGATTTCTGTAGATTTGTGTACAAGCATTAACGGCATATTTCAAAAACCATTCGATAGTACTTACGATATTTATATAATAAAGTGAAATAGTATAACTTAACAATCAGTGATAGCAAACCCTCAGCCTTTTAAAGCCGGGGGTTTTTGTCCGCGATTATAAAATGATAAAATTTAGTTTGTCATGCCCGAGTGCCTTAATCGGGTATCCGTTCTTTTCAGATTCCCGATTACAGCATTCGGGAATGACAACTTTTTGATAAACAGAGAAAATATGGTAGAAATAATTTCCCCTTTTAAAATAATTGCAAAAGACGGCAAAACTTCGGCGCGCGCGGGCTTGCTTTACACAAAACACGGCGTAATAGAAACGCCCGTTTTCATGCCCGTGGCCACGCAGGCCAGCGTAAAAGCCTTGACGGACGAAGATTTGCGCGGCGTCAAAACGCAGTGCATACTTTCAAACACTTATCATTTGTATCTCAGGCCCGGCGTTGACCTGCTGGCAAAAATGGGCGGACTGCATAATTTCATGCGCTGGGATGGCGGTATTTTGACGGATTCCGGCGGGTTTCAGGTGCACAGTTTATCGCACCTGCGCAAAATTACCGAAGACGGCGTTTGGTTCAAAAGCCATCACGACGGCAGCAAACATTTTTTTACGCCGGAGAACGTAATTGAATATGAATCTAAAATCGGCTCTGATATATGGACTTGTTTGGACGTTTTAATCCCCGCCAATGCCAAACACGCCGACGCGCGCAAAGCGCTGGACGTCACAAAACGCTGGGCGCGACGCGCGGCTGCGAAATATCACGCCATAACGCCGCAGGCCATAAAACCGGCCGGCAGCGGTTTTGAAGTCTCGCATTCTTTACTTTTCGGAATAATACAAGGCGCAATCTTCCCCGACCTGCGCGAAGAAGCCGCAAAAGACATGTCCGAGCTGCCGCTGCACGGTTTTTGCATAGGCGGCCTTTCCGTCGGTGAAACGCGGGAAGAAATGAACCTTGCGCTTGCGCATACAATTCCGCATTTGCCGGCAGCAAAACCGCGCTATTTAATGGGGCTTGGCACGCCGCAGGAAATGCTGGACTGCATTGAACGCGGCGTTGACATGTTTGACTGCGTTTGGCCCACGCGCGTGGCGCGCAACGGCCAGGTGATGACTTCAAACGGTAAAATTAATATTAAAAACGTCGCCCACCGCGCGGAAGACAAACCGCTTGACGAAACCTGCGACTGTTTTGTCTGCCAAAAGTACAGCCGCGCGTATCTTTCGCATTTGTTCAGAGCCGGCGAGCTTACCAGCCACCGTCTGCTTTCCGCGCATAATATCCGCTTCCTCACCCGCCTTATGGAAAGGGCGCGCGCAGCCATAAAAGCCGGCGCTTTCAGCGAACTGAAAAAAGAAATTGAAGCCCATTATGTATAGGCCTTTGCGCGAAATACAAGTTTAATATATAGTTATTTTCTCCCTTTGGCAAAGGGATAAAAGAGCGGAAAAAACCGCAATAACAACAGCCGGATAAAAAAAATTTAAGCGGATTGCGCGTTTGTATTTTTTGCGCGGGCGCGGGGAGCGCGGGCCTTGCGGCGCGGCAGCTCCTCCGTCAGAATGAACAAAAGATAAGTTTTCAAAATCTCCAGCGAGACCAGGGCCGATATGCACGAAACCTGCAAAAACTTAAGCCATCCGTAATCCATGCCGGGACAATAATGCAGGATAATGTTTCTGACGAGCGCGACAGCGGGCAGGAAAGTAAAATCCTCATAAACATAAAAGCAGAACAAAACCTGCAGGGCCGATATAAACCACGCCTCGCTTTTGCGCGCCAGAATCAGCAGGGACTGCGCGGTGTAAATCACAACCATCGCCACAAAAACTTTTGTGGCGATGGTAGCGTAATCAAAACCAAAGAAAGTAATATAGTAAGTATTGCGCGCTATGCCTGCCAGGCAGAAAAACAGTATCACCCACAGGGGCCAGCTTACCGCACTAAAATATTTTTTTATCTTCATAAATTTACCTTTCAAGCGAATGCGCGCCGCGCGCCTGGCCGCGTTTGAGTGCCAGATGTATCAGAATATCCAGAATATCCTCATAAGTCTTTTTGCTTGACTTCCATAAATTGGGGAACAGGCTGCTCTCTGACATGCCGGGCATGGTATTGATTTCGGAGAAATAAAAATTGCCCCGCGCGTCCATAAGGAAATCCGCCCGCGCAAGCCCCTGCCCGCGCAGCGCGCGGAAGATATCATGCGCCGCTATGCGCATTTTATCCTGCGCGGCCTGCGGGATATCCGCCGGTATAATCATATCGCAGCCGCCGGGGGCTTCGTACTTGGCCTTATAATCAAAAAATTCGCCGTTTAATGCCTTAAGCTCGCCGCAGAGCGAGGTGTGTATTTTATCGTCGCAGCCGACGACGCCGCAAAAAATTTCGCGCGCGTCGGCGATGCCCTTTTCTATCAGAACCGCGTCTTCATAACGGAATGCCTGCGCCAAAGCTCCTTTGAGGCGTTTGGGCCCGTCAACTTTGCTCACGCCGATGGAAGAGCCCAAACTCATAGGCTTTACAAAAAGCGGATAGCCGAGTTTGAGTACTGCGGCCTCAAGCTCCTCGTCTTTATATTTATCGGAAGCCTCAAGTTTTATATAGGGCACTATCGGCACGCCGTAAAAAGAGGCCAGAAGTTTGCAAAGTTCCTTATCCATGCCCAGCGCGGAAGTTAAAACGCCGCAGCCCGCGTAAGGCGCGCCGAGGATTTCAAAAAGCCCTTGCATGCTACCGTCCTCCCCCATAGTGCCGTGCAATACGGGGAAAAAGACATCGGCCTTTAACTTCTGCCCGTCAAAAGTCTGCAGATTGGCGTCCGACATTATTACGGGCGTAAGCGGGCGGCCGCCCGCCGGCGCGGGGCCTTCGTCCTGCAAAAACCACAGCCCCTGCCTGGTGATAAGAATTTTTATGACTTCGTATTTCGCGGACAGCGTTTGCGCGACCGCTGCCGCGGAGTGAATAGAAACCTCATGCTCGCTGCTGCGGCCGCCGTATAAAACGGCTATTTTTAGTTTTGCCATGTAAGTACGCTCACTGCTGCTCGTTAAACAGCGACCATTTTATTCTGTTAAGAACGCTCTTTGTTTTGTTGAGAAAATCAGTATAAGCCGCATCCTCGCGGAAGCTGCGCGGCACGCGGCCCAGCGGCCGGCGCGCAATGCCGTGGCCGCGCGGGGCGTGATCCTGCGCGGGCATATCGCTTTCCTCGTAAACGCGCGCGGAGCGGCCCGTCAAATCCTGCATGGCGCCGTCGTTTTGCGCGGCGGCTTCTTCCGCGGCCTCTTCGCCGCCGAAGATAAGGCTTAAATCCATATTATCGCTTTTTACGTCAATAATCTCGCGGTCGTGCCCGGGCTCGCCGAATTTCAACAGCGGGGATTCGCCGTTGTCCTTGCGGGCCGCAGGCTGCTGTAGCGTCTGCTGACGCGCCGCAGGCGGCCGTGTTTGCGCGGCCGGCGCGGCAGAGACCAGCGGATTTTGACGCGGCGGGGCCTGCTGTTTCTGCGGCTGCGGCCGCTGTGCTGGCGCCGCGTTAAGAGTTACCGGCGGAAGGCCGCGCATGGTTTCAAGTTTTTTATTTTCGCCCTCAACTTCGGTTATTTTGGTATACAGCGTGCGCTCGCGCCGCGTGGTGATTTCCGCGTCGGCTTTGAGGTTTTTGTTTTCCGCCGTAAGTATAATAATCTCTTTTTTAAGTTTCTCTATAATCCGGTCATTGCCGGCGATTCTCGCTTTCAGCGCGCCGAGGGTGGCCGTTTTTGCTTTCTCGCTCCGCGTGAGCGCGTCTATCTGCGGCTGCACGGCGGAAAGTTTTTGTTCAAGCGCAGTCCTCTCGCGTTTTATTTTGACTATCTGCGCCGTCAGCGCGGCAGTCTTTGCGGCGGCCAGGCTCGGCCCGCCAGCCGCGCCGGCGGGGCTTTCATATTTTTTCAACTGAGCTTCAAGCGCGGAAGATTTGTCGGATAACAGTTTGTATTCGCCCTCTATTTTTATTTTTTCTTCCTCGGCGGATTTGAGGCGCGTGTTATCCGCTTTCAAATTCTGTATTTCTTTAACCTGCTCGGCAAAGCGGGCCGAGGCGTCTTTGAGCCGCGTCTCAAGATTTACAACTTTGGCCTCGTATTCCTTGCGGATTGAGATTATGCCGTTTTCAAAATCAAAACTCTTTAGCCCGCTTTCGGCCTTTGTAAGCTGCTCGCGAAGCGCGAGGATTTCTTTTGCCTGCTCCGCCGATTTTTTGAGTGCGGAAAGTTTTTCCGCCTGGACTTTTTTGACCTCCCTGTCCAGCGCGAAGTTGACCGCTTTGAGCTTGGAAGTGTGTTCCTGCAGCTGTTTTACGGACGATTCTTCCTGCTGCAGCCGCTCCTGCGTTTTGGAAAGCGAAGCCTTAAGCGAGCCGATTTCCTCTTCCTTCGCGGCAAGGTCTTTTTTGGCGGCGGCGGTTTCCTCGCGCAGTTTTTGGAGCTCGCCCTCAAGCACCGCGGCCATGCCGCTGGCGGTTTTAAACTGTTCTTTGAGCTGGTTTATCAGGACGGTATCCTGCAAAAATCTGTTTTCGGCCTTGGCCAGCTGGTTTTTGAGGGAGATTATTTCATCCGTCTGCTCCAGCGCTTTGCGCGCGGCGGCTTCCCCCGCCGCCAGTGCGGCGGCGCCCGCTGCTTCGGCCGGCGCGGACGGCGGAAGTTTCTGCGCCTGCAACTCGGCGATTTTGCCCTTAAGCTCGGCAAGCAAATTTTCTTCCGTGCGCAGACGCAGGGCGGCGTCCTCCAGTCTGGCGCGGTACTGGCCGGCTTCTTTTGCTTTCTCCTCGCGCAGGGCGGATATTTCGCCCTCATAGCGCAGGCGGTAAGTTTCAAATTCTTTGCTTTTTTCCTCAAGCTTTTTGAGGATTTCATAACGCTCGCCGTTGGCTTTTTTCAGCTCTTCGTCAATAAAAAGTTTCTGGCCGGAGACGGCGGCAATCTCGCTCTTGAGCGTGGAGATAAGGCTTTCGTTATCGCGCGCGGTAGCCTGCGCACGCTCAAGCGCGGCGGAAAGTTCGCCCTGTTTGCGGCCGGCCTCTGCCGCCTGCGCGGCTTTATCCCGCTTAAGATTTTCTATTTCCGCGGTGAAATTTGCGGCCTTTTCTTCGCTTTGTAATTTAAGTTCGCCCAGGCGGCGTTCGTCGGCGGTTGATTTGGAATTAAGCCTTTCCAAATCAGCCTTAAGCGCGGCGAGGATATTATTATGCTCCTCTTTAATCCCGCGGATTTGGGCGAGATAATCGTCATTCTGCCTGAGGGCCGAGCCCTGCGCGGCCATGAGTTTATGCATTTCCTGCGTCAGATTATTTTTTTCCGCCGTCGCGTCTGCCAGTTGTTTGGCGAGCGCGCCGTAAGCCGCTTCCTCGCGCGCAAATTTATCCTGCGCGGCCTTAAGCTCGCGCCGCAGGGCCTCTATTTCCCCGAGATGATTTTGTTTGATAAAATCCATCTCTTTGGCCAAATCGGCGGCTTTCGCGCCGCCGCTCAATTGCGCCTTTTCCCACGCGAGAGTTTTGACTTCGTTTCTTAAAGCCTCTATCTGCAGTTTTAAAGTGTTTACAAAAGTTTCTTCCTGACGGTATTTTTCTTCCGCGCGTTTAAGCTCAAGGCTTACCGCCTGTTCTTCGCGCGCTTTTTGGGTTTTGAGAACTTCAAGCTCCTGCAGCTGCGCGGCTTTTAAGCGGCTGATTTCGGCATCGCTCTGCTCGCGCGCGGCCTGCAGCTTACGCAGAGCTTCGTCATTTTTGAGCATAAGCGCGGCTTTATCCGCGCCGTGCCGCTGGAGCTCGGTTTCAAGCGATAATATTTTTTCCCTGAGGGCGGAAGCGGCGAAAGCCTCGCGGTTAAGGCTCTCCTGCGCGCGCGCGGCGGAGGTTTTTAAAATCTGCGCCTCGCGCTCAAGCGCGGCGGTTTTGCGGTTTGCCTCCTCCCGCTGGGAACGCGTGGAATAAAGTTCATTATCAAGCTCCGCGCGGCGGGTTTCAATTTCCCTGAGCTGCTCTTTGAGGTAATTGTTCTGCGTTTCTTCCTGTTTAAATTTTTCTTCCGTCTTGGCAAGGTCAAGCCGCAGGGCCATTATTTCTTTGGCCTGCCCGGCCGCTTTTTGCAGGGATTCCAGCTTTTCCCCGCGGATTTTAAGTATTTCCCCGTCAAGCGAGGCCCTTTGTTCGCCCGCAAGCGCAAGCTGCTGCTCCAAACCGGCCAGCTTAAAATCGCCGTGGCGGGCCTTTTCTTCAACTTTGCTCAGCTGCATGCGCAGCGAAAGGAGCTCTTTTGTCTGCTCCGCGCTTTTGCGAAGGGATTCAAGCCGCTCGTTCTTAGCGCGTTTGACTTCGCTGTTTAAAGCTATGTTTATGGCTTTGAGGCGGGTCGTTTTCTCGCGCAGACGGGAAATGAGCGTCTGGTCCTGCCTTATTAAATTTTCTTCGTAGCGCAGGCGCGCGCTGACTATATTTTCCAGGCTGCCCTTTAAATTTTCTATCGTGTTGGAAATATTGTGGAAAAATTCGTCGTCCGCTTTGACGCCCGGCGTAAACTTTTCATCTTTATCCCCGTCAAAATCCGCCGTGAAGACGGAGGCTATTGACTTTTCCTTATTGGCGTCTTCAAAGCGGGATTCAAGCTCGGCAATTTTTTCTTCAAGGTTTTTTATGGACTGTTCTTTGAAATCGTTCTGCGGGCCAAAACCGAAATCATCGCCCGCGGCGGGCGCGGCTTCCTTCTGCCCTTCTGCGGGCTGGACGGAGGTTAAAGTTTTCTCCGGCCGGGTTTCGCCCTGTGAGGAAATAAAAGCGTCAATATCAAATTCGTCGGTGAAGGGGAAAGCCTCAGCATTGTTTGCGTTATTTTCGCCGCTTTCCGGTGCGTTTTGCCGGTTGTTAGCCGCGCCGTCGTTTTGCGGGGAATCGTTTTGCAGAGATTTGAAAAATTCGTTCATATCGGGCTGGTGCCGGTTATTTTCTTCAGGAGCCATATATCCTCATTAGATATTTTATTTACGCATAATGTTAATATTATTAAATATAATTAATTTAAGCACAAATAGACCGCCGTGTCAATACGGCGTGTCTTGGTTCGGGTAGGTATGAGAGGTTCCGTATTAAGAACAGACCGCGTTGCGCGCGTGTTGCGCGCCTAAATGAAAGGCGTTCAGCGCGGCCTTGCCAAAAACAAAAGCCTGGGAGACTGAACTTTTATCTATTACTGTGGGTAATACGGGAAAAGGATAGCGGCCAGAATGCCGATAATTAAAACAACGACTAATAACTCAATCTGCCCTCTTTTAAGTTTAAGGAAAACTACTTCTGTCGTCATTCTAAAAACCGCATACACAGCGGTTTTTAGAATCTATGCGCAAAGCGCATATCTATATTTGTGCTTTTAAGTATTAATAACAGCACCAATATGATATAACCGTTTTCAACGGTTATAGATTCTCAAACGCGCATTGCAAGCGCGTTTGAGAATGACGGCTCTGGCGCATTGAATGACGGCTTTAAACCATGAGCGATTATATGATTATAAAAAAAGATGTCGTATAAGCCGAAGTTGTTGACGGGAGAGGCCCTTTTTTTATCCCCCTCTCCCTTCGTGATGGGAGAGGGCCGGGGTGAGGGTGGAAATTATCTTCTCACTTTTGTAAAGATAGTACTGGCAGCGCTTTCATTTTTATTCTTCCCCTATTAGGGGAAGTACCGGCAGAGCGTAGCGAAGTCGGGGTAGGGGTAAATGGCTATTGTAGTTTTATAATAAATAACGACTTTAACTCCCCCCTACGGCCCGTCTTCGCTGCGCTACGCCGTGGCCACTTCCCCCAAGGGGGGCAGAATTCGATGCGCGGCCGGTAAAAGCGGCGGGGCGCGGTTATTTGTAGGTATACGGGATTTTGGCGGCAAGATAAAAACTGCCTAACACAACAACAGTATCAACGCGAAGGCCGGCAAGATACTTTGCCGTAAGATTTTCCAAAGGCTCGTACCGCGCGTCGCCAAAATATTTTTGCAGTATTTCCGGCTTAACGCCGCGGGGCGCGCCGGCGGAAGTCAAAATAATATTTTTGAAATGCGGGCGCAACAGCACGGCGGCGCTTTTATAATCTTTATCAGCGGAAGCGGCGTAAATAAGCGCGGCCGTTTTTTTGCCGAATGAGGATTTTGAGTAAGTTTTTATAAATTCTTTAATTGCGGCGGGGTTATGCGCGCCGTCTTTAATTACAGTCTTGCGGCCGAGTTTGCAAACTTCAAAACGCGCTGGCATTTTGAAATTTTTAATGGCGGCTTTAAACTGCGCCTCTTTAACGCCAAATAGTTTCGCGGCCTCAAGCGCAAGGGCGGCATTCTGCAAAAACGCGTTTTTGGCGCGGGGCAACATTTTAAGCGGCGCATTATTTTTGGCCACTGATTTTTTTATTGCGGCTTTTGCCGGCGGCGCAAGCGGGCCGCATATGCACGGCGTATTTTGCTTTATTATGCCCGCTTTCTGCGCGGCTATTTTCGCTATTGTACCGCCCAAAATATCGGCGTGGTCAATATCAACCGACGTGATTATGCCCAGCGCGGTGGAAGCGAAAATATTTGTGCTGTCCTTAAGCCCGCCTATGCCGCATTCCACAACTGCAAAATCAACTTTCCGCGCGCGGAAATAAAGCAGCGCGGCAAGCGTCAGAACTTCAAAAAAATTAAGCGGCGCGGCTTCCCTAGCAAGAACCTGCCCGGCATAAAAATCCAAATTTTTAAGCGATATTTGCGCGCCATTTATCTGCACACGCTCCGTAATGCGGTAGACATGCGGCGATATAAAAAGCCCCGTCTTAAAGCCCGCGCCGCACAGCGCGTCCGCAAGCAGGCCGGCCGTAGTGCCTTTACCGTTTGTGCCGGCGATATGTATGAGTTTAAAAGGCGGTTTTGACGCGCAATACCCCAC
>JAISDW010000023.1 GCA_031264445.1 Elusimicrobiota bacterium
GCGGCTTTTGCCTGCTCTGCCTGTTTATAATCCTCGTCCGGAGGTGGCGGCGTGCCAAGCTCTTCGTCTTCCGCCTGCCTTTCTTCCTTATCTTCTTTGGAAAATAAAGCGTTTATTAAATCAGATTTGCCTATATCATCATATCTTGCGGAAGCCATAAGAGCGTCGGCGGCCGCGTCACTGCTGAAAGGCATATTGGCAAGGTCATAATAACTGTCCCTGTATTTACTGCCGTTTTCTTTCTTGCCGCCGGAAAGCATGGGCACAGCTATTGACAGCATTAGCAGCACCACAAACACGCACGCCACCCACGTGTACAATTGTTTCTTTTCTTTCCATTTATTAGCTGAGACGTTTTTGATTATCAGAGACATAAGGACCTCCTCCACAATATATTTACTGTAATAATATTGTATGATTCAATCCTTAATTTTACAATGGACGGGAGCGAGATTGCAGGTGTACCATTAGATATTAAATTAATTGTAATAATATCACATAAGTTAGATATAAATATAATTATATAGAAATAGAGCGGTTTTTGTTTTTGTTTGAGCGTTTAGAGATATTGGATTGGTTAAAGTTTTGCCATACGCAAGCGAAAGAGAATAACGTCCGCTGGTTTGGGGGACAAACAGTTATTTTTCTATATGCAGCTTTTCTTCAACAGCCTTTATAATATCATGAACTCTGTGAAAAATCTTCTTTTTTACGCCCATAAACGCGCCGTATAAAACGGTAATTGATACGGTTATTGTCAGGATAGAGGCCATAATTTCCAGAAATTCTTTGAGTGTCATAATATGTCCTTGAGCCGATAAAAATTGAGACGGCGATATTGACGGCAATTCTCTCTGTTCAAATTATATCAAATTTAATAACAGGGAATTTTATTGATGATTTTTTTGCCCAGAAATGATATTCTAAAAGAAGCGGATAAAAATATATTAAAAAGGAAACGGAAAATATTCAAGGGTTCAGCCTATGCAAAAAACTTATCTTATTAAAAATGGAAAACTGACGGAAGATCCCCAGGCCTCCGCCGAAAGCTGCGACGTCCTGTTGTTTGTCAACCCCGCAGCGGGCGAGCAGCGCTACCTTGCCGAAAAGTTCAATATTGACGAGCATACCCTTGCCTCCGCGCTTGACCCGGAGGAGCTCCCGCGCCTTGAGCTTGAGCCGGACCATACCGTCCTCATCCTTAACCGGCCGCGCAATTATTCCGGCAAAGACCAGCTGGTTTTTAAAGTCGCTTCCATGGGTTTATTTTTGTTTAAGGACAAACTGATAATAGTAATGCCGGAGGATATACCGCTTTTCATCGGCAAGCGTTTTAACAGCGTCTCGGGTCTGCATGACGTGCTGCTTAAAGTGATTTACAATGCCATAGCGCATTATCTGGAGCATCTGCGCGTAATCAATATGATATCCGAGGATATTGAGGACAAGCTGTCCGGATCCGTGGATAATAAACATCTTTTGAACCTCTTCAGCCTTGAAAAGAGCCTTGTTTACTACGTGCGCGCCATAACCGCCAACGGCGTCGTGCTGGAAAAGACGCGCAACTTCTGCGCGCGCATGGGTTTTGAAGAAACCGCGCGCGAAACGCTTGACGATATCATAGTTGAAAACACGCAGGCCGATAAGCAGGCCAATATTTACCTCAACATTCTGGCCAGCATGATGGACGCGAGGGCGTCCATAGTCAACAATAATCTTAACCTGCTGATGAAACGCCTCAGCGCGATGGCAATATGGATTATGGTGCCCACTTTTATAGTCAGCGCGTTTTCAATGAACGTCTCCATACCGATACAGCATCACCCCTTCGCGTTCTGGATAGTAATGAGCTTCGCGGTGCTTTCAGTGCTGTTCACGATACTCTACTGGCGCCATAAACGCTGGTAATTTTTCTTTGATATTATTGCGGGACGGCCGTTGTTGTCTTCGTCAGGCACGCGGTTATTTCACGCCGCGCGCTTTTTGTGAAAACTCGCAGCCGCAGTAGGTTTGTTCATACAGCTTTTCGCGCGCGATAAGCGCGACGCGCCGCTCCTCCAGCCCGCCTTTACGCCAGTTGGTATCATCGTAAATTAAACCTTCCCGCGCGGCCGCCGCTTTGGCAGCCGCATTTACGTCCGCCATATTCTTATGGCGCGATACTCCCAAAACGCTGCTTAAGCCGTCAAAGCCGCGCTCCCGCGCAAAACGCGCGGCGCGGCTCAGTCGGAATTCAAAACATTTGCGGCAGCGCGCGCCGCGCTCGGGTTCGTTTTCCAGCCCGCGCACGGCGGCGAGCCAGCCGGCATTGTCATAATCTAGATCAAAAAATTCCACGCCGAGCCCGGCGCAGAATTTTTTATTTTCCTCTTTGCGTTTTTCGTACTCCGCAAAAGGCGTGATGTTCGGATTATAAAACAATACCGCAAAACCGCGGCCTTCGCCATGCAGTTTTTCTATTACGGCGCAGCTGCACGGCGCGCAGCACGAAAGCAGCAGTAGTTTAGCGCTCCTCATACCAATTAATATTGCGCGTGGCGTACATCACCGCCGCTATGCCGGCAAACAGGCCCAGTGTGCCGAAGATGAGAGATAAATCTTCCAGCTGCAGCAGCACATACAGATAAATATAAAGCGCGCCGAGGCCCGCCGCCGCGTACCAGACTTTCCGGCCGCTGCGTTTAATCACGCCGTAGCGCGCATACGCGCTGATAAGGCCCACGGTCGCCGCGGCGGCTGTTATATAAGCCCACGCGAAGCCGATGAATTCCGACAAAGCTATAAGCAGCAGGTAAAAAACCGCCATAGCCAGCCCCACAAGTATATACTGGAAAGGATGCACCGGCATTTTGCCCGCGACTTCAAACACAAAGCACGCGAGGAAAGTTAAGGCTATAAACAAAATGCCGTATTTTACCGCGCGCTCGCAGTTGCGGTAATTATCCACGGGGAACATCAGCGATACGGTTATAAGCGGCAGCGCGCCATTGTAGCCGTTGACATAGGCCGGTATGCCGCTGGAAAGGCTGTTTACGTTCCACACGGCGGTAAAGCCGCCGGCGTCAACTTTTCTTTCGTCCGGCAAAAAACCGCCGAGAAAGTTCGGGCTCGGCCATGAGGAAGAAACGGTAAATTTATTATCCTTTGCCAAAGGCGCGAAGGAAAGCGAATTGCTGCCGCGGATATCAAAAGAAATTTCAAAATCCATTCTTTCATTTTTGCTGGGCGCGGGCGCGGCGAGCATTCTCAGCGCGTCTTCGTATTGACCGGCGCTCAGCACCTCGCCCTCAAGGGCGTTTTCAAAATCAGTTTTTTTGCCGTTCCACGTAAGTACTGGGGTGGAGGCTATGCCTTTAAGCGTCCCGAATTCAAGCGAGACAAAAGCCGAAGGGCTGGCCATATCGGCGCGCGCGGGGCTGGCGAAGTGGCCCTTCATCTTAACTTTGGCAGTGAAAACCGGCACCTTAAAAATGCCGATATAGCGCACCTGCGGCAGGATTTCAATATTTGCGTCCAGCACGGCGGGCGTATATTTGTACCACGCGGATTTATAGACGTCTTTTTTATCCTCTTTTACCAGTTTTTTATAAGGCACGTTGAGCACCGGTGCCGCGGCCAGGACTTCCTGCCCCCAGGATTTGGTTATTTTTTCTTCCGCCTGTTTTTTATAGTCCAGACGCTCGCTGACGGTGCCTTTGACAAAAGCCAGCGGTATAAGCATAAGCAGCAAAAGCGCGCCGATAACCGCGGCTTTGATTATTATTTTAAAATTCATTTTCATATAATTCCTCCATGTAGTCTATTATAGTATAATTTAATATACGGGGCATGGCTCAATGGTAGAGCGCTCGGTTTGGGACCGAGAGGTTCCCGGTTCAAGCCCGGGTGCCCCGATTTTATTTATGCGGACTCTTCCTCCCAGCCAGCTGGCCCTGCTGCCGGCGCACAATATCCTGCACGAGCAAGACGCTTTTGAAGCGCGGATTATTAATGATAAACTTTCCGTAATCATATCCAAAACCGTTAAGGCTCCCTTTGCTTTTGACAGTTTGGTTTTATCCGTATCGGCGCGTCTGGCGGCGGGCGGCGCGCTGCTGGCGCAGGCCGCCGTCCAAACAGATGAAGGCTGGAGCGGTTTTTATAAACTTTTTTATATCTCGCACGGTTATAAAAAAACATTCGCGCCGCAGAGGGATAAATTTGCCTCCGTTGATACAGATATTCTTACGCCCCGCGGGCCTGCGCGGCGTTTTAAATATAAAATAACTTTGCTGGGCCGCGCGGAAATAAGCCTGATATGCGCCGCGTTGACGCGCGCCGGCGCGCGCTATGACCGCGCGCTTGCCGTGGAAACTTTGGGCCTCAGGGACCGTATTTTGCCGCTGCGGCCCGTGCCGAGTGCGCGCCTGAAAGATAAAAAACTTGCCGCGCGCGTCTGCAGCCCCGCGGCTTTAACCGCCGTCTTAAATTATATGGGCAAAAAAATAAAACTGTCGCAGGCCGTCAAAGGCGTTTACGACGAAGGCGCAAAAATTTACGGCGCATGGCCTTTAAATACGGCCTTTGCCGCGCAGCAGGGGCTGGGCGCCGTTTTTATGCGCTGCGCCTCTCTCGCGCAGGCGGAGGGCGAAGTTCTTCGCGGCAGACCGCTTATCGTATCGCTGGCTTATAAAGAAGGCGGGCTCAAAAACGCGCCGGTGCGTGCGACGGCGGGGCATCTTGTAGTAATAGCAGGTTTTGACGCGGCGGGCAATATCGTCGCGGCGGACAGCGCGGCGCATACCCCTGCCCTGCGCATTTACGACAGGGCGCAGTTTGCGCGCGCGTGGCTGGGCAACAAAAGAGGCGCGGCCTACGCAATCGCGCCGCTTAAAAATAGGCTTGACTAGATAATCAAAATATATAAAAATGTTCTTATGCCAGCAACTTTGGAAATTCTTATTGCGGACGACAACGAAGACGTTCTGGCCGGCCTGAAAGAAACTTTTACCGGCCTCGGGTTCAGCGTAATCACGGCGACAGACGGCCGGCAGGCCGTTGATAAGGCGCTGCACCACCACCCTGATTTGATAATTCTGGATTACAATATGCCGCGCAAAAACGGCTTTGAAGCCGTGCGGGAACTGCGCACCTACCCGTCTTTTACCAATATCCCCATAATCATAATAACCGCGCACGCCGATAAGCAGATAAGAATGGAAGGCCTGCAGCTTGACATAGACGAATACATCACCAAACCCATGGACGAGGACGAAATTATAGCCCGCGTCAAACTGGTGATAAAGCGCAGCATTCAGCGTATAGACTTAAACCCGCTTACAAAGCTGCCCGGCAATCCTTCAATTCAGGCGCGTATTGAGAAGGAAATAAATTCCGGCCGCAAGTTCGCGCTGCTCTACGCGGATTTGAATAATTTTAAGGAATATAATGATGTTTACGGCTTCAAAGCGGGCGACGCCATTCTGCTTAAAACCGCAGAAATTGTAATCAACGCCGCGCGCAAATTTGACAAAGACGCCTTTATCGGCAATATCGGCGGGGACGATTTTGTGGCCATAACCAAATTTGAGGCCGCCCAAAACACCGCCGAGGAAATAACCAAAGAAATAGAAAAGCACGCCCCGCAGTTCTACAGCGAAGCCGATAAAGAGAAGGGCAGTATTTCCGCCGTAAGCCGCAAGGGCGACAGGCAGGATTTCCCTCTGCTTTCAATAGCCGTATCCGTTGTGCACAATAATCTGAAGCCGCTTACTTCCTACGCGCAGGTTTCCTATATAGCCAGCGAGCTTAAGCACTATGCCAAAACCTGGGGCGGCAATTTTATAGCTTTTGACAGAAGGAGCCGCTGATTTGCATACATATTTTGGTTTCAGGCCAGGGTTGACTTGGCTGCTCCGGCGGATTATAAATACAGGAGGAGTTATGGTAAAAAAACTGTTCTTAGCCTTATTGTGTTTATGTTTTGCCCACTGTTTTGTTACCGCAGCCGGCCCCGACGGAAGAAAACCCGTCTTAAGCAGGCAGCAGGTTATAAAAGATATTTTGGCCTCAGGCGAAAAACTTAAGAAAAAGCTTATACGTCTTACTTATGAAGGCGGAGCACTATCACTATTGTCAAATGTCCCGAAATTCGGAGCATGGCGGCTATAACCACTGCGGACATCTCTGCAGTAGTGTGAAAGATTCTTACCTCAGCGGGCTTGTGCCTTCAAAAAAAGACACCGAAAGATTTAGTATAACGGATTTTGAGGAAACGCCGGAAGGCTATGTGTTTAAATTTGACGCCGAATGCTCCCACGGCCGCGAAGACAAAATAAAAACCGTCAAGATGGAAAGCGTTTACAGCAAAAACGGGGATTATTATTTTCCTGTTGACATCACATTGCAAGACGGTGATTATAAAACCGTATACAAATTTACTATGGAAGAGCTGCCGGAACCCGAAGCAAAAAATTCAAGGAAGCGTTAATATTATAATGAACGGCTGCATTGCCAAGAACTTTAGGCTCTTGTAAAATAAGCTGTTTTTCTTTACAATATCTAATATGAATATTAGAAAAATATTATTTCCGATGGTCTTAATTATCCTCTCCCACTTTGCTTGGGCGCAGCACGATGTTAATTTTGATTATTCCTCAAACGGAATAGAAGAAGTCAAAATAGTATATCCTGGGAAAGATATCGGCTTGGAAAAAGCTTTTCAAGACTATGTAGATAAAGCTTTTAATAATAAACCTGCGAAATCTTCCGTATTATCTATAGTGGCTCCGGAGGATGGCTCTATAACCACAGCAAAATGGTTCTTTAATACCAAGGATAGGGAGGAAGACTGCGGTTTTTCCGCGCAGGATATAGCCGATGTCCTTAAAAATACCGGCGTTACTCCTGTGCATGTAGACTTGGGTCTCCTCGGCTACACGCAAGACCAAATGCTTTTTGACATTGACGGGCGCTTTAAGCTGCAACCGCCAACTTATTTCCCACCCGCTAAAACCTTGCCTTATATCTGCGACGCCGGCATAATGATTATTGACGAGCAAAATGTCGCTAAAATATCTGATGGGCAACATCAAATGCGGTCCCTGTTTATTGAGGGCGGAGCAATGATAACCGGACGATTTGTACCGCAAGACCCTTCAACAACATATGCAATATTAAATAATGATCTGTTGGAAAATATGCCTTACATTGAATATTGCCAAAATACGACTTATGAGCAATATCAGAAAGATATAAAAGGTAAAGATGAAGCTGCTTTCTGCAAAAACATGCTTACCAGAGAGCAGATAATAGAAAAAGCTGCTGTGGACCTTGGGATTTCAAAAGAGTTATTGGTCATTGTGGATATTCCGCATCATTTGGATATGCGGTTATTCGCTCTGCCCGGCGGCAAGATAATAGTGAACGACCATAATATGGTTATACAGCTTCTCACGGATAATAACCTGTTGCATGGGGAATATACTATTCAAGATGCCGCCGTTAAAGACCAGCAAAAAATAAAAGAAGCACTGCTCTCTTTCAATGCGAAAAGTAAAAAATATAAGTTCACCATTATACCGGCTGCGGGGAAGTTTGACATCGTATGGAGCGAGAAAGATTCGGCTAATGAATTTCTCAATCGGAAATTCTACGCTAATTTTTTTAACGGCGTAAATTTGAAAACGCCGTCATCAGAAAGAATAGTCCTTACAAATAAAGCCGAAATGGTAACTTATTATGGCAAAAGCTTGGAAGAGAGTAGAGCTACGGCGGAGCGCCTCCTGCCGCTTGAAAAATACTGGGCAAATCTGCTTGCTAGGCATGATAATATAAAGCCTGAAAATGTAAAATTCATTGGACTCGTGCACGGCGGCGGGGGTGCGGGTATCAATTGTCGCGGTGCCGTTTGCCCGCAATAGCGGTTTTACCCACTGGCAAACCGCGCTGTTTTTTGCTAAAATATACACACGCGCCTGTAGCTCAGTTGGTTAGAGCAATCCGCTCATAACGGATGGGTCACAGGTTCAAGTCCTGTCGGGCGCATTCGCTTTTAGGATAGAAGACCCCGCCCAAAGCGGGGTTTTTTACATTGTTCTTATACCAAATTAACGAGGCATAAATTATGCAGGAAACACAACCGCAAACGCAAGAAAAACAGTCATCCGCCATGGAAGAAATCATCAAAAATAAATACGCCGAGGCCGCAGCATTGAAGGCTGAAGGCTTAAACCCTTACCCCAATCACGTTGAGGTAAAACAAACCTGCGCGCAGGCAAAAGAAGCTGATTTGGAACGTACTGTCGCCGTCGCGGGCCGCGTGGTGCAGCTGCGCCTTATGGGCAAGGCGGCCTTCGCGCACGTCAAAGACGGTACTGGCAAAATACAGATTTACGTTCAGAAAGATTTGCTGGGGGAGGAAAAATATAATTTCTTCAAAAAACATATCGCCGCCGGCGATTTTGTGCTTGTAAGCGGCCATATGTTCCTTACCAAAACCCAGGAAAAAACAATAAAGGCCGACGACGTTGGGCTTATTTCCAAAGCCATCCGCCCCATGCCGGAAAAATTCCACGGCCTGCAGGATACGGAGGTGCGCTTCCGCAGCCGCCATCTTGATTTAATCGCCAACGAAGACGTGCGCGAAATCTTTTTAAAACGCGCGGGGATAATTTCTTCCATACGCAAAACGCTGGACGCCAAGGGCTATCTTGAAGTGGAAACCCCCGTGCTCATGCCCAGCGCCGGCGGCGCGATAGCCAAACCTTTTGAAACTTTCCACAACGCGCTTAAGATGCCGCTTTTCCTGCGCATAGCGCTGGAGCTTTACCACAAACGTCTTGTTATCGGCGGGCTGGACAGGATTTACGAAATCGGCCGCATGTTCCGCAACGAGGGCATTGACAGCACCCACAACCCGGAATTTACAATGATGGAGCTTTACCAGGCCTATGGCGACGTAAATACCATGGCCGATTTATTTGAGGAAATTTTAGGCAATGCCGCCGCCGCTGCCGGCGCGGAAAAAGTGTTGTACCGCGGCAGGGAAATAAACCTCAAACCGCCTTACAAACGCCTGTCCCTGCCAGTAGTATGGAAAGAAGTTTTCGGCGCGGACATACACGAGGTTCTTAACGGCAGAGAGTTCCGCCGTGAAGCCCTTGCCGCGCTTGCCAAAAAGCACGGCGTGCCGTTTAAAGAAGAGGAAGCCGCCGGCAAAATCTTTGACGTTTTGTTTGACGAGCGCATTATCAACCGCTACAGCGACCCCGTGATAATGCTTGATTACCCGACGGCGGTAAGCCCGTTTTCCAAAACCAAACCCGGCGACGCGGAGCTTGTGGAAAGGTTTGAGGCTTTTGTCGCCGGCGGGCAGGAAATCGCCAATGCATACAGCGAGATTAACGACCCGGCCGACCAGCTGGCCCGCCTTAAAGACCAGGCCGCCGCGAAAGCCGCCGACAAAAAAAACGAAGACGCCGATATTCTGGATATGGATTATATCACGGCCATGGAATCGGGCATGCCCCCGACGGGCGGCATGGGCATAGGCATAGACCGCGTCGTCATGATGCTTACCGGCCGCGATTCAATAAGGGAAGTTATTTTCTTCCCCACGCTTAAGAACGCCGATAAATAACCTGCGGCGGAAAATCTAAAGTATCAGCGAATTTGTGGGCGGGATATTTTGCATAGGCAGCAGTATTACGGGCACCGTCTCCGTCTTAAAATAAAGCCGCCGCTCGCGCGGGGTGGCGTACATCACGTCGTAAAATAAAATGTCGTCATTCTCGCGCCCGCCGGACGATACCGAAATATAATAAGGCAGATACGCAGTCTTTGAGCCTCGCTCCGCCTCGGCCAGCAGTGCCTGACGATACAGCTCCTGCCGGTGTAAATTTATATAAGGCACGGCAAAAAACGGCAATTGCACAATCGCGTAAATAAACGCCGCCATGGCGGCGTATCTCGCAAGCAAAAAGCCGTATTCTTCTTTAATGTATTCCAGCAGAAACAGCATAGCGATAACGCTCATCATCGCGGCCGAATAATAATTGCGCCCGCCGACAAAAGGCGTAAGGAATAAAATAAAAAACAGCCCGAATCCCAGCGCGGCCGCCGCCAACGCCAAAAGATAATTTTTGTTACGGAAAGCCTTTTTATCCCAATCCACCCCGCAGATTAAAAGCCCCAGGCAGCAAAACGCAAAAACCAGCATATTTGCCTTAATCAAAACATGGAAGTGGTTTATGTGGAAAAACAGTTTTGCCATCAGCCCTTCTTCCATAAAGCCCATTGTGGTTTCTGCCGCGCGCTGCTTCAAAGCCGGTGAAAAGAACATCAGGCCAAACCCCGCCGCCGCGCCTGCCGCCGCGCAGAAAAACCAGGCGGGCAGTTTCATTTTGCGCCGTAAAGCCAGCTCAAAAAATACG
>JAISDW010000069.1 GCA_031264445.1 Elusimicrobiota bacterium
TTTTTGCAGCCTGACTGCTGCAATTTACATTCTATACCAAAAGGAGTTTTTTTATCTTCCTCATCGGTGAAACCTTCACTGAACCACGCGCCTAGCGCGTGGTTTTAAGGATACAAGAACAGCCCGCGCGCGTCGCGGGCTGTTCTTCATACGGAATTTCTCATATATTTCTGAACGCGGACAAATCATTTGCCACCGCGCCCGCTATTTAATATAATATATCCGTTGGGCGGGTGGCGGAATTGGCAGACGCGTACGGCTCAGGACCGTATGGAGCAATCCTTAAGGGTTCAAGTCCCTTCCCGCCCACTTTTTATGTATCTGCCGTCATGCTGAACTTGTTTCAGCATCTGTAGTAAACCACAGACCCTGAAACTAGTTCAGGGTGACAACAAACGACAGATCCCAAAATAAATTAGCAATGACGTATAACTGCTTTAATTTAGGATATTCCGAAAATTTATGCAGTGCAGCAAAGTTTTAAACAATCCCGATTTTTCACCGGTCCGCAAATGTATACAATTAAGAAATCACCAAAAAAACGTTTGACGCCGGTACGCGGACGCAAAGCGCGGATTGCGCGCTTTAAAAAAATTTTATTCGCCGCGGCTGCGGCCGCGTTTTTGGTTTTGGCGGCGCTGGGCTTAAATAAGCTCAGCGCCGTTTTATTTGAAATCAGCGGGCCGGAGTGGGCCAGATGGCGCATCAAAGAAATCAAAATAACGGGCGCCACGCCGGAGGCAAGGTACGAAGTCCTCAAATACGTCGGCTTTGACACGGGTGACCATATTACAGCGCGCGACGCGGCTAATCTTGAAGATATGCTTCAATCTTCTTTAAAACAATTTTCAGACATAAGCGTGCGGCGCGGCTGGTTTGACGGGCAGCTGAAAATAAAGGTCAAAGAACAAACCCCGCTCGCGCGGATTATAACGGAGGATAAAACTTTTTTGCTTGCGCCTTCGGGCGCGTTTTTCGCGGATGACGGGCGCGAAGCCGCCGCCGCGTTGCTGCCGGTTTATGTTAAAGACAAGGGAAAAAGTGATTTTCTGCCTCAGGAATTAGTAAAATTAATTAAAGCCCTTGGCAACGCCGGCGGCATTGACGGCGGGCAGCGGGTTTCGGCGGCCGCGTTGGATATGGGCGCCAAAACTTTCAGCCTTCAGCTGGGGGAAGATACGGCTTTTGCGGATATGGGCGGCTTTGCGGATTATGCGCGCAAAACCGCGCGCCTCGGGCAGGTTATACGCGAGGCGCGGGCAAGAGGGCTCAGGCAGCCCTACGATATAAATTTTAACTATTATGAAGATGGTAAAATTTACCTTAAACAGTCAATATAACAGGCGGACGGCGTGAAAAAATGAAAATAAATTTAATAGCGGGCCTTGATATAGGCAGCGGCAAAATAACGGCGGTGGCCGCGCAGTATGACGGGCAGTCAAATTCCCTGAGGATAGTCAGCGGCGTAAGCGTGCCGTGCAAAGGCCTCAAAGGCGGCATGGTAAGCGATATCAGGGAGACTTCCGCCGCGGCGGCAGACGTCATTAATTACCTTGAGGAAAAAACGAATAAAGATTTAACCGCGCTCTATGTCGCCGTGCGCGGCGAGCATCTTGAAAGTTTCACCAACCACGGCACATATAATATATCGCGCTCTGGCAAGGAAATCACCTCCGACGATATTGAGCAGGCAGTCCTTAACGCGCGCTCAATACCCATAAAAAACGATAATGAAATTATCAGCGTAATCCCACAGGGTTTCAGCATAGACCGCCAGCGCGGCATAAGCAATCCGGAAGGAATGGAAGGCTCGCTGCTGGAGGTTGACGTGCATATAACCACTGGCCTTTCCTCCAGCTTAAACAATTTAAACAAAGCGCTTACGCGCCCGGGGTTCAGGATTGACGGCACCTTCTACGGCCTTATGTGCCTGGCCGACAGCGTTCTTACGCAGGAGGAAAAGGACATCGGCGCCATGCTCATAGACCTCGGCGGGGAGACGATATCCATCGGCCTTTACGTTGACGGCGCATTGCGCTTCAGCAGGGACTTGCCCTTCGGGTGCGATTTAATCACGCGCGATATCGCCTACGCGCTGCATACGCCAAAAAGCGCCGCGCAGGAAATTAAGGAAAAGCACGGCCTGTGCTTCCCGTCTTTTCTTTCCGACGAGGGCGATATCGCGGTGCCTTCTCTTGACGGCAAAACGGTGCATAATGTCAAAAAAAGTTTTTTGCTGGATATAATACAGCCGCGCGTGCAGGATTTGTTTGAGCAGGTCAAAATCTGCGTTGACAAAAGCGGCTTTGCGGATTTGGCGGCCGTCGGCATAGTGACGGGCGGCGGCTCCTTGATGCCAGGGATAACGGAGCAGTGCAGCCAGTCCGCGGGCCTCAAAAACGTGCGGCGCGGCCTTGTGCAGCGCGACGTGATATCCGGCGACGAGCAGTATTTTGAGCCGCTTTATTCCACGGCGGTGTCGCTCGCCGCTTACGCGGCGCGGCGCGATTTGCTGGCCGGCGGGGCCGCCGGGAGGTAGCCCGGGCCGGGGGGAAATAGCCCGGAATAAGATTTAGAAAAAAG
>JAISDW010000122.1 GCA_031264445.1 Elusimicrobiota bacterium
TTGTCAACATCGTGGTCTCTGCCGATGTTCTTCGCGGTGCCGGCTGGAATACTGATTGTTTTTGCCATAATTGTGTGGACTTTCTCCGGCAAAATCAAATCCTGGATGCACGGCGTTAATTAAAAAGAGGTTTTCATATCAGCAAAAAATCCCCATTTTTAAAATGGGGACTTTTTGTTGGATAGAACGGCATAGGGACTGGCCAGATATACTTTACCGAGGCCGGATAGCCCCAGGAAATTTCTATTTATACTGCTTATTGATATTTGCCGATTAGCAGTGCTTATTTCTGGGCCGGAATTTATACAGGCGTCGCAGCTTGGCTCTAACAATTTTACTCCCATTCTTTCAAATAATCTGATATATCCTTTTTTTGAGAATAATTCTTTATTTTTAGAGAACCAAATTGAATATAGAAATTTACTGTATCGGGTATTTTGGCTCCTATTTTTTCCGTACGGCTTAGCGCCTCCACATACATATCTGTTATTTTCCCGCTGGTACACGAGCCGCCGTAAGCAATGCCTATTTCTATATTGTTTTTTAATTTGGAGATATCAATGTTTAAAATGTCCTTATATTCCGCGTCCGTATCGGACTTAAGTATAACATTTTTTATTAGATAAATTAATAAAAAGACTTGACTATGCTCCCGCTAGTAAGCGGTAATGTGTATAGGAGTAGAGTATGGAAAACCGAGAATACATATCAAATAAAAAACAGACAGAGCAGGAGTTATCTGCCTTAAAAGTAGAGTGGCAAAAACACTTCAAAATGCCGACGCCAACAAAGTCCAGTAGAGAGTTCTTGTCTAAGAATATCTCATGGCAAAAACAGGCTAAAGAACAAGGGATAAATCTTAAAAGGTTTTCCAAGATGATGGACGTGGCGCTATCGCAGTATGAACTTGGCAAAAAAGTGAAACCTGAACTGATTGTAAAATCCGGCACAAAGTTTATAAGACAATGGCAGGGCAAAACGCATGAAGTTGAAGCCTCCGGCTCCACCTTTATCTACAGCGGCGAAACTTATAAAAGTTTATCGGCCATAGCCCGTAAAATAACGGGGACGCAGTGGAACGGGAAATTATTCTTTGGAGTTAAAAAATGAACTACAAAAAACAAATAATAAGATGCGCCATATATACCCGTAAATCTTCCGAAGAAGGGCTGGAACAGGATTTCAATAGTTTACATGCACAGCGGGAGGCTTGTGAGGCATATATAAAGAGCCAAAAACACGAAGGCTGGGAGTTTATAGAAAAACACTATGACGATGGCGGTTACTCCGGCGGCAATATTGAACGCCCAGCTTTAAAAGAACTACTTGCGGATGTATCCGCCGGGCTTGTGAATATAATTGTAGTTTATAAAATAGACAGGCTTACCAGAAGCTTGCACGATTTCAGCAAGATTGTTGAGGTGCTAGATAAGACGGGGACTTCGTTTGTATCAATAACCCAGCATTTTAATACGACTACCAGTATGGGCAGGTTAACCTTAAATATGCTTCTGTCCTTCGCACAGTTTGAGCGTGAGGTCACAGGCGAGCGCATCCGCGACAAATACGCCGCCAGCAAGCAAAAAGGTATGTGGATGGGCGGCACGGCGCCGTTAGGCTATTTCCGCAAGGACAAGAAAATCTTCCCGGAAGAGATACAAGCAAAAAAGCTTAATTTAATATTTGAAAAATATATAGAACTAAAAAACGTAACAAAATTAAAACATTGGCTTGAGGAAAACGACGTAAAAAGCCAGTATGACCTGACGCTTACCACGGGGAACCTTTACAAGATTTTGGTAAACAGGGTTTATGTGGGCGAAGTGCCGCATAAAGATAAATGGTACAAAGGATTACACGATTGAATATTAAATCCGGAATTATTCCAAAAAGCCCAAGAAATCTTACAAGAAAATCGCATTAAAGAGAGAAGTATAGAAAATCATAAGGAGCCGTCGTTGCTGGCAGGGAAGATATTTGACGATAAGGACAATTATATGAGCCCTAGCCACAGCAACAAAAAAGGAAAAAGATACAGATACTATTTAAGCCAGGCCGTAATAAGACAAGAAAAACAAAAAATTGGCGAGGTAACAAAAATAGCGGTGGGGGAGATAGAAAGATTCGTATCAGAAATAATAAAAGGAATTTTTGAAAATGTAGAAACGATACAGAATTTATTGAAAGACCTGCCTTTAACAACCCAAAAAGAAATCCTCAAAAAATCCAAAGAAATAAATCCAACGCCGCAAATAATACGGGACACAATTAGCAGAATAAAATTATTTAAAGAAAAAGTTGAAATAGCATTTTATCCGGAGTATATAAAAGAGGTTCTGCTAAGCCACTACGAAAGCAGAAAATTAAGACCCGAGATAAAAATCCAAACCGAAGAAGCAATTGTCAAAGATATCCGCGTCGCCGTGGTAGACAACGGCAGTAAAATCATAATCGGCGCCGGGGATGAAAAGCAGGAACAAAATGAACAGCTTATAAAGGCAATTTTAAGGGCTTATAAGTGGAATAAAAAATTAAAAAAAAGCACCGTATTCAGCAGAAGTATCGTATGCGAAGAAGAGAATATAGGCGAAAGGTATATGGATAAAATTTTAAAACTCGCATATTTGTCGCCTAAAATAATTCAGAGCATATTAAACGGAACTCAGCCAAGAGACATAACATTCCAAAGACTAACCGAGATAAATACGACGGATTGGAGCGAGCAAGAGCGGTTTTTAAACATAAAATAAAAAGCCATAGGGAACTGCAAAAAAGCCGTTCAGAGAAAAAACTCCAGAATGGTTTTTTATTTCTCGGAAAATCCCAAAAAACAGCATTTTTAGTTCCAAGCACATAAAAATCTCCGACGGCAAAAAACATTGTCGGAGATTTTATCTAATTAATTCGCACTAGAGAACGGAGAGAGTGGGATTCGAACCCACGGTACCGGAATTAACCAGTACGACGGTTTAGCAAACCGTTGCTTTCGACCACTCAGCCATCTCTCCTTAAAAGTTGCATCCGACGACAAAAAATATTATATCAAATTTTTACAAACGCGGCGGTATATCCCCGCAAGTCATCCTCCTATCGCGCCCTCAAGCAGCACCGTGCACTGGCCCAATATTGTGGAAACATAAAAAGCCGCGCTGGCGCACAGCATCAAAACCGCCATAATACTTTCAAAAGCCGGCCGCTGCGGTTTGTCAAAGGCGATATTTATTTTATTTTCCAGAAGGTATTGCGCGTATAAATCCGCCTCGGGCAGGTTAACAAGCGGCCCAAGCATATTGACGATAAGCAGCCTCAGCGTCAGGAAGATCCAGATAAAGCCAAAAGGCAGAAACGCAAGATATATCCAGAAACCCGTAAGCAGCGGCGCGGCGGTAAATTTTTCAATCAGGTATCTGTAATTGAAAGATGATAAGAAAAACGTCGTCGGCGTGAGTATCAAAACCGCTATAAAAGCCGGCGCGAGATAAGGCACAATCCGCCTTAAGCATAAAAAAACTTTGCGTTTATTATGTATAAAAACGGCGGTGGAAAGCCGCTCGGCCTC
This sequence comes from Elusimicrobiota bacterium, assembly GCA_031264445.1. Taxonomy (GTDB): domain Bacteria; phylum Elusimicrobiota; class Elusimicrobia; order Elusimicrobiales; family Elusimicrobiaceae; genus Proelusimicrobium. The sequence goes on from JAISDW010000122.1 coordinate 3,560, forward strand.
ATTGCGCGGGAAATTCAAAAGTATTCCGTGTTTCATGAAGGAGCGCGCCAAAACGCGCACCAAACCGCCTGCGCGCAGCAGATGCAAATCTTCTTTGCGGATTTTATCCGCCTTGCACAGGGCCAGCTTCAAAGCGCGCCAAAAACTTATTTTAACGCCCAGCGCGTTATAGCTCCTGAGCGCAAGCGCAATAGAGGCGGGCAGGTAAAGCGCGGTGCGCAGCCACACAAAATTATAATAAAGCCAAAAAACTATAAGGCATATATAAACGAAAGGATTGAAAACATAAGGCAGCATATACATGCCCAAAAGCGTCCACTTGAAACCCAGCAGGAAGATAGTCAGAGTGCACAGCAGCGCAGCTAAATAACACGGGGAAGAAAACTCCCTCCCCAGGCCGCGCCCGCTATCGGGGACGGCGGCAAAACCATCGGGTTTATCCGTCATTTGAAACTTACCTCCAACCCCTCTTTCAGGGGAACAAATTTCTGGCCGGTAAGATTTATCCACTTTTGCGGGTTGCAGAGCCAGTGGCCTTTTATGTCGGCTTCTTTTACTTTATCATAATTTAAAGCGGGAGCGAAGCGGAAAATACGCGCAATAAACTCATATATGAAAGCGGCGATTTCAAGCGCGAAGTGCGGCAGGCTGAACATCACCGGCCGCGGGCAGCTCATGGCTCCGGCCATTGCTTCTATAAAATACTTCCAGCTGTAGCCGGCGTTTTCGCACACAAAAAATATCTGCCCGCCCGCCTGCGGTGTTTCGGCGGCGGTATATAAAGCCTGCGCGAGGTCGTCAACATAAATAAAATTAAAAAAAGTATCAGCCGGGCCGGCATTAATCATAAACCCGCGCTTTACCCACGCCGCTATTTTGGATACCCCGCTGTCGTCCCTGCCGTAAACCACGGGCGCGCGCAGGATTACTTTGTGCATGTCCGCGGGTAGCTTTTCTACAATTTCCTCGGCGGCGAGTTTGGTTGCCCCGTAGTCTGAAACGGGCGCCGGCGTGTCGTCCTCCGCGCGCGGATTATTTTTATACTGGCTGGGCCCGGCTGCCGCCTGGCTGGAAAGATAAATAAAAGCCTTCACGCCGGCCTTTACGGCGGCTTCGGCCAGATTGGCTGTCAGGGCGACATTGGCGCGCTCAAACTCTTCCCTGTTAAAAGCAAATATAGCCGCGGCAAGGTGAAAAACCGTATCCGCACCGTCTAATGCCGCGCTAAGGGCCGCGATATCGTTATAGTCAACTTTTACGACTTGGACGGAAGGATTGCCACCCTCGCCGCGCGGCAGCGAACGGGAGAGAACTTTAACGCTCCAGCCTTCCTGCACAAGCCTTTGCGTAAGCACACGCCCCACGAAACCCAGCCCGCCGGTTATTACGGCCTTTTTCATTTTTTGCGCCTCTTTATTGATTCGCCTCTTTTACTATTACGGATTTGGCGTCGTTGAGGCCGTCGCCTATTTTGCCCGCGGCGGAATTAATTTTTGACTGCACCTCGTTAACGCTTTTAAGGCCGAATTTGGCGAGCCCGCGGTCAATATCGCGCTTAGTCGGGTAATTGCCGGCCATTACTCTATCAAACGGCCGCGTGCCGTTTAGCTGCGGCGTAAAAATAAGCAGCACCGCGGCGACGGCGACAAGCATAATAATCTCAAACAATCTGTTCATGAAGAAATACCTGCCCAGGCCGGTGAGCGACATAAGCGAAGTCGCCGCCACCATAGCCGCGCAGGATATCAGGAAGATAATAAACACTGTTATCGGCGCAAAGGCCGTATAATCGGGGAAGCACACCAGCGCGCCGAAGTGCAGCGCCGCCAGCAGAAGTACACGCCATAGTATTTGCATAATTTTAATTCTCCTTATTATTCAATTGCTTTGTTAAATGATAACAAAATTTTAAGGGTTTATTCTTCATTTTTAAATTCAACGGTCACTGTTAATATATCCCGCTCAAAGCCGGCCGGCAAAGGCGGATACGGCGCGCTGTTGCCCGCGGCGGACATCGCGGCATAGTCATAAGATTCATTGCCCGAAGACTGCTCTATCTGCACGCCGTAAATAGCGCCGTGCCTGTCAATGGTAAAAGAAACCAGCGTGGAAAGCCCCGTCTTCCTGGGCATACGTTTGGACCATTCGCGCCAGAGTGCATTGCGCACCTGGGTTATATACCAGGGATACGGAAAATTGGTAAAACTCGCCCGCACGACATTATTGCCGCCTTCGCCGCCGCCGCTCAGGGAGTGCAGCGCGGAAGGGTCTATATTGCTGGAGTCAATATCGCCAAGTATGCTGGGTTTTGAGAGGACGACTTTTTCCTCTTTCGCGGGTTTCGCGGGCTCTTTTTTTGCCGGCGCGTCCTTTTTAGGATTCTTTTTGGCGTTTTTAGCAATCTGTTCTTTGGAATTATAAGCCGGTTTTGCGGGTTCTTTTTTTGCCGGCTGCTGAGGCGGCGGCGCGGCGGTTTTGATGCTTTCGTCAGACGGTTTCGCGGCTGCAGGCTGTTGTTGTTGGGCGGCGCCATTTCCTTCCGGCGCGCCGTAGCGCATGGGTTTGGAGGATGCGCCTATAAAATCAATAGTATAAACCGCCTGTTTTGTATTTATGGCAGGCTTCATGCATACAAACAGCAACAAAAACAGCATTATATGCAGCCAGGCGGAAAATATTATTGATAAATTCATATATTAAGCCGCGCTTTGCGCGCGCGGGTTAAGGTTAAGGCTTTTCGTTCACGCCTATTCCCATGCGCGCCGCGCCGAGTTTTTTAGCCATGTCAAAAACGCTGACGACTTCCTGCACGGGGACGTCTTTATCGGCCTGCACAAGTATGGTCTTTTCATGCGCGCGGCCAAGGCGCAGCTGCAATTCTTCCTGCAGCTTGGCGCGGGCGACGGGCGTATCCATCACGCGCACCGCGCCGTCTTTGGCGATTTCCACCCTTATCACATTATCTTCGCTTATGCGGTTTACGGCGGAGGCGCTGGGCAAATCAACATTAAGCTGGGACTGCACTATAAAAGGCGTCATCACCATAAAAATTATAAGCAATATCAGCGTGATGTCTATAAAAGGCACCATGTTGATATCGCCCATCACTTTGCTGTGATGCTTTCTCATTTTATATCCCGCGCGGTTTCAATTACTACGCTGTCCGCCGGCGTATAAGTTTTTGCGGAAATCAATTCCTGCGATAAATACTGCATATCTTCCGCGAAGAAATTTAGTTTGCTGGTAAAATAGTTATACGCGATAAGCGCCGGCACGGCCACAAACAGGCCGGCGGCGGTATTTACCAGCGCCTCCGCTATGCCTTTGGCCACTACCGAAGGCCCGCCCGCGCCCGATAATGCCGCCAAATCGGCAAAAGCGCGCATAACGCCCAAAACCGTGCCGAAGAGTCCTATAAACGGCGTTGTGCTGGCCAGCGTGGCAAGCACGGCGAGCTTGCGCGAAAGGCGGGCCTGCTCCCAGTCTATAATGGAATCGGCTAAATCATTAAGGTCCGCTAGAGTATTTTTGGGAGATTTGAACACATTAAGCACCAAAGCGGCCGCCGGCGTGCCCGCATAACCGCCGCGGCGGCAGGCAGCGGTGATTTTTTCAAAATCGCGCGAGGGCAGGTAGTAGCGCACATATTTCATAAGTTTGCGGGATTTGCCTATCGCCGCACGGTATTTAAAAAAACGCTCTATCATCACTGAAACTGAATAAACTGACAACAGAAGCAGCAGCACGAGCACCGGCCCGCCCGCTTTTAAAAGTTCCTTTATACTGCCCATTTGCGAAAAGTCCATTTTTATTTACCTCGTTTATGAATAAGTTCTATATTAAAAACTCCTTATTGTAATTTTATCATTTTTGCGGTACGCAAAAAAATATTCTTCGGTTTTGCCGAAGAATATAAACGAATATAATGCCTGCTTTTAATTTCTATTTAATTGCATAACAGTTAAAGAGTGACTGACATGGGCACGTGATACTATTTGAATTATACTGTTTGCAAAAATCATTTGCTTTTGCCCCGCCGGTTTTTCGGGCCGCGCAATAAATCCTGTTGCTTTCAAGATAGGCCGCTATCCAAATTTCGCCAAAGTGATTTTTTTTAAGTTTGAGGTCCCAATCTATACATGAAGCAGTGCCTGAGTTTACAAATGTGATTGAATAGAATTTTTCATTTATTCCACTAGGAATATCAATATCTAATTTGCCCAGGTCATCGGTGAATATTCCATTTGCGAGAAAAAACCTTTGCTCAGCGTCAATAATGGCTCTTGCCATTATAATACCACCCGACATTTCTGATTTTATAACAGCTTTTTGGTATTGAGGCAGCGCTATAGCGGCAAGAATGCCTATAATAACAACTACAACAAGAAGTTCTATCAACGTGAAACCTTTTATATTTTTCATACTTTATTGCCTCCTTATTTTTGGTTTTTACAAACAAAAACGGCCGCCATATTTGAGCCAATTGAAGTAACCCAGAATATAACAGCCGTGGTTTACCGCCCGAAGGCGGTAAACGCTCGGCGTAAGAAATCGGGCTTGCAATTCCCAACATCTTACGCCTGATAACGAGCTGTCTTTGGACTTCAATTGTGCTTTTGAGATATCAAAAGCTCACCTTGTTCTTCACAAGGTTCCAAAAACAGTATCAAATTTTTATAAGCCTTTCGGGCTTACATAAACTGCCGTCCGCTCCTTTGCTTCTCATTACATTATATTAACTTTTTCCTAAAAATCCAATTACGGAAACAAGTTGTAAGATAAAATTGGCGCAGATACCGGCGGCCGCGTCGTCCAACACTACGCCCCATGCGTTTTTCATATTGTCAAATTTTTTGATGAAAAGCGGCTTAAGCCAGTCAAACAATCTGAACAAAATAAAAGCGCAAAGCAGCATAAAACCAGTTTTCGGCAGGCAGGCGACGGCGCAAAAATAGCCGGCGATTTCGTCTATAACAATCTTGGGGCTGTCATGGCCTTCAAAAGTAGTTTTGGAAACTACCCATACGGCAAAAAAGAAAAACGCGGCGGTAAAAATAAGCTGCCCTGCAGCGGACATCTTTATCATAAAAAAATAAGCCGCAGGCACGGCCAGCAAAGTGCCCAGAAACCCCGCGCCTGTGTTTTTACGGCCTTTTAAAATATGCGCGGGCAGCAAACTTATGCCAAACCCCGTCGCCAAAAAATCAAATATGTTTTTCATTGCAATATTTATAATACCATCTATCTTTATATTTCTATAATATGCATATTTTTCGAATTTATTTACCCATCAAATATGTAAGGGCGCAAGTAGAGCATGTTAAGCCGCGATACACCTTTTAATATGCCTTAGATAAACCTGCACATATATCCCTTACAATATATAATTTCCTCTTATATATTCCGTTCTTAAATCATCAATTAATAATACTTTATTATTTTTAAAAATATACCAAAATTTCCAGCCATTACAAGAAGGTGTTTTCTGAATTATTGCACCAATTCTATGAATAGAACCTATGTTATCTTCATAATGTAAATTGCCATCAGAAAGAACCTCAGCCTTTTTACTATATCTTCTTCGTGTATATAGAAGCTCACCAGCATTTATAATATTTTCTCTAACCAAATTAACAAAAGGAACTTTGGGCTGTTCCTCTTTAAAGGTTTCAACCCAACTACTTTCAGGGAGCAAAAGTTTTATACTTTCTATCCTATTTTTTGCCACTTGAATATAATCATTTTCTCTCTCTATCCCTATAAAATTACGCCCAAGTTTTCTAGCAACTGCTCCAGTCGTACCCGTGCCAAAAAATGGATCTAAAACAACATCATCCTGTTTAGTGGTTGAGAGAATTATTCTTTTTAAAAGCTCTTCAGGTTTTTGTGTTGAATGCGCCTTTTTGCCATCTTCGCCTTTTATTCTTTCCTTTCCAATACATAAACCGATATTCCAAACAGAAGTCATCTGTTTACCGCCGTTGTATTGTTTCATTAATTTATGGTTAAAAGTATATTTTTTGTGATTTTCGCCCTTTGAACACCACAAAAGCGTTTCTGTCGCATTTGTAAATCTTGTCCCTAAAAAATTGGGCATAGGGTTTGATTTGTGCCAAGTGACATCATTAAGTATCCAATAACCCAAATTTAACATAATATTGCCAACACGATAAATGTTATGATACGAGCCTATCACCCAAATAGTTCCTGTATCTTTCAAAACCCTCTTACATTCTTTAAGCCAAGCGATACAAAAATTATCATATTCTGAAAAAGAGGAAAATTTATCCCAATCATCATTTACTCCATCAACCTTTGTATTATTAGGGCGATAAAGTTCTTTTTTTAACTGCATATTGTAAGGCGGATCTGCAAAAATCAAATCAACTGAATGGCTCGGAAGAATTTTTAATATTTCTACACAATCACCTTGATATATATGATTTTTTTTAAGTTCAATCATAATCCCCCCATGTTTAAATACTCATGGTTTTATCGTATAAATCTTTAAAAGTCTTTATAGTATCTCTGCTTTCTGACAAGTTCAAAAGATACATATCAACATCATCATACTTTACTTGCAAAAATTCTTCAAAGAAACTTCT
>JAISDW010000065.1 GCA_031264445.1 Elusimicrobiota bacterium
GCCACAGCGACGGGGATTTGGTATTGCATGCAATATGCGACGCGGCTTTGGGCGCGGCTTGCGCCGGCGAGATAGGGGAATACTTCCCTCCGTCCGACGCTTCCACGGAAGGCATATCAAGCGCGGTTATTGCGCGGCGCGCGCTGGAGATACTTAAGGAAAGGGGCGCGCAAATTGTGCATATAGACTGCACCATAGTTGCCGAAGAGCCCAAAATGCGTCCGCATTATGAAGCGGTGCGGAAGTCTTTGGAAAGTATTTTCCAAATCGGGCTTGAAAATATAAGTTTCAAGGCCAAAAGCCATGAAGGTATGGGGGAAATCGGCCGGGGCGAGGCTATGGCCTGCCACGCCGTTGTAACCATAAAAATATAAGTAAGGGGGGATTAACACGATGAAATATTCTTTTCTTTTCTGCTTAGGTTTTATTTTAGTCTTCGCCGCGTGCGGCGGCGTAAGAAAGGGTTATAAGCAGTACCAGGGGATAAATTACGAGCAGTACGAGCAGGATAAAAAGCATAATGCCGCTGCTCTGGCCGGCCTTGACGGCGCGGTTGACCAGGTTAATATAGACGCGCCTTCTTTCAACATAGACTACGACGCCGGCGGCAACGAAATCATAGAAAGCACCGGCAGCAATTACGGCGAGGCGGTCGTAGTGATGGCGGCCAAAAAGATTTTTCTCTCCCGCGACGCGGGGCAGAAGGATATAGGCCTGTTCCAGCAGGCTCTTGACGCCGCCTATAAAATCGTTGTCAGGGAATACCGGCCGTCGGGCTTTACTTACGCCATGTCGCCCGCGGGTGCCGTAAACCCGCTTTCAATAATGGACGTGCAGTGCATACTCGGCGAGGGCAGCGCGAATTCCGCCGGCAAAGCCGCGTGCGATTTGTTTTTTGACGAAATTCCCCAGCAATACCAAAAACTAAAAGACGAAATTAACTAAGGGGTGGCAAAATGATACGCTTCTACAACACGCTGTCAAAAAAGAAAGAGGAATTTTCGCCGCTGAAGCAGGGCGAAGTCAGCATTTACACCTGCGGCCCCACGGTATATAATTACGCCCATATCGGCAACCTGCGGACTTATATTTTTGAGGACTTAATAGTCCGCACGCTGCGCAGGGATTATAAAGTCACGCACGTTATGAACATAACCGACGTGGGCCACCTTACGTCCGACTGCGACACGGGCGAAGATAAAATAGAACTTTCGGCCAAGCGCGAAGGCGGCGCCAGCGCGTGGGATCTGGCAAAAAAATACGAGCTGAAGTTTTTTGAAGATTTGCACTCCCTCAACTGCGCGCGCCCCAGTTTTACGCCGCGCGCCACGGAGCATATCAAAGATATGATCGCGCTTGTCAAAACGCTGGAGGAGAAGGGTTATACATACAAAACTTCCGACGGCGTTTATTTTGATACGGCCAAATTCCCGCGCTACGGCGAATTGGGCGGCAAAGGCAATCTTGAAGGCCTCAAAGCCGGCGCGCGCGTGGAGTTCAGCGGGGAGAAGCGCAACCCTTCGGATTTTGCTTTATGGAAGTTTTCTCCAAAAGATTCTAAGCGCCAGATGGAATGGGAAAGCCCCTGGGGCATAGGATTTCCCGGGTGGCATATTGAATGCTCGGCCATGTCAATGGCTTACTTCGGCCCCACGCTTGATATACACTGCGGCGGGGTGGACCATATCGCCATACACCATACCAATGAAATCGCGCAGTCAGAGGCGGCAAACGATAAACCTTATGTGCGCTTTTGGATACATGGGGAATTTCTGGTGCTGTCGGCGGGCAAAATGTCCAAATCGGCCGGCACGTTCCTTACTTTGGACGCTTTGCGCGAAAGAGGCTATGACCCGCTTGATTACCGTTTTTTATGCCTGGGCGCGCATTACCGCACTCAGCTTGAATTTTCTTTTGAATCCTTGGATTCCGCAAGAGCCGCTTTGCGCGGCTTAAGGGAGCGCGTGGCCGCGCTAAAAGAGCAATCCGACGGCATTGTAAAAGATTTGCCCGCGCTGGAGGAAGCCAAAGCAAAATTCAAAACTGATATGGACGACGATATAAATACGCCTAAAGCTCTCTCTGTGCTGTGGGAATTTATAAAAGGCCCCGCCGCCGCTGCAGATAAGCTGGAATTTATTAAATATGCCGACGGGTTTTTGGCTTTATCCTTGCTGAGCGGCGAAGTTGTAAAAGAGCTGCCCGCCGCCGCGGTAGAGCTTCTTGCCGCGCGCGAGGCCGCGCGCAAAGATAAGGATTTCAAAACTTCCGACCGGCTGAGAGACGAGCTGGAAAAACTGGGCATAATAGTGAAAGATACGCCCAAAGGCCAGCAGTGGGGATGGAAATAAAATGGCCGGCAAACTATCCGCGCAGCGCGGCTTCCCGCGTGGGTTTCTGGCCAAAATCCCAAAGGCGGATTTGCATTTGCATTTGGACGGCTCTCTGCGTCTGGGTACGCTTATAGAGCTTGCAAAAAAAGAAGGGATTGCTCTGCCGGCTTATACGCCTGAGGGCCTCAAAAAAACCGTTTTTAAAGAAAAGTACAGGAATCTTGGCGAATATTTGCGCGGGTTCGGTTATACCACCGCCGTAATGCAGCGCGCGGAAAATATAGAGCGCATAGCCTATGAACTGGCGCAGGACTGTCTGGCCGAAGGCGTACGTTATATAGAAGTGCGTTTTGCGCCGCAGCTGCATTATTCGTATGCAAAAAAATTTACGCCCGACGCTGCAGTGCGCGCCGCCGCGCGAGGTTTGTTGAGAGCCCAGCGGGAACATAACCAAAGTGCGGCCGTCAAAAGCGGCGCGGATATTGAATTCCATTACGGCCTTATCCTGTGCGCCATGCGCAGCTTCGGCAGGGAGACTTCGCCCTACTACGCCTATTTGTTCCAGACGCTTGCCCACGCTGAAAAAGAGCAGATTTTCGCCATCGCCTCCGACGAGCTTGCGCGCACCGCCGTCGCGCTAAAAAAAGAAGGCTTGCCGATAGTCGGGTTTGACCTTGCCGGCGAGGAAGCCGGCTACCCGGCGGAGGAGCACCGCCGCGCTTATCAGTACGTGCACGAGGCTTTTATACGCAAAACCGTCCACGCTGGGGAGGCTTACGGGCCCGAATCCATCTTCCAGGCGATTACCGAATGCCACGCCAACCGCATAGGCCACGGCACTTTTTTGTTTGACTATAAAATTATAAAAGACAAAAAAATAACCGACGGCAAAAAATATGTTGAAGAGCTTGCAAGTTATATCGCGGGCGAGCGCATCGGCGTGGAAGTTTGCATAACCAGCAATCTGCAGACTTTGCCTTCAATAAAAACCGTCGCCGCGCATCCCGTCGGGCGCATGATAAAGGCCGGCCTTTCCGTAAGCATCTGCACGGACAACAGGTTGGTTTCGGCGACGACTTCCACCAAAGAGCTTGAACTTCTCTGCAATAATATAAAACTCACCAAAAAACAGCTGCGCAATATCGTTATAGCGGGGTTTAAAGGCAGTTTCTTCCCGGGCAGTTATAATGATAAGCGGCGTTTTGTGGCCGCCGTTGTGGCGCGCTACGATACGCTTGAAGCCGAGCATCTTAAATAAAATCCAATTAAATAACCGGCGCGATTAAAGAAGCTATAGTTCCTCTTACCGCTTCCACCTTGGCGGGAATTTTGTTTCTTGGTGCAAAACGCGGCGAGTATATGCCGTCATAATAAGCTATCGTAAAATTAGGCCACGGGCAGCCGACGACGGTAAGCGGCGGAATCTTAACTACTGGGGCCTTTGCCGTGCGCAGCAAAGCCACTCTTGCCGCGTTCTGCCCGTGCAGATTGAAATAGGGCAATACTATAAGCGGCAGCATAACAATAAAAACAATGCCGAGGCCGGCAAATAAATATCTGAAAAAGTTTATGCCGTAAATATCCCGCAAAAATTTTACCGCCAGCATGAAAGCAAGAAAAGCGAAAACGCCCGCTGAGTAAAAAATCCGCATACTGCCCACCGAAGGCGCCATAAATAAGACAAAAGCCAGAACCATAGATATTGCCCAGCATAAAACCGCAAGCAGAAAATCGGTATTTTTAACGGCTGTTTTGAAGTTTTGCGCCAGCGCGAAAGCCGCCAGAGCCGGCGTAATAACAGGCAGCAGAGTGTCGGCCAGCAAATCATGGAAATGATTGAGATGGAATAAGAGCTTCATCTCAAGGGATGCGCTGCGGAAACTTTCAAATGAATAATGGGTAAGCCGTTGCTGCAGCGTGCCGGAACCGAAAGTTATCGCCAGGCCGGCCGCAATGCCGGCCAGTATGCCGTAGAACCAAAGCGGCGCGCGTTTCTTGTTGAATATAAACAAAGCCCAAAAACCGGCGCAGATAATAAGGGCCATGGGCGCATTATTTTCATTGCTCATGCCGGTAGCGAATCCGGCCAGGGCGAGCAGCAGTATATTGCGCCTGCCGTCCTTAACGGTAATCCCGCCGGCGGCCGCGCGCAGCACGCATAAAATAATCATAAAACTGACCATATGCCAGCTGTAATTGACGGCGCCGCCTATCCAGAACAGAGTTTCCGACGGCGCTGGCACGGCCATAAAGGAAAGCAGCAGCAGGCAGCCGAAAATGGGGATATCTTTAAAGCTCTTAAAATCGGGCCGGCGCAGAAATATGAAATAAAAAAATGTATTGCACAAAAACAGCTGTACAAGCGGGTTAAGCAAAACAAAAAGCCATTTGCCGCAGCATAAGACCGTCACGCCGTAAAAAACGCCTATGCGCTGGTTAATATTTTTATGCGCGTAGATAACCGCGTCAAGCGTTTTGCGCAGTGTGGATAAGTCAGCAAAATATTCGTCCACCCCGTACGGAAAAAGCGCGCTCAGCAAAGCTATAAAAAATATATAGGTCAGGCATAAAGCCGCCCAGACATAATAAGTTTTCCGGTATGATTTCGCGGTATGCATAATTAAGGACTATCTCCTTTATCGTCGTCGGACGGAATATCGGGCAGCAGATGGCTGAAGATTGAAAATTTCTTTTTCAGGCCGTCTTCAACCGGCGTATTAAGCGGTTTTTTTACCGCACGCGCGTTTTTGGCGTCGGGGATAAGATGGTGCACCATAGCCAGCACGAAATTTTTTTTATTAAGCACTTTTTTGAGCTCTCTGACCGACTGGCGGCGCTGCGGCGCGTGGGGGCTTTGCTCATCGTCGTCGCTTAAATTTTTGTCAAAAGTAAACGGCTGTTTGCTGTAAATGCTGCGCCGGCCAGTGACCAAAAAGCTTACTATGCACGATACCGCCGCGTAAGGGGCTATGCTCGCGCCGAAGAGTTCTATCGCCATTACGCTTGCCGCAAGCGGCGTATTGCACACGCCGGCCAGAATGCTTACTATGCCCAAAGCGGCGAAGGTTATTGTATTAAGCCCCATCATATCGGCGAAGAAATAACCCGCGTTTGCGCCGATGAACATTACGGGCGTAATCGCGCCGCCCACGCCGCCCGCTGCAAAAGTTATGCCGGTCGTCACCATTTTTGCAAGGAAGCCGAAAGCGGCGGCCCTGTCGCCCGCTAAAATCGCGTCAACGCGCTGCATGGTAAGGCCCAGATATGCGGGGGAAAACACAAGCCCTATTGCTATCAGGGCCGCGCCGGCTAGAAAGACCTTCCAGAACAAAGAAAATTTGTAACCTATAAAACGGAAGATTATGCGCGTAAGTTTCAATATTTCTATAAACAAAAGCGACATCAGTCCGAAGAAAAGCCCCGCCGCCACCACGAACAGCAGAGAGCTGTCAATATTAATCGCTTTGAGAACCATCGGGTGGTAAATATATTCCACGCCCATCATCTGCGTTATCTGATAAGAAGTGATGCCGGCGATAAACGCGGGGAACATAACCTCGTAAAACACAGTGCCTACGCTGAGGACTTCCAGCCCGAACAAAGCCCCCGATATCGGCACGCCGAAGACGCCCGCGAAGCCTGCGCTTACGCCGCAAATCATCAGCTTGCGCCGCTCGTTTTTGTTGAAGGAAAATACTTTTGCAAAAAAGCTGCCCACGCCGGCCCCAACGTCGGCGCAGGGCGATTCCTTACCGGCCGAGCCGCCCGCGGCAATAGTCAGCACTGGCAGGAAAAAGGCTTTAATTGAGGAGATAACCGACACCGGTTTGTATTCGTTTATCGCGGCAATGGCTTCATTGGTGGAAAATCCGTCATCCTCCGGCGATACTTTGCGCGCCAGAATATTTACAATGTATAAAGCCAGAGGCAACACGAAATAATAATATTGAAAACCGGCGGTGAAGTTTACGGAAAGCGCAAGCAGTTTTAAAAACAGCCCGTTACAGACGCCGACGACGGCGCCTATAAACACCGAGGCTAAAAACCACTTGAAAATATTGAAAAAGGCGATTTTGCGTTTAAGGCGGAATTCTGTTTTCATATTATGGCTGCCGAGCTCAGCTCAGCAGAATCATTATGCCCAGGCCCAAAAACACAAGAGAAAGCAATACTTTAGTCAGCCCCAGATTTTTGCGGAAGAAATTATTAAGCGTTTCCGATCTCTGCCCCATGACCGAAAGCGCGAAGACGACCAACAAAGGAAATATAAACAAAAGGTTATAAATGAATATATAAAAGAAAGCGCGCAGGCGGAACGCCGGCTCTTTCATGATAAGCACTATAGTCGGGATATACACCTGGCCCGTACACACGGCCTCCACCAGGGAAACCGCAAAACCTACCGCGAGTGAGGCGATTATAAGACGCGGGGCGCTTTTTTCTTTATCGCGCAGGAAGAAGCCTATTATCTTATTAATCCTTACTTTCAGATTATCCGGCAGACGCAGCAGCATGACTTTGCCGTCTTTTGTTTTCGCGTACATTATAAAATCATATATGCTGAGGAAGAAGAAAAGAAAGCAGACTGCCGCCGTAAGGAAGTAAAATGTTTTTACCACAAGCTGGAAGCCTTCCAGCGCGTAAAGCACGTTGAACAAACCCATGCCCAGAAGTATATAAGTTATAAATACGGCCAGGCAGTACGCGCCGCCGACGTAGATTATCTCCCTCCTGTTATATCCGTAAACGGAAAGGAAGGATACAAAAAACACTATCACCGCGAAAGCGCACGGGTTGACTCCGTCCCCAAGGCCGCTGATTATTATGGCTGCGAGGGTAAATGTTTTGAAAGCCTCCGTAGCGTTGACTTCGCCGGGTTTTTGCGTTTCTCTGCTGTTGGCCAGCATATGGTCAAGCGCTTCTTCGGCGTAGAGGCCGATTTGATTTGGATACCCGAGCAAGAAATATTCGCCCGCAATGAAAGCCGGCACTTCCGGCGGTTTACCGTATTTCCCGGCCAGGTCGGCAAGTTGAAGGCTGTTTTTCGCTACCGAGGTATCCATGTCAATAAAATTTACTTTACCGGCGTATTTCTTTTTTAAATCGGGGTAATGCTCCCTTTTAAACTTCATACAGTGCATACAGGTAGGCGAGGTGAAGATATAAACATCCGGTTTTTGCTGCTGCGCGGCGGCAAACAACGGTGATATTAAAAACAGGGCCAGCAGTAATTTTTTCATTTTAGTTTTTACCTTTTATTTTATGATTCCTGCAGAAATCTGTACAAAATCGGCAATGCCGCCCATGACCATGTTTACGGACATAAGCACCAGCAGCATGCCGGATAGTCTTTCAATAGCCGTAATCCCGCGTCTGCCAAGTAAATTTGAAATAGGGAAAGAAAGCATCAAAACCGCCGCGTTAAGCGCCGACGCTGCCAGCATGGCAATCAAAGTATAAAACGAACCGCCGCTGGTATTTGAGCAGATGATTAAAAGCATACTCAGCGTGGCCGGGCCTGCAATAAGCGGGATAGCGAGGGGGACTATAAAAGGCTCTTCCGCCCTGGAAGGGGCTTTGCCTTCGTCGTATTCGTCTTCGGTATTAAAAACCAGCTTCACAGATATTATAAAGAGTATTATGCCGCCGGCGATATTCATTGAATATTGCTCAATATTCATAAAATGCAATATCTGCCTGCCCATAAACAGGAATGCAAGCATTATCGCAAAAGCGATAAGCAGCTCCCTGCACAGGACGCGGTTGCGCCGCTCCGGCGCGACGCGCTTTAAAGCCGCTATAAAAAGCGGGATATTGCCGAAAGGGTCCATAACCAGGAAAAGGGTAATTACTGCGGAAAATATTATATCCATAAAACAAAAACCTGCCGATTTCACAACATGTTCCGGCGCGCATGCGCCGTCTTAATTATGATACTAAAAATTTATAAATAAATACAGCGGCGCATCAGATATCAATAGATATTGGACTTTAAGGGAGAAACAATCTGCGCAATGACGGCTTAAAACCTTCTGCCCCCTTTGGGGGAAGTGGCCCGCAAGGGCCGTAGGGGGGAATAAAGTTGTTATTATATTATGCTGTTATTTCTTTATTTTATAACATCCACATTTACCCCTACCCCGTCTTCGCTTTGCTCAGCCGGTACTTCCCCTAATAGGGGAAGAATTTAAAACTATTAATTCTGCCTGTTTTCTTTCTTCTCTTTTTGGAGAGTAAAGTAAGAAAGTCCAGTGCTAATCGGGGGAGAAATAAAAATTTTTCGATAGCAGCCTTGCGTAAATCCGCGCGTTATCTTACCGCGGCGATATCCGCGAGCGCTTTTTTTGCTTCCCTGGCGTCCATTATTTCTATTATGAAGCCCGCATGCACCAGCGCATAATCGCCTTTTTTTGCATGCGGTTTTAAAACGGCGGAAACTTCCTTGCGCGCGCCGTTTAAATCAATAAGCGCCGAGCCCTTTTCCACTTTCAGAATTCTGCCTATTATGCTTAAACACATAAATTTTTGCCTCAGATTTTAATATGGTCGCAGTCATAGGGCGCGATAGTATGTGTAAAAAGCGCGCCGGCGGCGGCCATGGCGCTGTCGCGCGTTTGGAGATTGTTATAAGTATCCGCTTTAAAATGTATCAGGGCCAGTATCTGCGCGTTTGCGCGCGCTGCCAGTCCGGCGGCCTGCTCCGGATTAAGATGATTATTATCCGGCGACTGCCCGGGCAGGTAAGAGCATTCCGTAATCAGTAAATCCGCGTTTGCGGCAAGTCTGGCGGCATTTTCGCTCACGCCGCCGTCAAGGGCATAGGCGAGGATTTTTTTATCCGCCTCTATGCGGTATCCACACGTCGGCACGATATGCGCCATGGGCAGCGCGGTAAGTTTGAAGGGCAGGTTTTTGGCCTGCGATACTTCGCTCACGCGCGTTTTTGTTTTCAGCTGCTGCGGCGCGGGCATAAAAGGCTCGCGCATAATGTTTTCAAGCTCTTTTTTCATGCCGTCGGGCGTTATTATGTGCAGGCCGCCCGCCCAGTTGAAAAGCGGCAGCGTCTGCAGGCCGCTTATATGGTCCATATGCAGGTGGCTCAGCAGCAGATACACGGGTTTTTTGCCCTTTATGATATCGTAAGTTTTGTAAATGCCGCCGCCGGCGTCAAGTATGATATAGGCGTCTTTTGTTTCTGCCAGCGTGCAGGTTGTGTTGCCGGTATGCGTGTCAAACCAACCGTTTGTACCCAGGAAAAATATATCCATAAACCCCCCAAAGCCCTTTTAAATATGATACTTTTTTTATACCATATATACATACTATAGTTTTAAGGAGATTCAAAATATGGGTAAAAAAATTATTGAAACCGCCGCCGCCCCCAAAGCCATAGGGCCTTATTCGCAGGCGGTGCGCAACGGAAGCTGGGCTTTTATATCGGGCTGCCTGCCGGCCGACCCCGTCACCGGCGCGCTTATGGGCGGCGATATCCGCACGCAGACTCGCCGCGTATTTGAAAATATGCGCGAAGTCCTCAGAGCCTGCAAAATGGATTTTAAAAATGTTCTTAAAACTACGGTATTTTTAACCAATCTGGCTGATTTTGCCGACATGAATGAAATTTACGGCGAGTTTTTTAAAGAAAACCCGCCCGCGCGCAGCACCGTGCAGGTAGCCGCGCTGCCCAAAGGTTCTTTGATAGAAATAGAGGCCGTTGCAAGGAAATAAAAATCGGGCGTACAAGGGGTGTTTATGACGATTAACCTTAAAGATAATGAACTTCTCAACCGCCGCAGCGCCGGCGTTTTGCTGCCGCTTGCGGCGATGCGCAGCGCGAGTGACTGGGGCTGCGGCGATATGGCATCCTTTAAAGAATGGATAAATTATCTGGGCGGCGAGGGGATAAAGATTATCCAAATCCTCCCCATAAGCGAAATCGCGCCGCTGGAAAACTGCCCGTACAGCACTTTAAGCGCCTACGCGCTTGACCCGGTTTATATAAGTATTGACGACGTGCCGGAAGTGCAAAAATCCCCCGCCGCGCAGGAAATAATAACCGCCGCGCGCGATGAAATCGCCTACTGGCGCGGCGAGAAAACAACCCAGTTCAAATACATAAAAGCCGCCAAATATAAAACGATGTGGGCCGCTTATGAATATTTCCTGCAGAACGAGCAGGCCCAAAACACGCCGCGCTACAATGAGTTTCTGGCCTTCCAGCAGAAGAACAACAGCTGGCTTGTGCCTTATACCATCTTCCGCACGGCTAAGGATTTTACTGGCTGGTCAAGCTGGAAGCATTGGGAA
Source organism: Elusimicrobiota bacterium (assembly GCA_031264445.1). Taxonomy (GTDB): domain Bacteria; phylum Elusimicrobiota; class Elusimicrobia; order Elusimicrobiales; family Elusimicrobiaceae; genus Proelusimicrobium. The sequence goes on from JAISDW010000065.1 coordinate 10,641, forward strand.
AATCCTTTTAAAAATACCGATGTAAACTTCCTCAAAAACTTTGCCGTTGAAAACGGAAAGCAGATGATGTTTTTCACTTATCTGCAATGGGTCTTGCAGCTTCAGCTTGACGGCGTGCGCCAGGCCGCCGGTGAAAGGGGCGTCGTCATTATGGGAGATATTCCCTTCGGCGTAAGCTATGACAGCGCGGACGTCTGGTGCAACCAGCGCAAATATCTGCTTGACGCCGAAATCGGCGCCCCGGGCGACAATATGGCCGAAGGCGGCCAGAAGTGGGGCCTGCCCGCTTATAACTGGGCTGAGATTGAGGCCAATAATTTTAACCTGTGGCGCGGCAGGATAAAACGCTGCTGCGAGCTTTACGACGCTTTCCGCCTTGACCATTTGGTGGGATTCTTCCGCACGTGGGTTTTTGAACAGGGGCAGGACAGGGGTCATTACGATTTGCAGGACGAATATTTGCAGAAAGTCCGCGGGGAGCGTTTTCTGGAAGCCGCGGTTGAATCCGCCGGCGGCAAGCTGCCGATAGGCGAAGATCTGGGCGTTATACCCGACTATCTGCGCGAGCTGATGAAGGAAATAAATCTCCCGGGCTATAAGGTTTTAAGGTGGGAGAAGGATAATGAAATCTTCCGCGACCCTGCGGGATATCCCGCCGCTTCGCTTGCGACGACTTCCACCCATGATACGCCGATGCTCAAAGAATGGTGGGAAGCCATGCCGGACTGGCAGCGCGCCAATGCCTGGGAAATGATAAGCGGCGACAGGACGGACGGCAAAATCCCTTTTGACGCGCAGACGCGCCGCGCGATTTTAAAACGCGTGCTGGGCAGCGGCTCGTGCATGGTTGTGCTGCCTCTGCAGGATATCATAGGCAGCGCGGAGCGCATTAACACCCCGGGCACTGTCAATGCCGAAAACTGGACATACCGCGCGCCTTACGAGACGGCGGAATTCCATTCCAAGTATCTCGGCGAAATGCGGGAATTTACTGAGCTTATTAAAGAAACCGGCAGAAATTAGAGTTGTATAGCCCGCATACCCCTTTTAAGACGGTGGGCAAAATTTTTCAGTATAACATATTAATGTTATAATATAATGAAACGGCGTATATTTAAAGATGGAGGCGTATTGTTTAACTCGGGCTTAAAAGGCCCGCTATAATTTAATTCTGTTTTTGGGACCATGTGAAGAACATGGAGAGCTTTTGAGAAATCAAAGGCGCTTTAAGGGTCCAAGAACAGCTCGTTATCAGGCACAAAACATAAAGGGTAGCTCCCCAAGTGTTTTGTGCCGAGCGTTTACCGCCTTCGGGCGGTAAACCACGGCTGTTATATTTAGGTTACCCTTAAAGGCTTAAATATTGCAGCCGTTTTTTTATTGTCTGAAAACAGAATTTTTTAGGAATGATTTAAAGCAACCAGTAAGAGCTGACTATTATGAAAATCATTATACAGGCCGGCGGTTTGGGAAGCCGCATGAAACGGCTTACTCACAATAAACCCAAAAGTCTTATCTCGGCAAAATATCTGCCAATTATTTTTAATTTATTCAGAAAATACCCTAAAGACGAATTTGTCATTATCGGCGATTATAAATTTGACGTCCTTGACCGCTATCTTGCGGTATTTGCGCGGGACGTCAACTATATATTAATCAAGGCAAAAACAAAAGGAAACGGAGCGGGGATTAAAGAAGCTGTTTCTTTTATCCCCGAAAACGAGCCTTTTATGCTTATCTGGTCCGATCTTATTTTATCCGACGCTTTTAATGTCAGCGAAATAAAAGAGGGCTGTCAGGTCGGCATTGCGGATTTTCCGTGTTCATGGAGCCTGTGCGACGGCAAATTAATAAACGAGCAGAAGAGAGACTGCGGCGTTGCGGGGCTGTATGTTTTTAACAATAAAAACTGGTTTTGCGATTTCCCGTGCGAAGGCTCTTTCACCAAATGGCTGGCAGATAAAGGCATACCGCTGTTCCCGCTTTCCCTGAAGGGGAGCATTGATATCGGCACGATAGAGGCGTATAATGCGCTGCATTCCACCGCAAACCGCTCCCGCCCGTATAACAAAATAGAATTTATTGACGGAAACGTGGTAAAGACCGCCCTGACCTCCGATGGCGTTAAACTGCTTGAGTATGAGATTTTGTGGTACAAAAAAATGCGGGACTACGGTTTCGCAAGCGTCCCCAAAATTTACTGCGAAACCCCGCTTACCATTGAGCTGATAAACGGAACAAATGTCTTCCTTGCCGATTTGGACGCCGCGGCAAAAAAGAATACCCTGGATAAAATTATTTCCGCGCTTTCAACGCTGCATAAATACGAAAGGACGCTCTCTTCCGCGTGGGATATTTATACGGAATATTTTAAGAAGACTATGCTCCGCCTGCAGAGCATAGCCACGGCCCTGCCTTTCGCTTTCGACGAAACAATCCGCATAAACGGCATTGAATGCCGCAATGTGCTGTATTCGCATAATATCCTGCGCGCCTCTGTGCTGGGCAATCTTATGAACACTTATTACGCGCCGATTCACGGCGACTGCCAGCTCACAAATACCATGATGGATAAAACCGGCAAGATATTTTTTATTGACGCGCGGGGCTATTTCGGCGGGAGCAAAGTTCTGGGCGACGTGCGCTACGACTGGGCCAAGGTTTACTACGCGCTTGCCGGAAATTTTGACCAGTTCAACATAAAAAATTTCGAGCTTAATATAACGGGCGAAGGTGTAAATTTTGCAATCGGCAGCGGCGGCTGGGAGCAATTTACCGGATATTTTCTTGAGCAAATCCCCCAACGGGAAGCAAATATAAAGGAAATAAAACTTATTCATGCAATTATATGGCTTTCTCTCGCGAGCCATGTCTGGGAAGATTTTGATTCCATGTGTGTGGCTTTTTACAACGGGACGCTGCTTTTTAACGAATGGTTTAAGGAATACGGCGATGGAAAATAAGACGCTGGCTCTTTCGCTGCTGCCGCACACTTGGATTCTGGATTTTGACGGAACGCTGGTGGAGCACAACGGATACAAGACGGGCGAGGACAAATGGCTGCCGGGCGCACTGGATTTTCTTCGTTCAATACCGGCTGACGACTATATTTTGATTCTGACGGCGCGGTTTGAATACTGGGCGCCGGCGAAGACGAAAGAATTTTTGGCAAAGCACGATGTCCGCTACAATGAAATCCTGTTCGGCATACCGCAAGGCGAGCGGATTCTGATAAACGACGATAAGCCGTCGGGACTTTGTTGTGCTCATGCCGTTAACCAGAAAAGAAACGCCGGGCCGAGAAACATAAAAATAATGCTGGACAAAGATTTATGACAAACAAAATCAAGACATTTAAGAATGTAGAGTTTTTGCGCTTTGCCATGACGTGGACAATAGTATGGTTCCATGCTTGGATAATCAAGGCCTTTGTGGATGTTGGCATGCCAATTAATTGGGCAACTGGCGGATTCAAGGCGGTTGAGATGTTCTTTTTGATAGCGGGCTTTTTTATGTTTCTAAAATTGCATACTGAACAAAGCACATGGGAGTTTTGGAAGAAAAAATGGGTGCGTCTTGCACCGTTGGTCATATTGAGTGCATTGTTGACGAGCTTCTTTTTGGACGGGCATTTTAGGACAAAAGAATTATTGGAGGCACTCCTAATACGAACATGGGGATTTTTTCCTATTAGGGGTTCCCTTGGGGGATTTCAGTGGTTCATTTGCGACCTTGCATTCATATCGCTTGTCTATTTTTATATAGCGAAATCCATACCGCAAAAATATATGAATATGGTTGTGTTTTTTATAATGTACATTTCCGCCAATGTTATGTTGTTCCCAGGAAAAAATGGCGGTTATATATTGCTGGACATAGATATGGCCAGAGGATTTCTATATATGGGCGTGGGATATTTTCTAGCAAATGCCTATAAAAGCATAAATTCCCAAAATCTTCTGCAAAATACAGGAAAAACAATATGTTATAGCATAGCGGAAGTGTCTTTGTTTTTATTTGTAATGATGAATTTGTTCACGCTTAGAGAAAAAGAGGCGTCTCTTCAATTGGCGTTCATTGCTCTATTTTTGCTGTTCATTCACAGAAAAGGTTGGTTTTCGCGCTTGCTGGAAAAAGATTGGGCGGTTTTATTGGGAAGATACGCCTATGCGATATATTGCGTTCACATATTTGCGTTGCAGGCAACGGCAAAGTTTATAGTGTTGCCGCACAAAGGATTTTTTGCAGCAAATCACTGGGCGGTCTTTTTGATTTCATCGGTCGTAGTTATGGCGTTGGCCGTTCTCGCTCATCATTTTGTAGAAGTTCCGGCAATTCGCTGGTTTGGCTACAAGAAATCCATAGAGAAAGTATAAAATGCACATATTGAAACCGATAGTTCACGAAACCATTTGGGGCGGGGAAAAGCTGACGCCGTTCAGCGGCTCCGGCTGCACCAAAATAGGGCATTTATATTCAGCGATAGACACGGAAGAATTCCGGAATGAAATTATCAGCGGCGCGTACAAAGGCAAAAATCTCCATCAATGGTTTTTGGAAAACCGCGATAAATACGGGCTTGGCAATTACGATGAACTGCCGATTCTGACTGCTCTGGTAGAGGCGGATGAGGATCTTTCAATACAAGTGCATCCCGATGACGAAATGTCCGCAAAGCTGGAAGGCCGGCCCTTTGGCAAAAACGAATCTTTTTATATCCTTCAGGCGCCGGCAAGCGGCAAAATGTACAATGGCTGCAAAGCCGCAAGCACGGATGAAATGCGCGGGAAGATTTCAGAAGGCAAAATCGGGGAAACGCTTGATGCCATGGAAATTGAATCCGGCGATTATATTTATATTGAAGGCGGCACGCTGCACGCGATGACTGCGGGCTCGCTCAGTTTTGAAATTGAGGAGAATTTTGGCAAAACTTACCGCTTTTGGGATTATGAGCGCAAGGATAAAAACGGCAATAAACGGCCGCTGCAGCTTGAAAGTGCTTTGGCCTGCCTTGACGTTAAAAAGCGGTCCGTCCTCAAAAAATACGGAGAGGGGCCGATAGAAGAAAGAATGTACTCCACCCGGCTGGTGCGCAATAAAAACATTTTTACAAATTCCGGCGATATGTTTTCCTTCGCGGTTATGCTGGAAGGCGGCAAAATTTATGACGGTGTGCGCGTTTTGCCGGGGACGGCTGTTTTGCTGGATGCCGGCGAAACGATTGATGTATCCGGTGCGGAATGGATTATCGCGACGCCGAAGGCAGGTGCATTGAAATGAAGCAAAAACGGCAATTCTTGAATGTGGAATTTTTGCGCTTTGCCCTGATTTGGGCGGTAGTGCTGTTCCATATCGTTTATCACAATAATGCCGTATTATTCGGAGTGGACGGCTTAAAAATGTATTTTAACAGAGGCTGGCAAGCCGTCCCGATGTTCTTTTTAATGGCAGGGTTCTTTTTATTCTTAAAACCCGATTTTACGCAGAGTATCGGCGTATTTATAAAAAACAAGTGGTTGCGCTTCGCCCCGTTGGTAATAGCGACAACACTATTGTTTTGGATATCCAGCTTATTTGGATTATGGAAATTCAATTGGACTGATAATATACTGAATATGCTGCTTGTCAAAGATTTTGCAACTTGGCCGCGCTGGGGGCAAGCGGTTCACCCTGCGTGGTATTTATCTGAATTGCTAATGGTTTCTGTAATATATTTTGGGCTGGCAAAATCTTTGGCAAAAAAGTATGCCGACATTGTTATTGCTGTGCTTGCATTTATCGGTCTGCGTGTTTTGGTTTTGGATTGGGGCGGGGTATTGCCGAAATATGGAACAATTTTGATGCATTATGATATGGCAAGGGCTTTCTTTTTTGTTGCTTCCGGCTACTTTTTAGCAAATGCTTATAAAAGTCTTATATTTACCCGCCCTCCCGAAAATCAAGGAAAAGCAATATGTTACGGTATAGCCGAAGCGGTTTTATTATTTTTTGTGATGGTGAGCTTGTATCGGCAGAACAGTCATTACGCAACTAACAAAATTCTTTTGCAGATTTTATTCGGCGTTTTATTCTGGCTGTTTTTGATAAAGCGCGGTTGGTTATCGCAATTCCTGAACAAAAATTGGTCGGCTTGGCTCGGACGATACGCCTATGCGATTTTCGTGGTTCATATTTTTGTATTGGATTTAGCGAGGGTTGCGATAATCCCCCGCTGCAAGGATTGGGTTATTGCCCACAACTGGCTTGCGCTCGGCATGATTTGTGTGGCGATAATGTTATTGGCAATGGCGGGCTATCATTTTGTGGAAGTTCCAGTCGCCAAATGGATAAAGAGATCAAAAAATGAAGCAGATAAGTAAAGCCATTTTATCTCCTTCCATAATGTGCGCGGATTTCGGCAATCTGGCTGCGGAGGTCGCCGCGCTGGACGCAGCGAAAGCCGATGTGTTCCACATGGATATAATGGACGGAGAATTCGTCTTGAACTTCGCCCTGTCCTGGCACGATTTCGCGGCGGTGCGGGCGATGACGGACAAGCCGCTTGACGCGCATCTGATGGTAAAAAATCCTGCTGTTCATCTGCCCTATGCATTCAAGTATCGGGCGGATATAATTTATGTCCATTATGAATCCGGTAATGCCGCGAATTATCTTTATGAAATACGGGATAGCGGGGCCATCGCGGGATTGGCCGTCAATCCGAATACGAATTTGGCGGATTTCCAAACATTGTTGCCGTTGGTGGATAAACTGCTGCTTATGCGCGTTCACCCGGGCTTTGCTGGCCGGCCGGCCGTGTCGGAAGTTGAAGACAAAATTCACCAATTGACGCAAATCAAGGGCAGGAAGTTCAAAATCGTACTGGACGGCGCGGTATCGCCCGAAGCGATCGCAAAGTGGAGCGCGAAAGGCGTCGACGAGTTCGTCCTGGGCACCGCAAGCGGAATGTTCGGCCCAAAGCGTGGAGCACGAAGTTATGTGGAAATAATGAGGCATTTGCGGGATAAATGAAATGATAAAATTTTTGCGGAATACTTTGAGGTTCCTTGCGCCGGATAGATCGCGGAAACGCGATCGCATTGCCATGCTGGACGCCAAACTTGACGATGCACTTTTGGCAAGTGAACGAATTGAGGCCAAAATCCGCATTTTGGGAAAAAATAACATTGATATGCAGGCTAAAATTAAAGCCGCAACAGCGGCTGTTTCTGCCCAGATAGACAAGCTTGCGAGCGCATTGCCGAAACCGCCGCCCAAGCCGTCACTACGGCAAGTGAACGATGTCAGGCTGTTGGACCTTAGGAACTTTGAAGCGACATGGCTCGGACGTTTCGGGCGGGAGCTTGGCGAAATAGATATGGCACAGGATTATACGAAACTTGTTTCCGGGCTGGACGGCGCATCCCGTCTGCTGCTTGGCCGTATTCTGAACCGTATAAAATACGCCGTGAAAAATCCGGCCAAAGCAAGCGACATGCCTATGTTCCCGGACGAAGTTGCGGCCGTCAATAATCTGCTTGCGGACTTTTACCCACGGATCATAGAACTGTCGCCGGAATGTTTTTCATACGGGCATTACCTGCTTCCGCTGCGGCATTTTGAGGTGCCGGTGTTCCGTGATAAATGGACTTTGCCCGATGTAAAATACTTGGACAGGATAAAAGGCATGGATTTTATAGATGCGGGCGCGTTTATCGGCGACAGCGCGCTGGTTTTATCCGAATTCACGACAGGGGATGTCCATAGCTTTGAACCGGTGTCTGAAAACTATAGCCTGATGCTTAAAAGCATAGAAATGAACGGGCGCAGAAATATAATCCCCGTAAACAAAGGCATTGGCAGGGACGAATGCAGGCGGGCGATTAAAGTGGCGGGTTCGGGCAGCAGCGCGATGCTGTCGGATGCGCCCGGAAGGGAAGAAGCCATGGAGCTCACCAGCATAGACGCGTACGTCCATAAAAACCGGTTAAAGATCGGCCTTATAAAAGCGGATGTTGAAGGATTCGAACAAGATTTGCTGCGGGGGGCGGAAGCCACTATACGCGAACAGAGACCGGTGCTGCTGATAAGCATATACCACACAGTCAGCGACCT
>JAISDW010000093.1 GCA_031264445.1 Elusimicrobiota bacterium
TAACATTAAAGGAAAGCGCGTGCACCCCGACGTCAAAAACCCTGACCAGCGCGCCGGCAGGGTCCGAAGGGAGCAGATAGACAATAATTTTCTCCAGCCCGTAGCCGATTAAAGCCGCCAATATAAAGAAAATAATGCCGAAAATAAAACTTCTTATGCCTTTCATATCAAAACACCTCTTAAATTAAGTTTAAACCAGGCGGCCGGAGCGATAAACGCTCATAGTATTTTAGTGCGGTCCCATTCCTGCTTTTCTTCACCCCAGCGGGACTGATACTCCTGCGGCATCTGATAGACAAGCGCGGTTGCGCTTGCGCTGATACTGCCGTCGGGCAGTATAATATCCGCCTGTACCTGCGCGCGCTTTTTTGTACCTTTAAGCACACGGCCCACGGCCTTAAGCGGGGTATCGGTCGGGGTTATTTTTTTGTAAACTACTTCAAGTTTGAGCGTAACCATCAGATTATCAAAATCCCCGCCGAGCATAGTCGCGCGGCCAGAGGTTTCGTCAAGTACCGCTGCGATTATGCCGCCGTGCACCACGCCCGGGTAGGAGCGGTAATATTCCGGTATGCTGAAATCTGTCCATATTGTCTGGCTATCTTCATCATTATACCAGACCAGTTTTAACCCGTGCGGATTGTCCTTGCCGCACAAAAAGCACAGGTTAGACGTCGGTTGTCTTTTCATATTTTCGTCTCCTTTTATATGATATCATTTAAGGAATGATTATAGAACGCGAATATAAATGGGCCGCCGCCGGCCCGTGTGATTTTGCGGCCTTCCAAAAAGCTCCCGCGCTTGCGGATTTTGCTAGAGCGCGCCGCAAAATTATCGTGGTTGACAGTTATTTTGACTCCACCGGCAGCGCATTGCAAAAGACTAAAACGGCTTTGCGGCTCCGCTCCGTAAACGGGCGGTATGAAATAACGCTTAAAGGCGACAGCAGAATAAAAAACGGACTCGCATCACGGCCGGAGAGGACTTTAAAATTATCAGCCAAATCCCGCGCTCGGGCCATGGCGGCCTTGCGCGCTTTCTTTGCCAAAAACTGGCCCGCGCTGGAAGGCCTCAGGCGGCTTTTTATAATCAAGAACAAACGCACCGTGTGGGATATAAAATCGCCCGCGCTGGAAGCCGAAATCTGTTTTGACGACTGCATTATAATAAAACAGCAAAAATCCCTTAAATTTTACGAAATAGAACTTGAATACAAAAAAGGTTCCGCATCTGCTTTCACGCGGCTGGCGGCGCAGCTTACAAAACAGGGCGGGCTTGAATATTCCAAAAAATCCAAAGTGGCCACGGCTGCGGAGTTATTATGATATCTTCCATTGCGGCTTTAATTCTGTCCCTGGCGACGCCCGGCAGCGGGCAGGTTTTCAACGGGCAATACGGCAAGGCCGCGGTATTCGGGTGTATTTTTGTTTTCGGGCGGTATGTTTTCCTGCCGCTGCTGCTGCGCATTATTGCTTTCAAAAATGATGTAAACAGCCTGCGGCTGATATATATTTTCAATATTATATATCCCGTCGTGATAATATTAAGCGCGGTTGACGCGGCTTACAGCGCGCCTCATCTTACGCATACATATCACGACCTGCTTTACGCGTTTTTTGCCGCAATTTCGCTTGGCGCGGCATACAAAGGGCTGGCTAATAAATTCATAATTTATGCTATGTGCGGGCGGGAAGATATGGCGGAATATATCCTCGTAAAACGCCAAAACGCCGCCCCGCGGCCGCCGGCTGATTATAAATAATTTCTACAAGTTCATAAAACATATCAGCAGTGTTGGCAAATAGAAAATAATCCTCTTAAATATCAAAAAAATTTCATAAAAAGAACCTTTCATATCAAAGATGAATATCTCGACGAATATGAAATACCGTCAAATGTTTGTAAATCAGAAATAATATATAAATTTGGCAGTATATTAAAACTCATTGTCAAAATGTTTGCTAATATAAATATAAGGAGGTATATATGAAAAAATTACCTTTAAACAAAGCCTTTACATTATAAATTAAGTAACAAGGAGAAAATAAAATGAAAACGAAAAAAAATGCTGTAATTATCGCTCTTGCTCTGTGTTTGTTATGTTCCGTTTCAAACGCGCAAGAGTCTTCGAAGGATAAAAGCAAAACGCAACTTGATATCGGGTCCACGTCGGAAAATACAGACGCAAAAGGAAACAATGAGCAGAGTTTTATGGAAAATTTAACAACAAAAGAACCGCCGTTTAAAGACTCAACTAATTTTGACAATCATACAAATGCGCGTCAAATGAACGCATATGAAATTGGGAAGTTAAAATTAAAATCCAAAATACCAGATGCTGAGAACTTTACATTAAATTACAAATTAAAATTATCAGATAATTTTTATACTTTTGCGATTAGCTATACGAAAGGTGAGTATGAACTTTTCACAGATCTGATTACATTTGACAAAGACTATAACATTATTGATAAATTGAATATTGCTTATGATGAAATTGGCGAATCATGGTTTAGCAAAAGGAGCATGATTTTAAAGGACAGCATAATATTGGAAAAGAATTATAGCGCTGAAGACTCAGAGGGAGATACGCTGGAAATAAAAACGACTTATAAAATTGGAGCCGATGGAAAGTTTACGGAAATATCCACTAAAATAGAGCCTAAAGAAAAACCAAACAATATATGTGAGTGCGCTGAAAAAAAGTGTTCAGACGCAACCAAAAATTTTATTGCCAGAATATGCCAGCGCCCCGGAATATCCGTGGAAGAAATAGATAAATTTATATCGCAAGGCGCGGACATTAATTCCGCTTTCAGGGTAAGATATGAAAACGAAGACGAAGGATACTCTGACGATGGGGTTTGGTACGGACCCATATTTTATTTTATTGAAAAAGGCGCAAAACTCGACGTAACAGATGAGGATGGAAATATTATTTTAATGCGGCAATTACAGAGTGATGATAATTTGAAACTTATAAAATTACTTTTAGATAAAAAGGCGGCGGTTAATGTGTCCAACTACAGTGGCAAAACCCCGCTTTCCATAGCCGTGGAGAGTGATAATATTGATTATGTAAAACTACTTCTGGAGAATAAAGCCAATCCTAACAAAGGTATCATAGAGTATGAGAAGGGGAAGTTTTCCCTGTTGGAATATGCGGCTTTTAGAGGCAATGTAGAGCTTGTAGAACTTTTAATAAAGCATGGTGCAAAAGTTAAAGATACATATGCACATCTTCTTGCAGCAGACAAAGCAAGTAACGTAAAAAAAGTTGATAACTATTGGGCCATAGTTATATTACTTTTAGCAAAAGGAGCAGACATAAATGCAATTGCTCGTGATGCCCCCTACAAGTGTGATACTCTTTTATCCAATGCAATAGTCCAACATAATTTGGATATGGTTAAATACCTGATAGAACATGGTGCTAATCTTAATCTTGAAGGTAGTGCCTTTACAATTCCTGATTTGGCTGACAGAAGTACATTTAATCCAACTCCTGATTTGGCTAAGAATGCGGAGGCAATAAAAGAATATATATACTCCTTGACCGAAACTATGGATGAGGATAAGGCCTCCGGTTATTTGCCCATAATACATTATGCGGTAAATAAACGGGATTTGGAAAAGGTTCAACAAATATTAAAAGACGTTCCCTCTCAGGCCAAAGCGGTTGATAAAAACGATAATACTCCGCTCCACTTCTTTTTTTACGGTTTTTCTTGTGCCGACTGTGGCGGTGGCGATGATTGGGGCATAAGCGACTCTCTCTTTAAAATTCAACGGATTCAAACAGAAGATAATGTTAAACCTATATTGGAATTGCTTTTAAAGAATGGAGCTAATGTTAAAGCCGTTAATAAAAATGGAACAACGCCCATTCATGCCGCTGTTAAAAATAATGCGCCGGAAGAATTTATATCTGTTTTATTAAAGCATTCCGAAGACATTAACGCCAGAGATAAATTCGGCAAAACGCCGCTCCACTACGTGGAGTCTGCCAAAATGGCGGAATTTTTTATAAAAAACGGCGCGGACGTAAATGTCGTGTCGTCCGTATTAAAAAGAACGCCGCTGCATGAAGCCGCAATCAAAAGATATCAGTCCGAAGAAATTACAAAAGTGTTAGTCAAAGCGGGCGCGGATATTAAAGCCAAAGATAAATACGGCAAAACAGCTTTTGACCTGGCTACCGAAAATGACAACAGCCCGACGGCTCTTTATCTTAAAAACTTAGAAGGAGCCTCCCCCAACGAGCCTATTTCAGGCAGTTTCCCGATAGCGCTAGCCGCGGAAAATAAAGATTGGGAAACCGTAAAACTTTTGCTTGAAAAAGGCGCGAAAATAGACGGTGCTACAAGTTATAACTCAACCGCTTTATATTTTGCGGTCCGTAATTCAAACATTGAAATGGTTAGATATTTAACAGAACGTGGGGCCGACGTAAACACCGTGAATAAAGGCGGCGACACTCCCCTCAGCCGGGCGGT
>JAISDW010000119.1 GCA_031264445.1 Elusimicrobiota bacterium
AAACCGAACGCTACATACCTTTCGCTTCCCGCACGGCCAAGGCTGATTTTAACGCGGTAAATTCCGTTATTGATTTAGAAAGCGGCTATAAAATGGATTTGGGAAATTCTGTGTTATTCAGACCTTTTGCGGGAATTGTAGGAAATGCCGTTATATATAGCGGTTTTAATGAAACCGGCGCAGACTTTTTGAACTTACACGTAAACGGAGATACGCTTTTTACATCTGCCGCAAAAGCGGGCGCGAAACTATTCTATGATTCAAATATATATAATGTCTACGGCGGTGCGGAGTTAAGATATCTGTTAAGCGGCAATACCCCGGAAATAAGCAGTACTTTTGAAGGGCAGGATGCCGCTTTCAACAGCAAAGGCGATGAACGCGACAGAATGATGTATGGTTTGAATCTCGGCGCGGAATTTAAAACTTCAGACAATTGCAGAATATTTGCAAACCTTAGCAGCTTTATATCAAACGGATATACGGATTACAGCTGGAATGCAGGGATAAGATATGCCTTTCCCAATATCTATCCGCGCTAAAAACAACTGCATTAAAAACAGCCATGCCGTAAACGACGGCAGAGAATATGGTTAAAGCCCTCGTTATTAATAGCGTGCGTGATAAAATAATTTTCCCTCTCCCGTAAGAGAGAGGGAAAATATCTGCCGCATACTTTCAATCGTCAAAGTTTATTCTTTCCTTTTCAATGACATAAGAGGTAAAGCTTTGGCGGCTGAGGACGGCCAAAATATATTCGCCCGCGATGCCTAAAAAGAAAATCTGCACCGAAGATAAAAAGAATATCCCCACGACAAGCGGCGCTATGCCCGGGCTGAAACTATCCCAGTAAAGCAGTTTATAGGCAAAATAGTACGCGCCGGCCAGCCCGCTGAGCAAAGCCGTAAAGAATCCGAAGAAAATACATATTTTAAGCGGTACTTTTGAGGTATTTATCAGCGACGATAAAGCCGTATCAAAATATCTCCAAAAATTATAGGAAGATTTGCCGCGCGCGCGCCGCGGTTGGCAATAGGGCACAAGCGCGGGTTCATATCCCAAATCCGGTATTATATTACGCATGAGGGGGGCAGGGTCCCTCAACGCGGACACTTTGGCAATCACGCCCGCGTCGTAAAGCCCCCAGCCGGTAGTGTATTCATACTGCTTTACGTCGCTGAGGGTTTTTATTATTTTGTAGTAAAGGCCCCGCGCGGCTTTCATCAGGATATTTTCGCTGCTGCCCACCCTCTGCGCCCAGACGACTTTTGCGCCGCTTTCCCATAATTTTACGAAGTCCGGTATAAGTGCGGGCGGGTTCTGTAAATCGCATGCGAGTATTATTGCCGCGTCCCCGCGCGCGGCCAGAAAGGCGTTCATGCAGCTTCTGTCCACGCCGAAATTGCGGTTATTTATTATCACGCGCACACGCTTATCCGCCGCGGCCATGGTTTTAAGGACCTGCGCGCTACCGTCGGGCGATGCATTATCCGCAAAAATGAAATCATATTTATACTGCGGCAGCTTTTGGGCCATAATTTCATTTACGGCCGCGTACAGCGCGGGGATATTTTCCCGCTCGTTATAACATGGGATTACGAAGGTAATTGTTTTCATTTTTCAGGCCCGTCTACTTTTTATTTTTACCTCTTAAATTTTTTGAAATCCAAAGAGTTAAATATTTTAAATTAGCTTTAAAACCCGATATTACCATTATATAACATTACAACGGCAGACGGGCCAAAAATGCGGGATATTTTGCGGGTAGTGTGAATTTCAGCCGCGCCTGCTGCCCCTGCAGCGCCAATTAAAGTATAATATTTCTATCCGATTTAATTGATTAAAGGGAGAATATTATGCAGGAAAACAAAAAAACAACAGGGCGCATCGCGCAGTTTTTCGCAAAAGTAAAAAATATTTTTGTCAGACGGCCGCTTTTAACAGGCGGCGCATTGCTGCTTATCATAATTATTGCAATTATATTGTTAGACGGTAAAAAAATTATCAGTCTGCGTAAATATAATGAAGCCGGCGCGGTCGATTTCAGCATGGAAAAAGTTTACCCGCCTTATATTTATACCGATTCCGACGGCAAAGTGCAAGCCGGCACTCCGAGAGGCCTTTATATCAATTTTAACGAGGATATCCACTTCGGTACGGAAGGAGAGAGGGCCGCTCTCAAAGATATCAAAATAACGCCTGCCGTCGCCGGCGATTGGGAGTGGCAGGGTTCAAACCGCCTTGCGTTCACGCCGGCCAAACAATGGCCGGCCAATGCGCATTACACGGTTAAATTCCCCAAAAATCTGGCAGGCAGCGGCGCTGATGTCAAAGTTAAACTTGCGCGTTATGATTTTACTTTTGATACGCCGCCGTTTAAAACGACACTTGATAATTTTTCGCTGTATCAGGACCCGCAAAACCCAAAAATTTATACCGCGCTGGCGGAGTTCGGCTTCTCCCACCCCGTTGCCGCTCAGGATTTTGAGAAGGCTTTAACCCTTGAACTTGACAAAAAACCGCTGCGCTACGACGTGGTTTACGACGAGAGCAAATATAAAGCCACGGTTAAATCCGTACCGATAACCATTAAGGAAAGCCCGCAGCTCGCCATGATAAACGTGGCTGCGTTCAACGGCTCCGCCGCAATCAGAAAGCCGCTTGATATACAGGGCTCCGATAAATTTTTCAGGATAGAGAGCGTAAGCTCCTCCATAATCCGCAACCAGCAGGACGAGCCGGAGCAGATTTTATTCGTCAATTTTACCGACGCTGTTCCTGCCGATGCTCTGGCCGGCAAAGTCAGCGCCTATGCGCTGCCAAAAATAAATAAGAATAAAGACAAACGCGCCTCATCGCAGGCTCAGGCCTGCCGCGAGGTTGAAGAAGAACGCTGCGACTGCCACGGCGAAGGCGTTTCTGAATCTCCGATTGATATAAGCGACTTGCCGGTCAGCGATAATGAGGAGGGTGGGGATTACAATGCGAGTGAGGATTGTTTTTGCCAAACTGTCACGGTAACACGCTGCGACAGCCAAAGCGGTTCCGATAAAAACGAAATGTGGGTTCTTGACGATATCACGCCCCAATCGCTGTCTTCGCTAAAAAAGATTGCCCTTACAGCCGTGCCTTCGGCCGACGGCAGTACAAAAACATTCGCTCTGCGCTACGGCGCCGATAATGAAACCAATCCCAAAATTTATGTTTCCGTAAAAACTCCGCTTGTTTCGCTTGGCGGGTTTGAGATAAAGACGGATAAGAATTTCATAGTCTCCGTCCCTTCGTATCCGACGGAGCTTAAGATAGCCGGCGCGGGCTCGCTGCTGGCTTTGGGCGGCAGCAAAAAACTTAGCTTTGTTTCGCGCGGCATTGACGGCATTAAGGTGGAAATTTCGCGCATACTGCCGGGCCAGATTAATCATCTGGTATCGCAGACTTATGGCAGCTTCAGCCGGCCGTATTTTGAAAGTTCTTATTACTTTAACGAAAATAATATTTCGGAAAATTTTGAGGAAATTATCCCGCTCGCGCGCGGCAGCAGGAAGGCTAATTATTCTTCGCTGGATTTGGGCCGCTATCTTACGCCGGGTAAAACCGGTCTCTTCCTTCTCAAAACTACAGGCTGGAACCCTGCAAAAAAAACATCGCAGACAAACAGCGAAACCCGTTTTATATTGGTGTCGGATCTGGCCCTGCTCGTCAAAAAAGATATTGACAATAACCGCAGGGTTTATGTTATGTCAGTTTCCTCCGGCGGGCCCGCGGCCGGCGTAAAAGTGGAAGTATTGGGCCGTAACGGTCTGCCGCTTTTCACCAAATATACCGGCGAAAACGGATATGCGGATTTCCCCTCGCTTAATGATTTCAAAAAAGAAAAAGAGCCCGTGGTTTTTGTCGCCACTTTGGGCAGCGATGTTTCTTTTATCCCGCTGCAACGCGGGGACAGGGAAGTTGATTACTCGCGCTTTGAGAAAGAGGGGGTTTATTATTCCTCTTATAAAAACAAAGGCCTCGGCGCGTTTTTGTTCAGCGGGCGCGGCATATACCGCCCGGGTGAAGACATTAATATCGCCGCCATGGTAAAAACGCCGGACTGGGGCTACGTGGGCGGCATACCCGTTAAATTTTTACTGCAGGACCCGCGCGGCAAAAACGTGTTTGAAAAAACCGTAAGCCTTCCGGCCGACGGCCTTGTTGATTTTACCGTACCAACCCAGCCGGCTTATCTGACCGGCACGTATCAGGCTTATCTGTATGACGATGCGGATAAAAAGCGGCCTGTGCAGCTTGGCAATGCTTCCGTACGCGTGGAAGAATTCCGCGAAGATAAACTGCGCGTAAAAGCGCAGATACTCGGCGGCGGACGCAAAGGCTGGCAGCCGGCGCAGGGGCTCTGGGCAAAAGTAAGCGTGCAGAATTTATACGGCTCGCCCGCGCAGAGCTATGAAGACAAAGCGCGGCTTGATTTGCAGCCCGTAAACTTCCGCTTCCCGAAATATAAAGATTACAGTTTTGTTGACCCGGATTCCCGCAAAAACGAAAGCACAATAAAATCCGCCAGTATCAGTCTTATTGACGACGCGCGTACAAACGCCGACGGCGAAGCCAGGGCGGATATTGACCTCAGCGCTTACAGCGGCGGCTCCTACCGGCTTACGCTTAATGCCGAAGCTTTTGAGCAGGAAAGCGGCGCAGGCGTTTACGCGGGTGATTCCGTTCAGTTGTCGCCGGCGCATTATCTTGCGGGCTATAAAAGCGCGGACAGGCTGGATTATCTTAAACGCGGCGCGTCAGCGGCGGTTAATTTTATAGCCGTTGACCCTGATTTGGAGCAGATTGCCCTGCCAAAACTTACCGCGCGGATTATCGCGCGGCAGCATGTATCCACGCTGGTTAAGCAGTATAACGGCAGTTATAAATACCAGTCGGTACTGAAAGAGGAAGAAAAAAGTTCCAAACCTTTTGAGATTAAAAAAGAGGGTTCTTCCGTTATTTTGGATACTTCAGCCCCGGGCCAGTACGCGCTTGAAATAAGCGACGAATTTAACAATAAGCTGGCCCGCGCGGAATATTTTGTAAGCGGCAGCGCTAATCTTACTTATTCGCTTGAAAAAGACGCCGAGCTTAAACTCGCGCTTGAAAATACGGAAATCGCCCCGGGCGGGGATTTGACTTTAAACATCATCACGCCTTATGCCGGCGCGGGGCTCATAACCATTGAGAGGGAAAAGGTCTTTGCGCAGAAATGGTTCAGGACCGCTACGACCTCAACCCAGCAGACTATAACCGTGCCCGCGGATTTTGAGGGCAACGGCTATGTAAACGTATCCTTTGTGCGCGGGGCTGACAGTACGGATATTTATTCCTCCCCGCACAGCTATGCGGTTA
>JAISDW010000153.1 GCA_031264445.1 Elusimicrobiota bacterium
TTCAACGGTTATAGATTCTCAAACGCGCATTGTAAGCGCATTTGAGAATGACGGCTTTGAACCCTGTTGCAAAAGCGGATTTAGTTTGGTATAAAAAATGGTAGTTTATTTTTAAATCCAAGAGGAGACACACATGAAACTTAACAAAATGGCTTTTACTCTAATTGAGTTATTAGTCGCCGTTTTAATAATCGGTATTTTAGCCGCTATCGCGCTGCCGCAGTATCAAAAAATTATTATCAAAGCAAGAATGGCAGAAATTATGACCGTCGGAAAAGCCGTAAAAGAAGCCGAAGAGAGATTTTTCCTTGCCAACAGCTCATATGCTTCTTCATTTGAAGATTTAGATATAAATATAGCGGGAACTGTCAGCGGCAAGATTCTAAAATCTAAAAATTATCAAGCTACTTTAGATCTTGGCAACGGACGGGTCTATTTTAATCCTTCAAACAGAAGTTTATATGATTCTATATCTTTCTGCTTTGATATGATAAAAGATATGATAAAAAATATCGACATTTGTAAGCCTAATTTAAGCAAAATCATATGTGCCGCTGACAAAACAAAGCAAAAACAGACAGATTTTTGTTCTTCTTTCAATCCTGCGGCAGCCCGCGTAGAATATGGTATGTGGTATCTATATTCTATTTGATTCTTTTCCCATGCAAATATTTGTTTATCCTGCGGGCAGTACGGGCGCGGCGGGCCGCCGGCCTTGCGGTATATTCATAATAGTTATATAATATACAGGAAGCCGGCGGCGCGCGCCGCCGGCAAAGAATTTAATTATATCAAGGAGAATCCTCAAAAATGCCTAAGAAACTAACGGCAATGGACGGCAATACCGCGGTATCGCACGTCGCCCATGCCACCAACGAAGTAATTGCAATATATCCTATTACGCCTTCTTCCACCATGGGTGAAATCTGCGACGCTAAATCCGCCAAGGGCGAAACCAATATCTGGGGTAATATCCCGGTAGTGAGCGAGCTTCAGTCCGAAGGCGGCGCAAGCGGCGCCGCGCACGGCGCGCTTGCCGCGGGCGCTTTAACCACCACTTTTACCGCCTCGCAGGGCCTGCTGCTGATGATACCCAATATGTTCAAAATCGCGGGCGAACTTACGCCGACGGTTTTCCACGTTTCCGCCCGCGCGATAGCCACGCACGCTTTATCCATCTTCGGCGACCACAGCGACGTCATGGCCGTGCGCCAGACGGGCTGGGCAATGCTGGCTTCCGCCAATCCGCAGGAAGCGATGGACTTTTCCTTAATCTCGCAGGCGGCCACCCTTAAGTCGCGCGTGCCGTTTTTGCATTTCTTTGACGGGTTCCGCACCAGCCACGAACTTAATATGGTTGACGCGCTTACCAAAGAGCAGATGAAAGAAATGTTAAGCGAAAGCCTTATCGCCGAACACCGTAAAAACGCCATGAACCCGGAATATCCCACCGTCCGCGGCACCGCCCAGAATCCGGACGTTTACTTTCAGGGCCGCGAAGCCGTAAACAAATATTACGAAGCCGTGCCTGCCGTTGTAAAAGAACAGATGGAAATTTTTGCAAAAATGACGGGCCGCAAATACGGGCTTTTTGAATACAGCGGCGCGGCGGACGCGGAGCGCGTGGTCGTCGTCATGGCCTCCGGCGCGGACGTGGCGCAGACCGCGGTTGAATGCCTCGCTGGCGAAAAGGTGGGCGTGCTTAAGGTGCGCCTGTTCAGGCCTTTAAGCGCTGAGGATTTTATTGCTGCTTTCCCCAAAACAACCAAAAAAATTGCCGTTTTGGACAGGACCAAAGAACCCGGCTCGCTGGGCGAGCCGCTTTTCCAGGACGTTTGCGCGGCTTTCCTTACCGAGGAAGCAAGGGCCAAATTCCCCGTTACGCCGCTTATCGTGGGCGGCCGCTACGGCATAGGCTCAAAAGAGTTTACCCCCCCCATGGTCAAGGCCGCATTTGATAATCTCAACGCGAAAAAACCAGTAACAAGTTTCATCCTTGGTATTGAAGATGATTTGGGCGGCAAATCCCTCAAAACGCCGGTTGACTGCGGCAATATGGCCAGCAAGGCTTACAGCGCGATGTTCTACGGCCTCGGCTCGGACGGCACCGTTGGCGCCAACAAGAACACCATGAAGATTATCAGCGAGAATACTGATAATATGTCCCAGGGTTATTTCGTTTACGACTCAAAGAAAGCGGGCTCCATGACGACTTCGCACATACGCTTCGGCAAAGATTATATCCGCGCGCCCTATCTTATTGAAGCGGCGGATTTTATCGGCGTGCATTTGTTTTCTTTTCTGGAAAAATATGACGTCCTCTCCAAAGCCAAACAGAGCGCGACAGTCCTGATAAACGCCCCCTATGAGGCGGATAAAGTATGGGATAATCTGCCCCGTGAAGTACAGAAGCAGATAGTTGATAAAAAACTTAAAGTTTATACCATTGACGCTTCGCACATCGCCCTCAAGACGGGCATGGGCAGCCGCACAAATACCATAATGCAGACGGCTTTCTTCGGCATATCCGGCGTTATAGATAAAGACGCGGCGATTAAAGCCATCAAAGACGCCATCAAAAAAACTTATTCCAAAAAGGGCGACGAAATCGTGCAGAAAAACTACGGCGCGGTTGACGCCGCGCTTGCCGGCGTGCATGAGATTAAATATCCGGACACCGTTACCTCCAAAATAAACCTCAAGAGCGCAGTGCCGGCCGATGCGCCCGCTTTCGTCAAAGACGTGCTGGCGGATATGATAGTTTACAACGGCGATATTCTGCCCACGTCCAAAATGCCCGTGGGCGGGGTCTTCCCCACCGGCACCACGCAGTATGAAAAACGCAATATCGCCATACAATGCCCCTCGTGGGACCCGCAGGCCTGCATACAGTGCGGCATTTGCTCGCTCGTGTGCCCGCATGCGGCAATCCGCATTAAAGCCTACGACGCGGCGGAGCTTAAAACCGCACCCGCGGCCTTCAAATCAACCGAAGGCAAGGCAGATTTGGCCGGCCTTAAATTTACGGCCCAGGTCGCCGTGGAAGACTGCACCGGCTGCGGCGCGTGCGTTACCAACTGCCCCGTAAAAAATAAAGCCGACGAAACCAAAAAAGCCATTAACATGGTTGACCAGCTTCCTTTAAGGCAGACCGAGCCGGAAAACTTTAAGTTCTTCCTTAACATCAAAGCGGCCGACGTTAAAACAAAACGCGAAAGCGTAAAAGGCTCCCAGCTGCAGACGCCGCTGTTTGAATTTTCCGGCGCGTGCGCCGGCTGCGGAGAAACGCCTTATGTAAAACTTCTCACCCAGCTGCACGGGGACCATATTGCAATAGCAAACGCGACGGGATGCTCGTCCATTTACGGCGGTAATCTGCCCACAACGCCTTATACCAAACGCGCCGACGGAAAAGGGCCCGCGTGGGCCAACTCGCTGTTTGAGGATAATGCTGAGTTCGGCCTTGGCATACGCCTGGCTTACGACCAGCTTTCCTCCGACGCGCGCGCGCATCTCAAAACCATGGCTGAAAAAGTTCCCCAGCTTGCAAAAGCCGCCGAGGAAATTCTGAACGCAGACCAGTCAACCCAGGCCGGCATTGAAGCCCAGCGCGCAAGGATTGCGGAGTTTAAAAAAATTATTTCCACGCAGAAAGACTGCATACACTGCACCAGAATGCTTGCGCTGGCGGATTATCTTGTAAAAAAATCCGTGTGGGTGCTGGGCGGCGACGGCTGGGCCTACGATATAGGCTACGGCGGGCTGGACCACGTGCTTGCCAGCGGCAAAAACGTCAAGATATTGGTGATGGATACGGAAGTCTATTCCAATACCGGCGGCCAAATGTCCAAAGCTACGCCCATGGGCGCGGTGGCGCAGTTCGCGGCCGCGGGCAAAACCATGCCGAAGAAAGATTTAGGCATGATATCCATGACCTACGGCAATATTTATGTGGCGCAAATCTGCATGGGCGCAAATATGAACCAGGCCGTGCAGGCGCTTGCCGAGGCCGAGGCTTACGACGGCCCCGCAATAGTCATAGCTTACGCGCACTGCATAGCGCACGGTATTGATATGTCCAAAGGCATGCTGGAAGCTAAAAAAGCCGTGCAGAGCGGCAGGTGGATACTTTACCGCTTCAATCCCGAGCTGAAAGCCAAAGGTTTAAACCCGCTTAAGATTGACAGCGGCGAGCCGACAACCACGGTAGCCGACTTTATGGCCGGCGAGAACCGCTTTAAATCGCTTGCCAAAGCCAATCCCGAGCGCGCCGCAAAACTGCTTGAGCTTGCCACGGCCGAATACAACTGGCGCCGCAGCGTTTACAAGCAGCTGTCCGCCATGGCGTGCGATACCGGCGCCGGCGCGAAAGGCGAGGCAAAGGCTTAAGCTCTTGTGCCTTTATGTTGTTTTAAGCCCCCGTGGTATTTTCCGCGGGGGCTTTTGCTTGTTCATTACCTTAAGGTTTGGGCGGCTTTTTAGCAAAAGTAGTTGATTTTATAAAGTTTTATAAAGTAAAATAAAAAGAAGTAAAGATGCCTTCAAATGTCTACTGCTTCAATCTTATAATTATTTTGATAAAAAATTATAAGAACCAATACGACTACGACTGCCAACGAGCATTTTTATACCATTCATGGCTTGCTTCGCGCAGATTTAACAGCTTGCGCGGGCGGGCCTGCCCTTGGCGCCGCCAGCCCCCCTGCAGGCGGCGCCTCCTTTTTGTAGCATATTTAAATAACTTTGCTATGTATTAAATGTAAAAAAATTTATTATAATTAATTGTAAAGATTATCAACAAAGGAGACAATGCAACATGAAAAAACTGTTTATTGCAGCGGCAGCGGTATTTGCTTTTGCAGGTTTGGCGCAGGCGGAGTTCGGCATCGGCATTAAAGCCGGCGCGGTGAGCGCCAAGGGCAATATGAAGGATATTTACGAGGCCTACACTAGTAATACTGAGAAGCTGGAAGTCCCGGTTCTCTTAGGTTTTGAAGGTTTTTTTGAGAAAGCCGGCGGCGGGCTGGGACTGCGCATCAGCGCTGAACTGGCGGGCGCGGACCACTATGAAGGCTATGACAGCGGAATACGGTATAGAGACACTGTTTATACTTATAAAGCTCCTTTAACCCTATATTATAAGTATGGGCCGCGGGACAGCATATTTCACTTCTGGGCCGGCGGCGGCGCGACTTATATGCTGGTCAATTATGATGATTCCGATATGAGCGCAAGCAAAGTCTTCCCGCATGTTAAAGGCGGAATAGAATTTAGATTTACAAAACTATTCGGCCTGGGGCTG
>JAISDW010000111.1 GCA_031264445.1 Elusimicrobiota bacterium
ATACAATTGCTCCTATGAAGAAAATAAATAACCCTTAGTATTTATAACATAATTTTTCAAACATTTGCAAGGGGGTATTTAAAAGGATATTTTTTTATCGATTTTATCGAGGAGAAGAATACTACTATTACAGGCAGCAAAGGGCTGAATGCCAACAATCCGGCTGGCAAAGTTTTATATTGCCGCCACGCGCTGATTTGGCAAAACTAAGCGAAGTTATGCTATAATACTGTTAGTTAGGCCTTACATTTAACAACTCAACATTTAAATATATTAAAAGGATATTTATGACGTTCCATAAAAAAACACGCAGAAAACTGAGCGAACTGCCGGATATGGCATCGGGCGTAGTTATCGCCATTTCCCACGCCGACCAGAAAGTAAAAAACCGCCTTAACGCAATGGGCATATACAAAGGCTGCAAAGTGGTGCGTAAAAACAATTCCTTCCCCGTGCTGGCTGAGGTTTGCGGCGCGCAGGTAGCCATAGGCAAAGAATACGCCGACCACGTGATAGTTGAAGCCGAGCAAAAAATAATCTTTCTGCTGGGCAACCCCAATGTGGGCAAGAGCACGATTTTCTCGCGGCTGACCGGCGTTAAAACCGATGCTTCCAATTACCCGGGCACCACGGTTGAACTGCTAAAAGGCGAAGCGAAATTCAACAAAAACTTTTATACCATATACGATACCCCCGGCGTTTACAGCCTTGAGGAAGATTCCAAAACCACACAGGCCGCCTGCGAACTTATCAAAAATACGCCCTATGACATTGCCGTCTGCGTGGCGGACGCGCAAAATCTGGAACGCAATTTGTTTTTCGCCGTAAATATCATAAGCCTGGGCAAGCCTGTAATATTGCTGCTCAACAAATTTGACGCGGCCTCCAAAAAAGGCATAATCATTAACGCGCCGAAACTTGCGGGGATTCTGGGCGTGCCGGTTATCCCGTGCAGCGGCCTCAGCGGGGACGGTTTTAAAGAGCTGGCCCAGACGGCCGACGCAATAACTTGCGGCAAAATAAAATATCATCCCGCCGCGGTGCCGGCCGAAACCGACGACAGATGGAAACTGGTCGGCGGCATTATTGCCGAGACGCAGAAAATAATACACCGCCATCCGTCGTTTCTGGAGAAGATTGAAGAAGCCGCCTCATCCCCGTTGTTCGGCATACCGCTGGCAATAGCGGTGATGGTGCTGTCTTTTATATTTATTCTGAACGTGGGCGAATTTCTGATAGACTTCCTTACCCCGCTGTACGAAAATTATTATCTGCCGTTTATGCAGCGTATTTTCAGCTTTACGCAGGGCACATTTATGTGGACTGTGCTCTTCGGCGCGGAGCAGGGCGCGGGCGAAGGCTTCGGCATACTTTCGGAAGCAATAAAGATAGCTTTTATAGACGTGCTTTCCTATGTGGTAATTTTTTATTCCGTGCTGGAATTTCTGGCTGATTTAGGATACCTGCCGCGCATGGCCGTCCTGCTGGACAGGGTTCTGCACCGTATAGGCCTCCACGGCTACAGCGCGATACCCATAATGCTGGGCCTGGGCTGCAAAGTGCCGGCGATAATGGCCGCGCGCTCGCTTGAAACGCGCCGCCAGCGCGTGATAGTTTTTGCGCTTATACTGATGGCTGCGCCGTGCATATCGCAGACGGCCATGATGTTCAGCATACTTGCGCCGCACGGTATTAAGTACCTGCTGCTTACTTTTGCGGTAATGTTCGCGGTGGGCCTCGGCATATCTGCCGTTTTAAACCGCCTGCTCCCGGGCGACACCACGGATATTTTTATGGAAGTCCCCCCGTGGCAGCTGCCGCGCCCCAAAGTTTTTTTGAGGAAAATAGCGGCACGCGCGCGCGAATATATATCTGAAGCCACGCCGCTTATAATACTCGGCATACTTATAATAACGCTGGCCGATATGGCGGGTAGAGTTGATTTTCTCACGCGTTTAATGCACGCGCCGCTCAGCGCGCTGATGGGCCTGCCGGCCGAAAGCGCGCCGGTGGTAATACTCGGCTTTCTGCGAAAGGACGTCTCAATAGCGCTGCTTACGCCTTTTAATCTCAGCGCGAAACAGCTTGTCATTGCGTGCGTGTTTATGGCAATGTATATGCCGTGCGTGGGCTCTTTCTTCGTGCTGCTTAAGGAAGGCGGCTGGCGCGATACGCTGATGATTTTAGCCATCACGCTGTGCACCGCGCTGGCAACAGGCACTCTGCTGAACTTTATCCTTTAGCGCGTTTCCGCCGCGCGACAGAGGCAGGGTGGTCTCAGCGTTTGAATCTGTTCATATGCCCGCTCAGCTCAGGCACGGGGCGGGCATAATCCACGTTCATCAGCGGGGAAGAAATTATAAAATCCGCGCTGGCCCTGTCGCAGGCCACGGGGATATTCCACAGCACCGCAAGGCGCAGTAATGCTTTGATGTCAGGGTCGTGCGGCTGCTGGGTAAGCGGATCCCAAAAGAAAATAAGCAAATCAATCTCCCCTTCCGCAATGCGCGAGCCTACCTGCTGGTCCCCCCCGTAAGGGCCGCTTTTTAAACAATGCACTTTGACGTCAAGCGCCTGCTCCAGCAGGCTGCCCGTGGTGCCGGTGGCGCACAGTTTATGGCGCGAAAGGCTGCCTTTGTTATAAAGAGCCCATTCTATAATATCCTGTTTTTTATTGTCATGCGCGACAAGCGCTATATTCTTGCGCGCGGGTATTGTTTTATTCATTATCATATTTTATCCGTTTTATATATGATACATTATTAGCCGCTTAACCAGAAGTATGATATAATTTTAGTAAAAAAGACAATAGGAGGATTTTATGCAAAAACCGTTTAATTTTGAAGCAGGCAAGACCCTGGATATTCTTTCGGCCGGCGCGTTTTTAACTACGCAGAGCGAAGGCCGTCTGAATACGATGACAATATCCTGGGGCGCGATAGGCATAATGTGGGGCAAACCGGTTTTCGCCGCGCTGGTGCGCTCAAGCCGTTTTACGCACGGGCTCATAGAGGCGGCGGGCGAATTTACCGTATCACTCCCGTCGGAGGATATGCAAAAAGCTCTGGCGCTGTGCGGCGCGGCCTCGGGCCGCGATATTGACAAATTTGAAGCGGCAAAACTTAAATCCGCGCCTTCCGTAAAAATAAAAACGCCGCGCATAGACTGCAAAGGCACGCATTATGAATGCCTTATCCGCGCCAAAGCCGCTATGACGCCGCAAAACACGGCCGCGGAAGTCAAAAAAATATGGTATCAGGATAATGATTACCACACTTTTTACTTCGGCGAGATTGTGAATACCGAAGTCCTGTAGCCGCGCGCGCAAACGCCAAAACTGCTAAAATATCAATATGTTGAAGACTGTCTTCTTCGGCACGCCGGATATTGCCGTGCCGTTTCTGGAACAGCTCAATGAGCTGAGCTCCGTAGCCTTGGTTATAACGCAGCCTGACAGGCCTGCCGGCCGCGGGCTTGCCGTTGCGCAGTGCCCCGTCAAAACGCGCGCGCTGCAACTGGGAGTGCAAACAATATCGCCCGAAATTTTTAAGACCGAAGTCCCGCGTATATCCGCTTTAAAAGCGGATTTGGGGATTGCCGTGGCTTACGGCAAAATTTTCCGCCGGAGCGCGATAGAGGCTTTTAAATACGGGATTATAAATATACATTTTTCGCTGCTGCCGCAGTACAGGGGGGCCTCGCCCGTGCAGCAGGCTTTATTTGACGGGCAGGAGCAGACCGGCGTTTCCGCTTTCTGGATAGACGAAGGCCTTGACACCGGCCCGACAGCAGCCCAAAAGACCGTGCCAATAACCGCGAGTGACGACGCAAAAACGCTTTTCCCGAAACTCATTGACGCCGGCCGCGAATTGCTAATGCAGACACTTAAAGACATAGAAAACGGTAAAATCGTCAAAACGCCGCAGACGGGTGCGCCTGCTTTTGCGAAATTAATAAAGAAAGAAGATACTTTTATAGATTTCAGCCGCATGACGGCGCGGCAAATCCATAATCTCGCGCGCGGGCTGGCCTTGGGCATGCCGGCCTATGCCAAAGCGCAAACCCCGCAGGGCGATATAGTGCAGATACTGAAAACCGCCCTCCCGCCGGCGGATTTCAAACCGGCGCGGCAGGCGGCGGGCGCGGTCGTCTCCATTGAAAGGGAGCGCGGTTTTTTTGTACAATGCTATGAGGGTGTTTTACTGATAGAAAGCCTGCGGCCGGCCGGCAAAAACGCCATGGGCGCGGCGCAATACGCCAACGGCAGGAAACTGACCGAAGGCATGACCGTTTTTAAGTGATTTTTATGTACGATGACAAAAACAGTTTACCGGAAGATTTTTTAGACGATAAACCCATAATAATAAAATCTTTATTCAAAATACTGGCGATACTGGGCATAACGGCCGCCGTCTTGGCCGTGGCGGCTTATTTTGCTTTTGACTGGGCCATGTCCGCCGTGGTGCACAGCCGCAAAGAAGTGCAGGTGCCGGATATTTCAAAAAAACCGGCCGTTGTCGCTTTGGATTTACTGGCTAATGCGAACCTCGCCATGCGCAAAGCAGGGGAAGAATACCAGCCGGATTTGCTTTCCGGTTCCGTAATACGCCAGCTGCCGCCGGCGGGTACAGTCGTGCGCGAGGGCAAAGTGGTGCGCGTGTGGCTTTCACAGGGCTCGCAAAGTATAGAAGTGCCGGATTTAAGCGGCCTCGCCCTGCGTAATGCCGAGCTGGTTTTAAGGCAGATGCATCTGACGGTGGGCACAAAAGATACGGCTTACTCCCTGACTATTGAAAGAGGCGCCGTAATATCGCAGGATCCGGCCGCAGGCGCGCTGGCGGTTAAAGATTCCGAGGTTAATCTGGTGGTTTCGGGCGGCAATCCGCCTTCCGCCGTATTGCTGATGCCGGACTTCCGCCACAAAAAAATAGCCGACGTAAATTTATGGGCATCCGACGCGAATATAAGCGTAGAAATTACCGAAGATGAAGATTCCCCATTCCCCAACGGCACAATTATCAAACAGACGCCGCTGCCCGACAGCGAAATTACGCCCGATTCCGGCATAGAAATAACCGTAAGCGCGCGGCCGCTTGCCGCGGGCGAGCAGCTTTACCGCATTCATTATGAACTGCCGCAGGGCAAAAATACAAACCGCGTAAAGATAGTCATGCAGGACGAGCTGGGCGAGCGTGAAATTTTAAACGAAGTCCGCCAGCCGGGCTCCAAAATAGATTTAAGCGTGCCATACGGCGATAACGCGGCGTTCAGGATATATGTTGACGGCATTCTCGTACGCGAGAAAGAGATGAAATAATGCTGAAACTCCCCCTGCCAAAAGGCTTGGCGGCTGTTGCGCCGTCAATATTATCGGCCGACCAGCTTAATCTCGGTCTGGCCGTACAAAAAGCCGCGCAGGGCGGGGCCGATTGGCTGCACATTGATATTATGGACGGCCATTTTGTGCCGAATCTGAGTTTCGGGCCGGCGACGGTCGCCTGCATAGATAAAACGGCGGCATTGGCGCAGGATGTGCATTTAATGGTTGAGCGGCCGGCCGATTTCACGGGGCCGTTTACCAAGGCCGGCGCAAGCTCGCTTACTTTGCATATAGAATCAGAGGGTGATTTAAAGCAACTTCTGGCGCAAATCAGGCAGAGCGGCCTTGCGGCGGGGCTTTCAATAAAACCGGATACAGCGCCGGCTGAAATCCTGCCTTATATTGATTTGCTTGATTTGGTTTTGGTAATGACGGTTTACCCGGGTTTCGGCGGGCAGGGCTTTCTGCAAAACGGGGCTGCGCAAATCGCCGGCGTGCGGGATATTATAAAAAAATCCGGCCGCCAAATATGGCTTGAGGTTGACGGCGGCATAAATGAGGAAACCGCCGCCGCCGCCGCCCGCGCAGGCGCGGACGCTTTTGTGGCCGGCAACGCGGTTTTTAATGCGCCGGATACGGCGCTGGCAATCGCGCGGATACGCCGCGCGGCTGCGAATTTTTAACTAAACTATCGCTTTTTGCCGCGGGTTTCAGCGCGCGCAGAAAGCTAAGGAGAAAGAAACATGGCAGTAGTAATCCGCCTGCAAAGGACGGGCAAACGCACCCAGCCGCAGTACAGGGTAATCGCGGCAGAGAAGCGCAGCGCCGTCGGCTCGCAGGCAAAAGAAATACTGGGGACGTTCAATCCCTGCGTGAAAGACAATGAGCAGATAAAGCTCAATATGGAAAGAGTAGACCACTGGATAAAAACGGGCGCGGTGCCTTCCAGAACGGTGGCTTCCATAATCAAAAGAGCAAGCAAATAACTTGCCGGAGGGAGCGTGCCCTATGAAAGAAATGGCAATGTTTTTGCTTAAGTCTCTTGCGGCTAACAAAGACAGCGTTAGCGTTGAGATGACCGAAGAGCAAAATAATGTTTACCTTACGGCAAAAGTGGACTCTGCGGACAAAGGCAGGGTAATAGGCAAGGACGGCTGCATAATAAAAGCGGTCCGCACCGTGCTCAGCGCCAGCGCCGCAAAAGCAAATAAAAAAGTATCCCTTAAGCTGGAAGATTAGGTTTTGATGAAGATTGATATTATAACCCTGTTCCCCGAAGTTTGCGATGCCTCCCTTTCGGCCAGCATCACGGGGCGCGCGAGGCAGAAGGGTTTAATAGAAATCGGCTACCTTAACCCAAGGGAATTTGCAAAAGATAAACATAAGACTGTCGACGACAGGCCATACGGCGGCGGGCCAGGTATGCTGATGAAGGCCGAGCCGCTGTACAAAGCAGTCGCAAAACTCAGGGATAAAAATTCCCTGGTTATAATGACAAGCCCCCGCGGCGAAGTTTTCAGCCAGGCTTTAGCCAAAAAGCTGGCCGGCAGAAAGCATCTTATATTCGTATGCGGGCATTACGAGGGCGTGGACGCAAGAATCTACCCCTTTATAGACCTTGAAATTTCTCTGGGCGATTTTATACTTACCGGCGGCGAGCTTGCCGCCTGCGTAATGACGGACGCCGTAACCCGCCTGCAACCGGGCCTGTTTAAAAAGGCCGCCGTAACTTCAAGCGAGAGCTTTGAAAACGGCCTTCTTGAACCGCCGCAGTATACGAGGCCCGAGGTCTGGCGGCGCAAAAGAGTGCCGGCCGTTTTACTTGGCGGTAACCACAGGGAAATTGAAAACTGGCAGCAAAAACAGGCGCTGGAGATAACAAAGAAATTCCGGCCCGATATGCTTGATAATAGACCTCTCAAAACAAGCGGCGCGGCGAAACCGCGCTTAAAAAAAAGATTCATGAGGAGAAAATGAATTATGAACATGTTTGATATAGAAAAGCAGCAGCTTAAAAAAGATCTTCCCGTCTTCAAAGCCGGCGACACCGTGCGCGTGGCCGTAAAAGTCGTGGAAGGCGACAGCGAGAGAATTCAAAACTTTGACGGCGTGGTAATAGCGCGCCGCGGCAGCGGGATAAGCGAGAGCTTTACCGTGCGCAAAGTATCCTTCGGCGTGGGCGTGGAGCGTATTTTCCCCGTGCATTCCCCGCGCGTGGAGAAAATTGCCGTCCTTAAAGAAGGCAGGGTAAGAAGGGCAAAACTTAATTACCTCAGAGAGCTTTCCGGCAAGGCCGCGCGCCTGCGGGAAAAATCAAGAATGACCCCGGGCTCCGGAACAGCGGCTGAAACCGTGACGGCAGAAAACGTGGCCCCGGCCGCAGCCCCCGCTGCGGAGGAAAAACCCGCAGAACAACAATAGCAGGTAATTATCGCAAAATTATTTCCTTTTAATACTGGGAATACGCAAAACTCCGCCGGCTTATTGCCGGCGGAGTTTAGTTTAAAGCAGGTATCCGGCGGCGCGGCTAGCGCACGTCGCCCATCCATCTTTTAAGTTTCGGCATCATAGCCATCAATATAACCGAAGCCACAAGAGGCATGATTATGAGCCCGCCAAAGAACCACTCGTTTTTCCATACGCCAAAGTAGCTTGAGTAAGTGCCGGCCAATTTATTGGCGGCGGCATTGGCGCATTTCCAAACGCCCATTAAAATACCGACGTATTGCAAAGGCGCAAGTTTGGTGACAAGCGAAAGCCCGACGGGGGATAAACATAACTCGCCCATAGTCCAAATCGCATAAGCAAATATTAAATAGAACATGCTTACTTTTATGCCCGGCCCCATTTGCATGGCCGCAAAAAGCATTATCAGATAACCTATTGCTATCAGCCACAAAGCCACGACAAATTTAGCCGGAGTGGAAGGTTCTTT
>JAISDW010000139.1 GCA_031264445.1 Elusimicrobiota bacterium
TTCTTTAACGATATTAACGCAGATCCGTCATAACTGCTCATTACACTAAGCTTATCTCCTGTATGCGTTTCCAGGTCCGCTTTCAGCTTAAATATCCCTTTATCCGAAGAGAGGTTTTCAACCATGACATTCTGCTGCCCGGAAGCGCCGAAGTTAAGCGCGGCATTAGCAGTTAATACTGTTTGGCCTTTAAGCGTATTATCAGAGTAAACGTTTACCACCCCGCCTTCCCCTCGGTAATTACTTAATATGCCGTCAGTAAGAAGTAAAACTTCTCCTCCTCTGTTTATCGTATCTACAGCACTTCCGCTGCTGTAAACATATTGCCCGCCACCTGAGATTATCGCACCATTCGCCACTCCCCAGCCGGCAATCATTTGAGAACCGCCGGAGTTAATTGTAGTATCATTTGCCACTGCGCTTGCGTAGAGATATTGCCCGCCGCCGGAGTTGACTTCCGTATTATTTGCTACTCCGCCGGAAGAAATATTTTGTATGCCGCCGTTGCTGATTACGGTACCGTTTGCCGTGCCGCCGCTTGAGATACGTTGAGAACCGCCCGAGATTATAGTCTTATTAGCCAGTCCGCCTCTGTGGACAAATTGAGAGCCGCCCAGGATTATAGCACTGTTGGTTAATCCGCCGCTGGAGACATATTGCACGCCGCCGGAGTTAATCTCTGTATAATTCGCTATGCCGCCGTTGTAGACAGCTTGATAGCTGCTCAAGTTGACCTTAGTATTCATTGCCACCCCGCCGCTGGATATATATTGTATGCCGCTGGTTATGAGTGTTGTATTGTTGGCCGTGCCCCCGCTTCTGATGTGCTGGGCACCGCTTGATATTATCTCGTCGTTTACCACGCTTGTCGCGCCGTCCGGCACATTAGACGTAAAACCATATGCGTACTGGTTTATATTGGCGTTTAACATCGCCGCAACAGCAGCGGTATATATAATCTTTTTACCCCCGTTTATTATCCTTTCGGCTGTGCTTGCGCGCACATACGAACTTGAAAATATATTAAAGTCAGACGTGTAAACTTCGCCGTTTGCGGCTGATGCTTTATAATAATTCTCCCGCCACTCTCCCAATATTTTTTCAAGCTCCCTGCCCCCTGTTTCTTTTCTCATACTACCCCCTTTACTGAATATAGCTTCTTTATAATTAAATTTTTAAGCCGCTTATCTTTATGGAATACTATATTATGGATAACGGTGTCGGGAGGATAATATTTACAAGAGGTCGGAGGATACTTCCATAAAGCATTAACTATAGTATAGCGCAACTTTCATTAAAAAGAAAGAGCGTTTGCATAATACAGCTCTTCCTTTTTATCTTTTCCCTCTCCCGCTTGCGCGGGAGGGCAGGGTGGGGGTTCGGGAGAGGGAGAAAAAGTAGGTCCTCTCTTGACCACCCCGTCCCCGCCTTCGCTTCGCCCGTCTTCGCTACGCTACGCCGTGGCTCGCTATGGCGAGGCCACCCCTCCAATGGAGGGGAATTAAGGGAGAGGGTGAGTTGCAAAATCAAAATTAGTTTGATATAAAAAATGGTAGCTTATTTTTAAATCCCAGAGGAGACTACAATGAAACTCAACAAAATGGCTTTTACTCTAATTGAGTTATTAGTCGTTGTTTTAATTATCGGCATTCTTGCCGCTATCGCGCTGCCGAAATATCAAACGGCTGTTTTAAAGTCTAAGGTTTCGGCTACTTTTCCGTTGCTGAAAGCCGTTGCGGACGCGCAGGAAAGATACAATCTTGTCACTGGTTCCTATGCGGAGAATTTCGGACAGCTGGATATTCAGCTCTCTGACAATTGTTCTACGTCCGTATGTACATTAGGCAAAAATACGTGGCGCATAATAAATGGAAGTGGAATTATAACCGTTTATTTTGACAACGACAGCACAAACAGCCTCACCATCGGTATGATTTATGACGTTACGACATTTAACACAGCTAATGGCGGTGCTTCCACTGTGAGCAGGGCGGGACAAATAGTTTGTTATGATCGAGCCGAGAAGATAGGGAGCGACAGGTTCAGGAAGGTATGCCAGTCGTTTTCCCCCAGCAGTTCTTTTGACAATGCCGACAGCGGGAAAGTATGGGTTATAAATTAAACCGGCAAATTAAATAATAAATAAAACCGCGCGGCACAATAACAACCTTTGCCGTCATTGCCGTATATCTGCTTTAATCTTAGGACATCCCGTTACGTAATTCGGGCGCGGCAATAAACGCTAAGAGTTTAATATAATGCGCGAGATTATTTGCAGCATATCCTTTGCGTTTTGTATGGGGTTTTGACCGCCGGCCCGGCCGTAAATTCTTATGCCGTCGCCGTTGGGGGCCTGAAGGAACTTTATATTATTTTTAAACCTCTCCAGCATTGCGCCCACGGCCGCGGGAGGGATTTTGAAATCCCTGGTAAAATAAAATTCCGTAAAATCGCCGCCGCCTTCTATCTGGCGGATATGAAGCGGGCCGGCGTCCTGCGACAGCTGCATTATTTCAACCAGATTCAGCAGCTCCGCCGGCGCGGGGCCCGCAATATTTTCAAGCTTTTTGAGAAGTACCCGCTTCTGCGCGGCGTCGGCCGCCATAAATTCTTTGTAATAACGCAGGCGCTCGCCGTCGCTTGGCATATAGTCGGGCGGGATATAAGCCGGCAGGCGCAGGTTGACAACCGCCTGCACGGGCCGCGGCACATACTGGCCTTTGAGTTTTTTGACCTCCGCCGCCACCAAATCGCAATATAAAGAAAGCCCGACTTCATTTGCATACCCGTGCTGGCGTATGCCCAGCAGCTCGCCGCCGCCGCGGATTTCCAGATCACGCAGGGCCAGCTTAAAACCGCTGCCAAGCTCGCTGAATTCCATTATGGCGGCCAGGCGTTTTTGCGCTTCCTCAACCGGGGATTTTTCTTTCTTCTTTATTTTGCCGTAGAAGGAGTCAAAGGCAAAATCCTCCTCCTTCTTTTTTAAAAGCCAGTCCGGGTGCAGCAGGTAGCAGAAGGCCTTTGTCTCGCCGCGGCCAATGCGCCCGCGCAGCTGGTAGAGCTGCGCCAGGCCGAAGTCCTGCGCGTTTTCAATAATCAGCGTATTTGCGTTTGTGACGTCCAGGCCGGATTCTATTATCGTGGAGGCCAAAAGCATATCGTATTTTTTATTGTAAAAATCCCAGAGGGTTTCTTCCAGCGCGGCGTCTTCAAGCTGGCCGTGCGCCATGCAGATTCTGGCCTCGGGCAGCAGTTCTTTGAGGCGCTGCAGTTTCGCGGGCATGCTTTCAACTTTATTATAGACGTAAAATATCTGCCCGCCTCTTGCGATTTCGTCGCGCGCGGCAAGGGCGACTATATCGTCGCCGTAAGGCAGCACGCGCGTTTTTATGGGCATGCGGCCCTGCGGCGCGGTTTCTATCAGCGACATATCGCGCAGGCTTGAAAGCGACTGGTTCAGCGTGCGCGGTATCGGCGTGGCGGAAAGCATTAAAGTATGCACGCCCGCGGCTTTGGCTTTAATTTTTTCTTTCTGTTTTACGCCGAAGCGGTGCTCCTCGTCAATAATGCACAGGCCTAAATTTTTAAATTCTATGTCTTTTGAAAGCAGCCTGTGCGTGCCTATGGCGATATCAACAAGCCCGTTTTTTATATCGGCCGCGGTTTGGCGCTGCTCTTTTTTTGTCTGGAAGCGGCTCATCATCGCTATGCGCGCGGGGAAGCCCGCCATGCGCGCGCTGAAAGTTTTGTAATGCTGCGCGGCAAGCACAGTAGTCGGCACCAGCAGCAGCGTCTGCGCGCCGCTTAAAACGGCCCTGAGCGCGGCGCGCATGGCAACTTCCGTCTTGCCAAACCCGACGTCGCCCACAAGCACGCGGTCCATGGGCCGCTGCAACGCGATATCTGCCGTTATTTCCGCTATGGCTTTGGTTTGGTCTTCGGTCTGCTCGTAGGGAAAGGAATCCGCAAATTCCCTTTCAAGCCGCTCGTCGCCCAAAAGATTCTGCGCTTCATTCGCTTGGCGCATGGCTTCCATTTTAAGTATTTCTTTTGCGGTTTTCTGTGCGTCTTCTTTGACGCGTTTTTTGACTTCCTTCCACGCATTGCCGCTGAGCGACGATATGCGCGGCGCGCGGCCCCTTAGGCCTATGTATTTTTGTATTTTACGGAAGTCTGCCGCGGGGACGTAAAGCCTCTCCCCGCGTTTAAATTCTATCACGAGGCAGTCCACCGGTATGCCTTCGTTGTCAAGCGTTTCCATACCGGCGTATCGGCCGATGCCGTGCTCCTGATGCACGATATAATCGCCGGTTTCAAGCTCCTTAAAGCGCACGCGGCGGGCCTGCGCGCTGTCAAAGCGTTTTATCAAAACGCCGGAACGGTAACTGCGGTTAAGCGCGTCGCCCGAAGTAAAATACGCGGTCTTTTGCGCCGGCGCGCGAAATCCGCGCCGCAGCGGCGCTATTACAGCCTGCATTTTTTTGAGGCTTTCATAATCGGCAAAGACTTCCTGCAAACGCTCGGCCTCGCCGCGGTTAAGGCAGTGGAAAATTATTTGCCAGCCGTCTTTATAAAGTTCCCGCGCCTGCGCGTCAAAAAGTTTTAAATCCGCGTTAAATGGCGCATTGGGGCGCAGCCCGCAGTCATGCGCGCCTTCGGCTGCGGCGGCGGCGATGACGGTCGCGCCGCCCTCAAAATCCGGCGGGTTTCCCTGCGGCGGCTGCCACAGGTAAACTTCAAAACCTCGCGCCCAGTGTTTCAGCGAAGATTTGCGCTCCGCGTATTCAAGCGGGATTATGTCTATATCGGCAAGATTGGTTTTTGTGTTTTGCGTCTCGGGGTCAAAAAGGGCGATTGTGCTTACCGTGTTCGCGCTGAAATAAACCCTTGCCGGCAGCGCGGAACTTACGGGGAAAATATCAACAACGCTGCCGCGCACGGCGTAATCGCCCTGCTTTTCGGCGAAGGCTTCGCGGCGGTAGCCGGCGGTTTCAAGCGCGGTCAGCAAATCCGCGCGCGGCAGGTTCTGAGCGATTTTCACGCTTATTATGCCGGCCAGAAAATCTTTTTTGCCGGGCAGTTCTAAGGCGGCGGTTTCGTAAGTTGCGGCGGCGATTATGTTCTGCCCGCCGCGCGCGAGGGCGTAAAGCCCGCCGTAGAGAGTAAATTTGTCCTCGCCCAATATTATCGCGCCGTTTGCGCCGCCGCTTTCGCGCGCGGCAAAGGTTTGCGCGGCGGCGGCGAATTCTTCAAGCTCTTCGTCGTTTTTACACACAAACAGAATCGCGCCGCTTTTCTGTTTTTGAGCGAGCCAGAAAGCGGCGGCGGATATATTCGGAATTCCTGTAATAATACTCATAATACTAAATACTAAACGGCTTTACTGCAACTTTACTGCAACGATTTTTTACTGCCGGCCGCCCCTTTACAAAAAGGAGAGAACGGAAAGGCTGCTGTTGAAAATTTTTTATTTCTCCCCCGCTTAGGGGAAGCACACTCGCTCTTACTCTTTCTTCCCCTTTTAGGTGAAGTCCCGGACATTCTTATTTACTCTCCTCCCTTTGGGAGGAGTACCCGAAGGGACAAATTGTCCCTTCGGGGGTGGAGGGAAATGGCTGTTGTTGTAAAATAAAATAATAACGACTTTATTCCCCCCTACGGCCCCGGCTTCGCTTTGCTGCGCCGTGACCACTTCCCCCAAGGGGGGCAGAAGTAAAAAAAATATGCGCGCCACTCCCTTTACGATTTTCAATGCTACTTTGCGCCGGCTTTTATAAGTAAATCGGTTATTTTACTATATTTTTTATCTTCGGCTATTGATAATGCAGTTTCGCCGTTTTCCGACTTTAAATTAAAGTTTGCACCTGCTTTTAATAATATGGAAACAATTTCTTTGTGTCCGTATCGGGAAGCATACATTAATGCCGTCAAGCCATATTTGTTTTGCAAATTAATGTTAGCCTTTGCCGCAAGCAACACGGATACGACATCTTTATGCCCTTTGGCTGCGGCAATCATCAATGCTGCCAAGCCGTATTTATTTTGCAAATCAGGATTGGCTTTTGCCCTAAGCAATGCTGAAACAATTTTTTTGTGCCCTACTCCGGAAGCCCATATTAATGCTGTATAGCCCTCTTTGTCTTGTAAATCAGGGTTGGCTTTGGCTTTCAGCAGCATAGAAACAATGTCTTTATATCCTCTTATGGAGGCATACGTTAATGCCGTATAGCCTTTATTCATTTGTAAATTAGGATTAGCTTTTGCCTTAAGCAGCGCAGAAACAATCTCTCTGTGTCCGTCTGGTGCAGCAAGCATCAATGCTGTCCAACCTTCATTATCTTGCAAATTAGGGTTAGCTTTTGCCTTAAGCAGCATGGATACAATTTTTTTGTGCCCATTGGATGCGGCAAGTATTAATGCTGTCCCGCCTTTATTGTTTTGCCAATCAGGGTTAGCTTTGGCTTTCAGCAGCATGGATACAATCTCTTTATGTCCGCTTTCTGAGGCAGCCCATAATGCCGTGAAGCCATCATTGCTTTTTAAATTTACATCGGTTTTTGCCTCAAGAAGCGCGGATACTATTTTTCTATACCCTGAGAGTGAGGCGAACATTAACGCCGTAAAGCCGTAATCATCCTCCTGTGCGTTAATGTCCGCGCCTTCTTTTATAAGTTTTTGGACTTCGGCGGTCTCGCCGTCCATGGCCGCACTTGTTAAGGGCGATCCGTTGCCAGCGGCAAACGGCAGCAGCAAAAATACGAATATCAACGGAGTAGAAAGAGTTAAGAATTTTTTCATAAGAGAGCGCTCCTAAGACAATATTATTTCGCGCGCCTTCATTGCGCGCCGGCTTTTATAAGCAAATCTGCTATCTCACTATATTTTTTATATTCGGCTATTGATAATGCCGTTGCGCCGCCTTGCGTTTGCAAAGCAGGGTCAGCCTTGGCTTTCAGCAGCATTGAAACAATTTCCCTGTGCCCGTGTTCTGCGGCAATCATCAATGCCGTCCCGCCTTTATCGTTTTGTAAATCGGGATTAGCTTTTGCCTTAAGCAGCATGGCAACAATCTCTTTGTGGCCGTTGTACGCGGCGCCCGCCAGTGCCGTCCCGCCTTTATCATTTTGTAAATTGGGATCGGCTTTTGCCCTGAGCAGTGCCGAAACAATTTTTTTATATCCGTTTTGCGCGGCAAAGATTAATGCCGTACCGCCTTTATTACTTTGTAAATCAGGATTGGCTTTTGCCTTTAGCAGCATGGATACAATTCCTTTGTGTCCTTTTTCTGCGGCAAGCATCAATACCGTCTCGCCTTCATTACTTTGTAAATCAGGATTAGCTTTAGCTTTAAGCAGCATGGATACAATCTTTTTATGCCCGCTTTGTGCGGCAAGCATCAATGCCGCCGCGCCTTTATTACTTTGCAAATCAGGATTGGCTTTAGCTTTAAGCAGCATGGATACAATTTCTGAGAATCCTTCATGTGAAGCGGTCATTAATGCCGTTTCGCCGCTTATATACTGCGCATCGGGATCTGCTTTTGCCGCAAGAAGCGCGGATACGATTTTTTTATATCCGAAGCCTGAGGCGAATATTAATGCCGTCAGGCCGTTATCATACCGCGCGTTTACGTCCGCGCCTTCTTTGATAAGTTTTTGCGCTTCGGCGGTCTCGCCGTGTATGGCCGCGTTTATTAAGGGCGACCCGTTGCCCGCGGCAAACGGCAACAGCAAAAATACAAACATCAACGGGATAGAG
Source organism: Elusimicrobiota bacterium (assembly GCA_031264445.1). Classification (GTDB taxonomy): domain Bacteria; phylum Elusimicrobiota; class Elusimicrobia; order Elusimicrobiales; family Elusimicrobiaceae; genus Proelusimicrobium. Next base: position 7,759 of record JAISDW010000139.1, read on the forward strand.
ATAATCAAGGATTTATTCATAAGAGAGCGCCTCTGCCTGCTGAATTGAAATAATGATACTACAAGCCGGCTAAAAACTACCGGGTTCGGTGCCTTTTTTAAAGGCTTCAAGTATCTTCCTGCGGTCCGCCGGGGAGGCCAGCTTCCCCGTATTCGGGTTGACGAAAGCGAAGGATATGCCTTCCGGCACGGTAAAGTCCGAAACCGGCTCGTCCTTAAGGATTTCTTTCATTATATCCGTCCACCAGTAGGCTACCGTACCGCCGCCCGTCCATTTGCCGGTTTCCTGGAAAGTATCATCGTCATAACCCATCCACGCGGCGGCCGCGATGCCGGGCGTCATGCCCGTAAACCACATGTCGCGGTGGGACTGGCTTGTGCCGGTCTTGCCCGCAACGGGGCGGCCTAAAGCGCGTGCCGCGCCGCCGGTGCCGCGCTCAACCACGCCTTTCATCATATTAATAAGTATGTAAGCGTTCTGCGGGGTAAAAACTTCTTTTTCCGCGCTGACGTGCCGCTCAAGCACGCGGCCGTTCTGGTCTTCCACGCGCTCTATGGCGTAATCTTCCACGCGGATGCCGTTGTTGGCAAAAGTGCTCATTGCGTTGACAAGTTCGTCCAGCGTAAGCACCGATACGCCCAAAGCCAGCGAAGGCGCGCTTGGCAGGTTTGACTTTATGCCAGCCCTGCGTGCGGCGCTGATAACATTC
>JAISDW010000107.1 GCA_031264445.1 Elusimicrobiota bacterium
GCCTTTCGTATTGGCCGAGCCTTCTGCAATTCTTGTTTGTCCTTTTTTGACAAGCGTATTTACGTCCAGCGCGTCGCAGTAGAAATATTCTTTCCACTGGTCCGCAAGCACGGTATTAATTGCCTGCGTGCCTGCCTGAAACACCGTTTTGATTAATCCCATCTTGATACCTCGCTGTTGTTTATTTTTTAAATTTAATTTATTTGCTTACTTATTGTCAGTAATCACGCCGCCGGAGTCGTATTTGATTCCAGGTTTTACGCCTTCAATATCAGCCAAAACCCAACTATAATCGCCAGTTTTGACGATAAACCCGCAATAATCGCATTTACCCGCACTGGTCGCGCGAACCGGTGCGCCGCACTCAGGACAAGCAACGACGGAAATTCCGGCTTGCGCAGAAGTCAAAATACCTTTTTTGCGTATAAAAGTTAATATGTAGCGCAGGAAACAGTCTTTGTCCGGCGTGCCTTTTAAGACTTGCCGCGTTTTTTCGTCAATTATATAATCAATCATTCTAACATTCATATAAACTGCCAAATATTCGTATTGCTCGTCACGTTTATATCTATAAAAATAAGCGTTGTTTATATTTATACGCTCAAGTACATTTATTCTGCCTTTATCAATATATTCTTGTATCTGAAGCTGGTGCTGGCGATAAAGCTCCTCTGTTTCAAACGGACGAACCTTTTCCCAGTCGCGCTCCGACCATGCGGTTTGCAGAGTTATAAAAACTTCTTTCGCCCAAGCCAAAAATTTATCGGCGCTGAAATCAAGGTCAATTTCCATTATGGCTTTGGCAATGGCGTGGGTATTATCCGGAATATCCGGCAATCCGTTATATGTATTATTTTGGGCGGTATGTGTTCCAAATGTTTTGTTTTCGGCTTTATCCATAATAAAACGATAGGCAAGTATAATAAAAAATATAGCTATAATGACAATGAAGGAGTGTATGTCTGATGACGTATTTAAACCGAAAAAATATGTATTTTCGGATGAATCGCTGTGCCAACTATCGGAGTAATCCCCGCCGTTTGAAGAATAACTGTCGCGCCCGCCGCCGTAATCGGAAGAACTGTAATCGTTAAAATTTCCCAAATCGGCAAAAGCAAAAGAGCAGATTACCGTGACGATAATCAGCGGAAGCAAAAACTTAAAGAATTTTTTAGCCATTAAGTTTTTCATATCTATCAGTCCGTTTATTATTTACAAAAACTCCGCCGGGCGCATAGCGCGAATCCGGCCAGATTTTGTCAAAATCAAACAAAAACCATTCGTAGTTTCCGGCTTTAATAATTGTATTGCAGTAAACGCAGTGCCCGAAATTATTGAACAAAGCCGGCGCGCCGCAATACGGGCAGACCACCGCCACGGGCTTATAATTTTTAGTCGGCTCAAGTACGCGGGCGTCGCGCCGGAAATTCAGCAGCCATCTTTCCGTCAGAAACTCTTTCGGATCGCCGCGGATAATTGCACCGCTGCCGGCGTCAATTACATAATTCGTCAGCTCCGCCTTCAGCAGGACAAGAAGATATTCGTATTCCGCCGTTTTATCATATTTGTAAAAATATGCTTCTTCAAAACCACGGATTTCGCACTCATTGATTTGTTTGTTTTCAATATACAAACCGATTTTCGTTTTATGCTCGGTATACTGCTCCTGCGCCATCAGCGGCAGTTTGTTGATGTCGCGCAGATTATAAGCGTTTTTCAAAGTTTTGAAAACTTCTTTTGCCTTTTCCAAAAACTGGTCCGGCGAGAAACTTGTATCGCCGTCCCTGAGGGCAAAAATAATCTCCGGCGTGTTATTGGTTATCACGCCTGGCTCGGCGGCTTCCAAAGTATGCCCGCCGAAGGCAGCGTCTTCCATCTTGTTCAGGATAAGCACCACAAGCGTAGTGCCGCCGGCAAAAAATGCGTATAATAAATATGCCAATAGTTTGCCGCGGGCCAAAAATCCCTTCAGCGTTTTATCATTTGTCCGCGATGGCGCGGGCTTAGCGGTTTTGTCGGCGGGCCTGCTGCTTTGCCTGTTGGATAAATAGCTGTTTAGCTCGTTATAATCGCCGCCGTCATAAGAATCGGCAAAAGCGCACGTAAAAAATAATAACGCGGCAACAGAAGCAAAAAATAGTTTTAAAAATTTCCCGTGCATTTGCTTTGAGTCCTTATCAGTTAGAATTATAATAGAATTATGATACTATATTTTGCGGACTTATTGAGTATTTTTTATATAATTTACTTAAAGTATTTATTTGATTTAAAAAAATTCCCCGCGGTACATAACAATTATATATTAATCCGCTTCGGCCGGCGGGCCGTTAAATTAAGAGCCTTAAAATAAATGCTAAAATAGTAATAATATGTATCCTTTTATAGATATTTACATTTTTAAAATACCCGTTTACGGATTGCTTACCGCGTTGGGCTACGGTGCGGCGGTATGGTATTGCCTGAAACTGCGCGCAAAAGCCGGCCTGACGAAAGAGCAGGTTCTGGATATCGTTTTTTACCTGATACTCGGCGCGGCGCTGGGCGGCAAACTTCTGTATATAATTTTTTACTGGCGGGATTTTGCCGCCGCCCAATGGCTGGATAAAATAAGATACGGTTTTGTTTTCCTGGGCGGTTTCGCGGGCGCGCTGGCGGCTGGCGTTTATATGCTGCGCAAAATGAAGCTGCCGCTGCTCAAAACGGCGGATTTTTTTATCCCCGCCGTACCGCTGGGCCATGCCATAGGCAAAATAGGCTGTTTCATGGCCGGCTGCTGCTACGGGAAAGAGGCTCATAATCACTTCCTGGCCGTAAAATTCACAAACCCGCAGTCGCTTGTGCCGCAGCATTTATACGGCGTCGGGCTTTACCCCGCGCAGCTTATTGAGGCGCTGGCCGGTTTTATTTTGTTCCTGATTTTATATGCGCTAAGCGCGCGCCGCCATAAAGCCGGCGCGATAACCGCGGCTTATATGACGGGATTCGGGCTGCTGCGTTTCGCGGCGGAGTTTATGCGCGGCGAGGAAGAAATTTATATACTCGGCATAACGCAAAACCAAATCGCCGCGCTGGCCGTGGCGGCCGCCGGCGTTTTATTATTTTTATTTTTGCGGGGGGCCAAACCACGTGAACAATCCCGATAAACAAATTTTCACCGCCGGCGCGCGCGAAGGACGGCTGGACGTTTTCCTGACCGCATGCCTGCGCGATTATCCGCGCAATATGGTGCAAAACCTAATAAAGCGGGGCGCGGTGGCCGTCAACGGTAAAATACGCAAAGCCTCCTGGCCGCTGGAAGAGGGCGACAGCGTCGTAATAACCTGGCCTCAGACCGCAAAAAATATTGATTTAAAAAAGCTCATCATTGCAGACAATAAAGACTTTTTCGTCATAAACAAACCGGCCGGCCTTCTGGCGCACCCGCAAAGCCCCGTGTGGGAAACCAATCCTTCCGCCGCCGCGTTCACGGGGGAGGAAACTTTGGCCGCGGCAATCCTCGCCGCGCCGCCCAAAGGCTTTGACCCGCAAACGCCGCGCGCCGGACTTGTGCACCGCCTTGACAGGGAAACCAGCGGCGTAATGCTGATTGCCAAAAATCGGGAATTTCAGGAAGCTATGCAGGCTTTGTTCGCCGCGCGGCAGGTGCATAAAACTTATAATGCCATCTGCTGCGGCGAAGTGCCGGACGACGAGGGCGTAATAAACGTACCCATAGGGCGCGTGACGGGGGGCAAGATAAAGGCCTCCGGCCTGGGGCGGGAGGCCGTTACCGCTTATAAAGTTATACAACGCAAAAACGGTTTCAGTTATATGGAACTTTACCCGCGCACGGGCCGCACAAACCAGCTGCGCGTGCACATGAACTGGCTCGGCTACCCCGTGCTAGGGGACTGGCTTTACAAAGGCGCGGCCGCGCCGCGTTTAATGCTGCACTCGGGAAAGCTGGAATTCAAACATCCCTTCACCGGCAGGTCAATGAAATTTGAAACCCCTCCCGCGCCGGATTTTATCCGGATTTGGGAAGAAAAGACAAAATAAAATCCGCCTCCAGAAACAAACCCCGCGTGCTTTGCTTGTGCAGCTGACATGCGGGGTTGCTTTCAATATTTTAATCTATTATTTAATTACTTGTTTGTTGCCGTACGGTTCCATTTATAAATCAGGCACGCAGGTCAACAGCTGCACACTTGTTTTTTTATTGTTCTTAGAATAAAGGTGGTCATGCAAATCGGCAGTATAGTCCGCGGTACATTGATGTACCGTCTTATCTTCATTACCCGAGGCTGTGCAGTATTTCCCGGACGAAGTTAAACATCCGTTTTTGCAAACCTCGGGAAAGACTATGTAGTTGCTGGCGGCGCATGGTACGGACCGGTAAGTATTGAAGTGCTCTTGCGCGAGGCTGTCAACATCCATTAATATACAGCCTTTCGTTCCGATATTTCCCTGCTGGTCATGATAGCCGACCCTTAAGTAATAGCTGCATTTTTCCTGTAGGGACAAATTGTTGTATTGGGTCGGAGATATAGTTGTAAAACCAGGCCCTGCCGCTTTAAGCGCGCAAATTTCCGGCGCAAGATATCCGCTGAGCACACCACCATTACCGATAAAAGCACCATCCGTGCATTGCCAGTCCCCTGACACAGCCGTACCGGTGCCTGCTATGGCCGGCCTGTCATCTACAACTTGTCTGCTTGTGAAACAATTCTGGTCATACTCTTCTGTGGTAACCGAAGAGCATTTGCCGGAAGAATGCGACGTTCCTTTTTGATCAAAGGTAATGTTATGATTATGAGCGGAACACTGCGTGGCGTCCTTCTGATTAACTCTAGTAAAAGAACCCGCCTGACATAATTTAAAAGAAATATTGGACACATTATCGCACGCGCCGGCATTATTTCTGATATTCTTCGGGGCATTGCCGCACGACATTATTGCGTCTAGCGTTGTGGTTGACACAATCCATTTTTGTGCGCATGTGCCGTCGCTTTGCAGCTTCATATTCTGAGGGCAGGAGCAGGAACAGGTATCTTCGTCCCATGTTCCGCTCAGGCCCCATTGGCCGCGCGCGTCGTTGTATTCATTGGGCGAGCCGCCGAATGTCTGGCTTGGGGTAAGGCAGGCTTGTTTTTTGCTGATTGAGCAGGTGCAGGAGCAAGTATCATCGTTCCAAGTACCGGATGATAGCATGCATTGCAAACTCGCCAATCCCAGCTCTACGCCGTCGCTTCCGCGGACAGCTATATCATTAGTGCATACGCATTTTGGTTCCGACCATTGCCCTGATGAACCCATCCTTACTTTTGCCGCCTCCTTCCCCTCTCCGCACGAACATTGGCAGGTCTCTTCGTTTAAAAAAGAACCCTGCGGCGTATTACACGTCCGATAGGCGCATTTATGGCATTGCCCGTCAGTCCACTTATTAGGCGTTTCTTCAGGGCATTCATTACATGTCCCATCCTGCCACTCATACTTTCCTTCAGGGCACTTACAGTTATTGTCCCACATCTGGTCTTCCCCGCAGGTCTGCTCCTGCCCGCCGCTGCAGCCCTCTTCAGTCGTAGTCCATGGCGTGCAAGGCGGTACAGATGCAACACATTCGCCGTTTTCCACCCTCTTCCCCGCGGGACAGCATTCGCACGACGACTCAATTAATTTCCCGCCCTCACTCTCGCACTTTTCTTTACTCTCACTATCACACCCGATTTCACACACGCACTTGTCATAATCCCACGCATACATCCC
>JAISDW010000043.1 GCA_031264445.1 Elusimicrobiota bacterium
AGGCTGCGAGGGCTGATTATTGCCGGCACCGCCATCTGTGCCGCCACCCTGTGAACTTGCTACATTCTGCCTGATGGAATCCCTTACCGCTGCGGCGGCGGAATCAGGCTTATCGCCGGAGGAGCCGCCCTTTGATGCTATAGCGCGGACCCTTCTTTCAAACCCTGCGGCGGCGGTTTCAAAATTTGCCTGCATACTTTCGTCTTCCTGCGGCGCATCGGGCACGCGCGACGACACGCCGCCAAACCCGCCGTATCTGCCAAAAGCGGAGCCGGAGGCCGTATCCGCCGCACCTGCAATGCCCGACTGACTGGACGAGCCGCCTATATTCGCGCCAAAACCGCTTAAACCACCGAAGGGCGCGGCATAAATCCCGGCACCGGCCATATTATTCCCCGCGAGAACAAATGTTTCCTGCATAATCGCATATTTGCGCGCGGGTTTTTGCGGCGCAAGCCCCGGCGTGGCGCGGTTTACTTTGCCTATCACGCCTTTATAAACCTGTTTTGCCTCGTATTTATCACCGTCGGTAAGCGAAACTTCGTAAAGCCCTCTGACAGGCGTAAGGCCGGCCGGCTGCTGGCGCACGCCGGATGCAGCGGCCTTAAGGTTTTGCTGTACATTGGAATTATATTCCGCCGGCGCGAGAGGGGCGGAACGCTCATAATCCGCGCGGGCTTCCATGTAAAAATCTTCTTCCGGCGCGCGGCCGGCGGGATTAATGCCGACTGCGACCTCAAAACCCTTCCTGTAAAAATTGCCGACTTTATCCATATATTTAAAAAAGGCGTTCCCGCTTTGCGCTTTGCGCCGCGCCTTCTGCGCGGCGACTATCGGCAGCGCGGCTTCCTCCCCCTCTTCATCCGGCGTGAAGGAAAGCGGCACGCCTTTGGCGTCAAGGCCCTCATAATGCGCGCGGGCCGTAAGCGGGGCGGGCTCTTCCGTATCAAAAAACGCGGGCAGCGCAAGGAAAGCAACCAGCCCGCCGGCCGCGGCGTTTATGAGCCAGTTTCTTTTGAATTTTAATTTCTTTATTAATTCTTTTACAGGCATATATATTATATTTTAATAAATTTGAATGGCATTATACCTTTGCGTATGCGCCGCGCTTTTCTCAGACTTGCAGTTTTCTCCCTTTTGCAAAGGGAGTACCGCCGCAGGGACAAATGTCCCGAAAGCGGGGTGGGATTTAATATAGTCGTTATTAAACAAAGAGCAGTTTGCAATTTTATAGCTTTACAAATTTACCGCCTTTAAATCCCTCGCCCGCCTTCGCTTCGCTATGGCGGGGCACTCCCTTTACAAAAGGGAGAAAAAAACAAAACTAATGTGACGCGCTTATACCAAGCGTCATTAAATCCCCCGCTGCGTTGCGCGTTTATTTAGCGGGCGGCTGCTTTACGGGGCCTATAGGTTTCGCGTCGTCGCCTTTTGACCGACCGAAAAACTTCTGAAACCATTGCCAAGTACCAGTAAATTCATCCACGGTTGTCTTTGCCTTGGCAGCGGCGTCTTTGGCCTGCTGTTCCTTTTTCTTTTGTTCTTGTTTCTTTTTTTCAGCGTTTCTTTTGGCCTTTTCCTCGTCGGCTTTTTTGGCTTTTGCAACGGCGATCTTTTTCTGAATTTCTTCTTCGGCCTGTTGGTCAATTTTGCCCTGTATATTTTTCGATAAAGCATCTCCGCGTTTGCGCTGGATGTTTTCTAAATCTCCAGGGAAAGGAGAATCAAGCTCCCACGCCTGCAGACCAGTGGCTATTTTGCCGGAAGGCAACGTCACATTCTTGCCGGTGCCCACCATAAAAAGTGTAGCTATCTTACTCGGGTCGGAAATAGTCTCATGAAACCTTTTTGCAGGCACACTGGTAAATGGTTTTGCATCCTTATCCTCCGGATGGTATTCAGGGCCATCCGGTATGGTATCCGGCGTTGTGGCGTACCACGAGGAGTTTATTGTTGCCACTAACACATTATTGCCCTCTTTGCCGATGATATAATAAAATTCAATGTTAAGCTTTTTGAGGCTGGGATATTTTTCAAAAAACTCTTCCTTTTTTTTCAAAAATATGTCGCGCCCTTTATCAAGCTCCGCATAAGATTTTTCTATCTCTTGAATCTTATCCTGCTTAATTCCCATCTGTTCTGTCAATATTTTCTCAAGGCCCGTGCCTTTATAATACCTATCTGTGTATGAGAGATTTTTATCATTGGGATTATCAGGGTCATAGGGTGGCACGTTTATGAAATTAGCAAATACGAGCTTAGTTTTATTCAATTTCTCTAAACCCTCGTGATAAGAAGCGAAAAATACTTTGGAACCGTCCAAATCTTCTGGGTTTGCATCAAACACGCTGCCCTTAAAATAGCTCTTATCATTCTCATCTTTCCCAAAATTATCACTATCTATATTGAGCTTAGACATAAGTCTACGATCAAGATACACGGGCGCATTACCAAACTTCTCTTGTTCATAATCTGGCTGTTCATGGTACTTCTTTCTGTTAAGCCAGTTCACTAGCCTCCTATTATCAGGTATGGATTCTAACAGTAGCTTGGCCGCATCATTATTGCCGCCGTTATCATTATCCGGCCTGTCAGCGGGTTTATGCACTGACGGCGGAGGCTGCTGCTGGGCCTGCTGCTGTTGCTGCTGGCGCGCGGCTTTTTGCACCTCGGCTATTTTACGCTCCGCCCTGTTAAAAATTTCATAGCTGTTAATATCGTCGGGAACGTCGTTCCTGCTTCCGCCGGCGGACGAAGCGCGGCCGCCGCCGGATTCATTTTTAGAAGCGACCCTAGCCCCGTCATAAATATTGCCGGAGGCGTAAAGAGGCCCGCCCAAGCCTCCCTTAACTGAGAAAGGAATATTAAGTTTTTTATCCAGCTCCGCCTGAGGCATATATTTTACCCACAGGCTCCCGTCGTCCTGCAGCACATAGGCGGCCCTTTTGCCCTGCTTTGCCGCTTGCGCCGCGTGGAATTTGGTTATGGAACTTTCTATATGTTTTTTAAGTTCCGGCGCGGGATAGACGCCGTTTTTATAATAGCGGCCTTCGTAGTAATAGCCCTTCCCATCCGGCTGGACGGTTATTGCCTGCTCAGCAGCGTCTTCGCGCGCCGGCGCAGCGGCGGCTTTGCGCGCAATTCTTTCACGCGCGTAGGAAGCAAAGATACATTCGCGTTCCTCATCGGTGTAATCCTCATCGGGGGCGGGCGGCAGCACGCCGCGCCCGCGGCCAAAAGCAGTCTGCCGTTTTTTTGTCAGCCCGTAAAATTCCCCGGCCTGACGCAGATATCTGGAAAGAGGATTCCCCGACGATACTACAGGCAGCGAAAACGCGGGGGCCCCATCCTCGTCTTCCGCGACGGCGGCCAGCGCGAGCAAAGGCGCGGGCTCATCTGAAAAAATTACCGGCAGCATTAAAAACAGCGCGCATGCCGCAAACACGCCGGAAAAAATGCCGTATCTTTTTTTAATTTTTATTTTCACAAACAATCCCCTGGGCAGCTAAATATTTAATATTAATCCTTCCAACGGCAAAGGGCGGAAGAATCCAGCCAATTAACCGAAGGGGCCCGCATACACAAATACGCAGGCCCGCTTTGTAAAACCGTACGGCAAAAATATTCAAGACCGCAAAATACCGCTAGCTTCTGTCAGCAAAACCGGAAAGCAGTGTTTGCAAATCCCCGCCATAAGGATATGCAGCGCCTGCATAATCCGCATGCCGCATTTTTTTGTCTATGCCGCGTTTAAGACGCTCTTTTATCCGCTCCGGGGTTAAGAGCGCGAAAACCGCTTCCTTCTCATATCTTTCCGCGTTTTTGCGCTGCAGTTCGCCGTCATTTTCATAAGACCCGGAAGTCTGCCAGACTTCCTCTACCAGCTTTATAATTCTGTCGTCTATGCGGCCTTTGTGCCAGCGCGCAAAATCCCTGGCGTCGTGTTTAAAGTGCAAAGCCGGGCTTGAATGCGGCGCCCTGCGCCGCGGGTTGGAATAGCGCACCTTATTGCCTTTTTTTACCGCGCCGGACACGGCGTCTTTTTTATCTTCCTGACGGCCCAGCAGGAATTTTACCATATCCAGATTATTATTGGCTATAGCGTGCATAAGCTCGCTGCGGCCGTTGACGTCATAGGCATAAGTTTTGGTTTCGCGCCAAAATATATCTACAAGGAAATCAAGCTCTTTCGCAAAATATTCAAGCGCGTCAAGGTTGTTATACTGCGCGGCGGCGAGCGGAAGCGTATTGCCGTCATAATCGGAGTGATAGCCGCCTTTGCAATTGACGGAAGCGCAGCAGTCTTGAATAAACTTCACTCTTGCGCCCGGGCCTTTGAGGTCTATATATTCAAAAATATTATATATGCGCCGGCCGTTTTCCTTATTATAGACGGGGGAATATTTCGGGGCCTCCCTGTCCGGCACGTCGTAGGCCGGGTTGGGAGTGCAGGACATATTCGGCGTGCCGTAGCGCGCAATCCATTGTTTAAAACTGTCAAAAACCCTGAAGTCCCTCAGCGGCATTACGTTTTTATAGCCGTCCTGCGCCCAGATACAAAGCGGCGCGGCGACAACAAATAAGACCAGCGCGGCAGCCCTGCGCAATACGGCGGCGGGGTTTAGTTTCATATATTATTCACCTTCGGTTGATTTTTCGTAGTTGGATTTTTAGGTGCGGATTCCACCGCGGCGGCCACTACTTTTTTTAATTCTTCGGCTTTTCTGGTGGTATTTTTATCGCGGGCGGTTTGCGCTAGCTCCCGCGCGGCATCAACGACGGAAGCGGCAAAATCTTCTATGCCTTCCGGCGTGGGGATATTGCCCTCAAACACGGCGGAGTGGAAGCCGAAATCCTGCAAATCCTTCTGCACCAGCGCCGTGGGGACGATGAGAATAAGATTGTCTTTATCTTCTTCCTTTACGTTTTGTAAATCTATGATATTGTCTTCGGAAGCGATATTAACCGCCCCCGCGCCGAGCAACGCGCGTGCCATATTATCGTAATAACAGCCGCGCGGCATGGCGACATTACCGCCGTCAAAAAATGCATAGAAAACGCCCGTATCGCCCAGGCTTTTTATAAGTTTCTGCGTCTCCTCCGCGCTATGCGTAAAAGCGGCGTCTACATTTTTACACGTAGTCCGTATATTTTCCGGGTCGGAATAAAGATCTTTTATAGCTTCTTCGTTTCTTCTTAGCAGCGCCGTGCAGGGGGCAGGCTGGCTCCGCTCGGCCACTATATTATCTATATTATCAGGCAGAAGCCACGGGTCCGGCAAATCCGCGCCGAGGTTGTCTTTGCCCTGAAAAATTACACCGTCGTCAAGATACTTGCTGGTAAGGATATTGCGTATGTCATCGTTTCTTATAATAATATTTTTATCCTTAATCTGTTTTTTATTTCGGGCCGTGCTGCCGTCTGAAGGCGCGGCGCAGAAAGCGCAGACCGGCAATGCAATAATCAACAGTAAAATAATTTTTTTCATATATAATCCTTTAGCAAGCTTCCGAAAAATCCCTTCTTTATATAAATTAATAAAAATATACAGTTATTACAAGGGTCAAAAGACCTTAATGCGCCTAGGCCTTTAGGCCTATTTTATTCTTCATCATAGCCTTCGTTTTTACCGTCCGTCGGCGCGGATTTTGTTATCTCAACATTCTTAAGCTCAACATTATAGTTATTGCCCAAAACAGGGGCCGGCATTCTGATATTCGCAAGCGAGCGGGCGCCGCCGGCCTGCGCGGAAGCGGCATCGGCCTTTTCCTGCGGCTCGTAATAGTTGCGCTTCATATAATTTTCATTCGCGGCTAAAAGAGGCTGTGACGGCCGCAGAGCGGCGTTATTTGCCGCCGTGTTATTTATCGCTGAGCCAGCGCTGGATTTGGCGGCAACTGTGTTTTTTGCCGCTGAATCGCGCGCCGCGTAAGTTTTCACGCCGCCGTATTGCGCGCCGGCGAACGAAGTGCCCCGAAGGTCTGCCGTCATTGCGCCGCGCAAACCGCCCATACCGCCGGAGGTGTAACTTCCGCCGCCGGAAGTTTTTGTCCGTATGCCCGCGACGGCCGCGCCGTAATCCGCGCCGCCGGCCGCCGCATAAAGGTCAGGCTGGGCCGGGTTTTGCAGGCTTTCCGGCAAAGGCGTCAGAACGGGATTTTTGCCGGTATAAACCGCGCCGCGCGCAAAAAAATCCGCCAGCGCAACGGGCCCGTTTTCGGTTATGGCCCATTCTTTGCCGTAGGAGCGCAGGAAATCATAATTTTTTCCGTTGAGGCGCAGCGTGCCCTTTTCGCTGAGATAGGCAGGTATTTTGGCGCGCTCATCAGCGGCAATACCAGCTTCAAAAGCAACGCGCAGGCCGCTTTCCTGCGCGGCGGGGACGGCGAGGGTGGACGTTCTGAGGACTGCCCCGATTTCCTGCTCCCGCTTTTCGGAGGAAGCCAGTACCGCTTCGGCGGCCAGTCTTAATTTTTCATAAGGCGGCTCACCGGAGGGGATATCCGCATTTTTGGCGGACGGGGCTGACGAAGCCACGACAGAACCTTTCGCAGCAACGAGTTTGGAAGAAAATTTGTCAAAGCCGTAAAAGTCAGATATTCTGTCGGTCATGCCGGCGGCGGCAGCTTTTACAGAACTTTCCCGCGCGGCCGCGGCCTGCACCTGCGGCGCGGAACCGTCGTCAATATCAATATCCGCGCGCGGGAACAGCAGAGGGAGAGTGATAAATACAAGTAAAATAAAGACCGCAATTTTAAGCATATTATTCCACTGAAAATTCATAAACCAAATTTCACCGGCTGACGCAAAAACCGGCCGCAAAAACAGGTACAAACTCTACAGGCAAAAAACCGAAACAGCCCATATTCATATTATTAATAAAAAATATGTCTTTTTCAAGGGATTTATTAGATATCGGCAGGTATCGGAGTTTTTGGCTGCCATTGCAATACCGGTGCGGAGCACATATTTTTTTACTTCTTCACCTGTTAGGGGAAGTACCAGAGTTTCTTATTTATTCTCCTCCCATTGGGAGGAATACCCCGCCATAGCGAGCCACGGCGTAGCGTAGCGAAGACGGGCGAAGCGAAGGAAGGGGTGGAGGGAAATAGCTGTTGTAGTTTTAGAAAAAAATAATAAAAACCTTAATTCCCCCTACGGCCCCGGCTTCGCTTCGCTACGCCGTGGCCACTTCCCCCAAAGGGGGCAGAA
>JAISDW010000077.1 GCA_031264445.1 Elusimicrobiota bacterium
TAAACTTTTTCTATATCCATGCCGTCGTCAACAAAAATTACGTTGAAGCCGTTGATATAAAACAGTTCCGCCGGCGTCCAGGCAGTGTAATCGCCGGGCCGGCCGTTTTCGGCCGTCACTTTGTCGGAATCTATTGAGGCTTGATTCCAGTCCAGATGGAAAATTAAATTATCCAAACCTGCTGTCGCGGCTATAGCCAGCGCCTCCGCGCTGCGGCCGGCTGTAAGGCCGCCTTCGCCTTCTATAACATTAACTTTTGGCGCGCGCTCCTTATAGGCCGCGGCGGCGGCCAGCGCAAGGCCCACGCTGCTGCCAACGCCCACGCCGCTTGCGCCCGTGGAAAGTTTGACGAAGGGCGTTATAGGCACCGGATGTCCGTCCAGGGATTTGCATTTGAACTGCTTAAAAAGTTTGTTCTGGCACGCGAGTGATTTGCGGAAGCCGAGCAAATCTTCCAGCCTGAGCTGGCGGCTTTCCTGCGCGAGCAGCGCCGGCAGGTGGTTTTTGACAATCTCATTGCGCAGCGCAGAGAGCGCATAAAGCCCCAAAGCCTTGTGGCCCGCCGCGTAGGAGAGGATATCCGCGTCCTGCCTGTCGGGCGCGGTAAAATCATAATCCATCATATTAAAGGCCAGGCCCGCCGCTATACGCCCGCTGGAAATACTTCCCCCAGGGTGGCCCGAGAGCGGCGCAAAATTATAAAGCATGGCGCACAGGGTTCTGTAGATTACGTCAAATTGTGTGAGGTTTTTAAGGTCGTCCTGCGGGATTTGGTAGGCCTTATCCTGCATTATATCCTGCGCCGTGAAGTATTGGTTCTGCCTGGTTTCCGTCTTGAAATCGCGGGGTTTTACCGACATTTTATGGGCTCCATTTACAGTAAATTGAAAGCTCGCGCGCGCGGCGCATCAGCAACCCATTATAGCATATTTACAGCGGCCGCCGCATTTGCGGGCGTAGTGTATTAAGGCGATGGCACATTGGCTTTAGGGCTTGGATTTACCCTTTTTTCCTTCTATTGCCTCTTTTATTACTTCACGATAATGTTCTTCAAGTTTAGGATATTTTTTTAAAAAATCCTCTATTTGCCATAATGATGATTTTTCAAATTTATATATTAGCGTTGTCTTTATCATATTTTTTATACTTTCTAAATTATGTCCGGCGCCGCCGGAATATCCTGGAAAATGCTTTTCAAAAAAATTCTCATAATCTAATGAGAACGCCGGTTTATCCCACACATGTATCCCCGCTACGGAAGCATCGTAAAGCGATATAAGCGGCCCTCCGCTATGACCGGAAAATAAACAGCCAAATACATTATGAAGCCCGCAAATATCGCTATTACCTGCAAATTTTACTATTGAAGTGGAAAAAGTAGCATGTGGAAACCCTACCGCAAGCATATTCTCCAAAAATTTAGGCTCTTTTAAACTTAAGGATAAAGGATCTCTGCCTTTCATAATATCGGGATTAACTAGGACTATAGCTAAATCCGTATTATCTATATCCCGAAGTCCGGTCTTACTAGATGCTTTGCTAAATACTTCTCCTGTTCCCAAATAGCCGCCATCAGATGAAAAAAGTTCTACTTCTTTGTTTTCCCCTATTACATGAGAGGCTGTAAGAATCATGGGCAGCCCGCGGTGTGAAATATATACTCCGCTGCCTATTCCTAATGAAGATTCTATTTGCACGGTAGCTTTTGAGGCCATTTCCACGAGTTCTGCAGGGGTTTTTCCGCCTCCTATAATTTTGCTGTCTTTCACCTTACTTGGAGCTAAAGGAACCGGTTTTTGCACATTTTCAGACGCATTGGCGTTCTTTATGTTTGCGGTTTTTTGCGCGGGAGGTTTTACCGCAGCGTTTACATTTCCGCTGCCATTACTGCCTGTTTCACTATCATTTACCTTTTGGCTTTTTCCCTCCTTCCATTCAGCCAAATCTTCTTTTTCAAATAGTCGTTTGTCATTAAAATAGTCTATTAGTATATTTTTACTGTTTTTATTCTGCTTCGTTTGATACTCTTCCGACATAAATTCTCTGGCAAAATCATAGTCGGCTTTCTTTATATATATAGGTCTATTTTTGTCCTTAAACAAGCTTACAGCCGAAAAATATGCCGTTTTGCCTATTAAACCTTTTGGGCCGTTTTCTACTATAAATGTGGCATATACTCTTTCACCTTTGATTTTTTTACTTAAACCCAAAATAAAAGAATAAGTATCTATGCCTTCGTTCTCTCCTATCCATTTTTTATGCAATATCATAATGGGGTTTTCTATAAGTCTGGGAATTTCTGCCACGTTTTTCAAAGTCATGACGCCGTATTTCTGCTCTGCTCGGCGTTCATATACCGCGTGTTTAATCGGAATATTGATACCGTTAAGATTTGCCGCGGGAATAAGGCCTTTTTCTGCTAAAAATTTAATTATGCCGGGAACAGGCATTATAACATCGCCTATCCCTTGCGGATATGTGATGTTTCCATCTTCATATATGATGATTTTCCCGTTTTCAACAGTATAACTTAATATCAATTTTTTAATTTGCTGCAGCTCGCTATTATATATATTTACTATATCGGGGTTTGTGCCCGTATTTTTTTGCGTAGTTTCAATAAACAGTTTATCCAATGGTTCTTTATATTCGGGATTGTCCCTGAGCCCCTTCATTTGGTTAAATATTTCCCCGTCATTAAGACGCGGCATGCGCCCATTCTTTACTACAAAAGCTTTTATATCATCCATAATTTTTTGCGCGGAAGCTTCAGTCATTATTTCCGGCGCGCTTGCAGGTTCAACTGCGGCGGGTTTATTAATATTAACAGTTTTATTTGAAGATGGTTTCGGTGTTCCATTAATAACATAGCCTTTATTATGTATCATCTGGCTCATATAATTTGTCATCGATTTATTTCCTACATTGTCACCTATATATAAAGCTCCGTCAAAATTATGCGCATAATAATATTGG
>JAISDW010000081.1 GCA_031264445.1 Elusimicrobiota bacterium
CCAATATTATTATGCGCATAATTTTGACGGAGCTTTATATATAGGTGACAATGTAGGAAATAAATCGATGACAAATTATATGAGCCAGATGATACATAATAAAGGCTATGTTATTAATGAAATGCCGAAACCTTCGCAAAGTAATGCGCCAAAGGCTGGCAGCCCCCAAAATACGCCGCAGCAGCAAAATCCGCCAAGCTCGGAGCTTTATTCAATAATCCCGCCGTTTAATTTATTGGCTCCGTTAGGGAAATATGCGGGGAACAAAGTCGTCAACTTCTATAACTGGATAAAAAATACGCGCATAAACCCGCGGCCTTCTTCAACTTCAACTCCTGCTGAAAGAATAGCGCTGCTGGAAGACGCAAACAAAGGCGAAGATTTTCCGATGTCATCCGCCGTTCGTGGCAGAAGTTTTCAAATGCCCGAAACAATCAGCGTACAAGAAAAAGAGCGGCTTGGGAAAGTTTATGATGATTTCACAGACCGGCTTAATGAAATAAAAGAACATGATTTACCGTTAGAGTTTAACAAAGCTAATTTTATTGCCGGCATATTTGTGAGAGACTACGTTAATATTAATAGAAATATAAGAGTATTGCTTGTGAACGACAGCCCCAGAGTTTTAAGCGAGATGGTGAAACGTACGGGCGTAAAGCTGAACGAGGAGATCACAGCAGAACTCTTAGAGAAAAGATATCCAATGGGCAAAAAGCTGAAAGGCTTTATAGACACATTTAAGCCTACCGTCAGCACGCGATGGCCGGAGTTTACATTTGACTTTGCCTATGGAGTTGAGTCTACGGTAAACAAGCTTAATTCTAATAAATATGATTATGTGCTTTCGGATATACATCTTGGTGACGGGGATGGATATGAAATCTTGGAATATGTAAAAACAAAGGTTAACCCAAACATACGCGTAATAGCTTACAGCCGTGGATTCATGAGAATAGGCTATGGCGAATTTGAATCAGTGGATAACTTGATAAAAGCCGGTTTTGACGGAGCATTAGATAACATAGATATTGATCCCGTAAAATATATAAGCCACTTGGAAATATACGGCGGTATTGAGCCTCTCTATGGCAAACAAGATTACTACTGGTAAAGAATTATGGACAGGGGAAGAGCGAGCCCCTGCTCCTCCTAGATAGTTTTTCCAGTATATGTTTGTTTGAAAATTTAACTCCGGCGTTATTGAGATATATTTTCATTTAATTTACATGAAGTCAATAATATTTATAGACAACTTGAGGGCTGCGCCTGTACAAAAGAAGAAAACTATATTTTATCGGATAACTATTTAAGCCCATATTTCCCATATTTGCTAAAATTATTGCATGTCCATCATATCGCTTTATATAAGCAGGAACATGCTGCGTTTCTTCGCGGGGGTTTTGTTTGTCTTCATATTTGTGGTGTTTATGGTGCAGTTTTCGCAGATTTTTACTTATGCCATGCAGTACGGCGCGGATATGCTGTGGGTGCTGGGCACGGCGGCATGGCTGCTGCCGGATATTTTTGCGCTCAGCATACCGATAGCCTTCCAGATTGCGATACTTATGACGCTTACCTCCATGGGACAGAACGGCGAAATTATGGCCCTGCGCGCCGCGGGGTTTTCCTTTAGGGAGATAGCGCGGCCGATACTCGCCGCGGCGATTTTGCTGTGCGCGCTTATGCTGTGGCTCACCGGCTGGGTAAGCCCGCGCGGGCGGCTGCGCGTTTATGAAGCCAAGGAAGATATCGCCGCAAAAATAACCAAAGTCAACATAGAGCCCAAAACCTTTATAAGCCTGGGCGACTGGGATTTATTCGCCGAAAACGTTGACAAAAAAACCAATGTTTTGGAAGGGGTGCACCTCTCGCGCAAGAACGACGCCAGCGCGCTGAGCACAAAAGTCAATGCGGCGGACGGTAAAATTGACGTAGGCGGCGCGGGCATAAACCTCGTTTTAAACAAAGGCCAGCTGCAAAGGCTTGACGCGCGGGCCGAGCGCAAAATCATAACGGCGGAGTTCCGCCGTTATAATATTTATATACCGCTTTCGCAGAAGACGGCCTCAAAACGCGTTTTAAGAGCGGCCGAGCTTACAACGCCGCAGCTGCTTGCCGCGCTGCGCGGCGGCAAAATTAAGGCCCAAGACGCCAAAACTTACAGGCCGGAGCCGGCTTACCGCGTTTCAATGTCGCTGGCCGTGCTGGCGTTTTTTGTACTGGGCTGCCCTGCCGCTTTCGTCACCACCAAAAAAGCCGGGCGCGGTGCCGCCATGTTATTTAGTATAGTATTTATATTCGCGTATTTCGGGCTGCTGACGGTGGGCGATGTTCTGGGCCGCCAGCTGGGCGCGGGTGCGGCGGCTTTTTGCGCGCCGCTGCTGCCGGCCGCATTGGGGTTGTGCGGCGGATGGTACTGGTGGCGCAAAAAACTTTCGGACTGATTTAAGGTATTGGCGATGAGCATACTTTCCAAATATATAGCCCGCAAATTCTGGGGCCCTTTTATTTTTATAATCTGTATTTTTACGGCTCTCATTTTTTTGGGCGACAGCATTGAAAAAATGCGCTGGGTATCCACATATTCCGCGCCGGTCAGAATGGTGTTTAAATATTCTCTGCTGACTATGCCTTCCATGCTCTTGCAGGTCTTGCCGGTGGCCTGTCTGCTCAGCGCTTTGCTGGTAATTACCGACATGATAAACAGCGGGGAATGGACGGCCTGCCTTGCCGGCGGGTTTACCGTGCGGCAGATTTTCGGGCCGATTATAATCTGCATAGCTTTTGCCGCGCTGCTGGGTTTTATTTTTCAGGAATTTGCTGTGCCGGCGATGTACAAAAGGGCCAATCTTATTTTGCAGGTAAAAATAAGACGCCGCGCGGACTGGAAGGCCAATATTCAGCACGACGTCACGCTGCGGCTTGACGCAAACCGCGTGCTTTTTGCCAAAACCGTGCGCCCGGACGAAGGCCTGATGCAGGGCATGTTTATTGACGTATATGACGACAACCGCGCCATAGAGCGCCAGATAAACGCGCGCAGATTCAGCTGGGACGCCGCCGCGCAGACATGGTATTTTGAAGGCGGGTTCATAAGGTACTTCGGCCGCGGCGCCAGCGTAAGGGAGGAACCTTTTTCCAGGCTTCCTTCGGATTTTTCAATCCCGCCGGACCAGATAACGCTGGGCGACGCCGACCCTGACGCGCTTTCCATACGCGAAATTTTGCGGCGTATAGCCTTCCTCAAAGCCAGCGGGCTGAGCACTTTCCAGGAATATACTTTTTTAAACGCCAAGCTGGCCGCGCCTTTCGCCACGCTGGTCATGTGCCTTTTGGGCATGCCGCTGTCCATAGCTTTAAAACGCTCAAACAAACTGCTTAACATAGTTTGCGCCGTAGCCATAGGGTTTACCTTCTGGTGGATAGTATCACTGCTTAATTCCGCCGGGGAGAGCGGCATAGTCAGCCCCGTTGCGGCCGGCTGGCTGCCGGTTTCGTTTTTTGCCGTCATAGCCTTTATTGAATTTAAGCTGCTCAAGATTTAATTTTTTTCATTGCTGAATATTTGCGCGTAATGAATATTATTATTCATTGCGCGCGTTTTTTTATAAAATTAAAATAGGTCAGTATTTGCTAAATCCATGATATGCGGCGGTAGAATGCGTGATTAATAAATTCCTGAGGCTTGCTTTGGCGTCGCTTCTGCTTTTCGGCGAGTTTGGCCGCTGCGCGCTTTATGCGCAGGATGCCGCCGCCCTGCTTGACGAACCCCGGATAATCATGCAACATCAGCAGCCCTCGCCAGAAGGTTCCGCCCCGCTTGAGGATGATACCGTTTTTGCCGTGCCGCGCGCGCCAGCCGCTGCGCAGCAAGCCGCGCAGCCCAGCCCCGTTGCCTCCGCCGCCATGCAGCGCGACGCGGAGCAGGACGGGCAGGATTACTTCGGCGACAGGCAAAGCCGCGCCGGGTTTAAACTTTTTGAGCCTTCGCGCTATGAATTTTTGCAGGACGACGCGTCGCTCTTTCTCCCTCCGCCGCAGGAAGGGGAAGAAGACTGGGATAATTATTACCGCTATTCGCGCAAATATCTTGATAATATTATAGACCAGGCCGGCGGCGGCGTGGAACTGCGCGAAAAGGGCATAGAATATCTTGAAATACTCAATCCCTCCCTGCTGGTGCCGATATACGGCACCACGATATCGCTTACCGGGCGCAAGACATTCGGCCTGAAATTCGCTTCAAAAAAATATAAAGGCAAACAGACCGTCAACAGCCGCGATTTCAGCGGCGTGGATTTTGAGCAGGAAATGCAGGTAAAGCTGCAGGGTAAAATAAGCGACAGAATTTTTGTTGATATTGATTATGACGACCAAAAAGAAGACGCGCAAAATATTTCCATAGCTTACCGCGGCAAAGGGGAAGAGTTTGTGCAAAGTGCGGACTTCGGTGATATTGAACTGCGGCTGCCCGATACGGAATTCCTTTCATACAGCAAGCAGGTCTTCGGCGCGCAGATGCACCTCAAATACGCGGACGCGAATCTCCGCCTTATCGGCAGCCAGACAAAGGGAAGCTCAAAAAGCAAACAGTTCCAGGGAAACAGCGTTTTTGACACGATAAATATACGCGACACGCAATATATCAGGCGCAAATATTATAGTCTGACTTTTCAGCCGCAATATCCGGCAGATCCCGCTGGAGTTTCGTGGACAATCACGCCCGGCAGCGAAGTAATTTACCTGGACGACCACACAAATAACGGCTATCAGGTGGCGATGCAGGCTCAAGATATGGCGGTCACGGCAAGCGTGTATCCTACAAATAACGGCGGAAACGCGGCTTTTAGAATTTTAACGCGCGGCGTGGATTATGTTATTGATTACAACCGCAGCATAATAATTTTTAACAACCCGCTTAACGATACCGATGTTGTGGCGGTTGATTTCCAAAACAGCAGCGGGCAATGGGTTCACGATTATAAAGTTGATGTAAATTTAAATTATCAATGGGTGCCAGATCTTGGCGGTTTACCAAAAATAATTAAAACTTCAAGCGACAGACCGCTTCAAGATTCGGACGAAGTCGGCTACAGGCTTGAAATTAAGCGTTATTATGATATCGGCGCCAAACAGATAACGCACGATAACGGACAGGGTAATTTTACCTTAAAGCTGCTTGAATCCGGGGGGGCCGAAGTTTGTTCCAATCCTCTTTATGTGAACGAACTTTACTGCAAAAATATTATTGATTATGACAAAGGCATTTTTGAAATATACGGTAACTTCAAGGACATAGGTATTTACAATACGACGCCGTCTTCTGCGTCTAACCGGTCCTTTTTCGTTCAATTCTCATCAAACGTGCGCACTTACTTTCTGGAGCCGGATATAGTTGTTCAGTCGGAAACTGTAAAAATCAACGGCGCGACTATGGCGCGCAATAAAGATTATTATGTTGATTATGCATCCGGTTTTATAACTTTTTATAAGGAAGAACTTATCGGGCCAAACAGCATAATTGACGTGGTTTACGAAACCGTCGCCGGCGGCTCGGCGCAGAGCACGCTTCTTGGCGGGCGGTTTAATTATGATTTTACGCGCAATATTTCCATCGGGGCCAGCGTACTGAACGAAGCCAATGCCGCGCCCAAGCGCGTGCCTAACGTGGGCGCGCTTTCCAGCAGTCTTACCGTTATGGAGGCGGATTTTAAAGCCAGAGACGTGGAAATCGCCGACGGCGTCAAAATATCCGCCGGCGTTGAAGCCGCGCAAAGCAAGAAGGACGAGAATCTTTTTGGCTCGGCTATGATAGATAATCTTGAAGAAACCAAAGAATATGT
The DNA here is from genome assembly GCA_031264445.1 of Elusimicrobiota bacterium. Classification (GTDB taxonomy): domain Bacteria; phylum Elusimicrobiota; class Elusimicrobia; order Elusimicrobiales; family Elusimicrobiaceae; genus Proelusimicrobium. Next base: position 5,844 of record JAISDW010000081.1, read on the forward strand.
AAAAGCTTCTATGACTTTCAACGATTGGCAAATTGCGCGCAATCCGTGGGAAATCGCAAATATAGACGGCTCAACCTCTCACTTTAACGCGATAAAGTGGGACACGCAAGAAGTTAAAATGCTGGACATAAACAAAAACAGCGTGGCAAACGCCGATGCCAAGCAGACAGTGCTTACTATTGATTATGATTTTAGTTTAGGAGATGAAGAAGTTTCAATAGTTTATCCCATAAGTTCGCAGGGAACAGATTTCACGCAAAAAACTTTGCTTGAGCTTTTAATAGCGGGCGACGAAGACGGCGATGGACCGCTTTTAAATATTTCCTTCGGCTCTATTGACGAAAGAAGTGATAATTATACCCCACCGGGTCCTATTCCCCCGGGTTTCAACCCAGGCGACGTTTTTCCTACTTGCAGCAAATATTATTCCGCAGGTAATTATTATGTGCCAAAAACCGAAGATTTGCGCTGCACCGGGCAACTGACTCCGGCTGAGGATATAGGCTGGCTGTTTGTAAATCCGGACGGCAGCTATCAGCGTTATAATCCTTTTGCAAATAATCAATTCAACAGGGAGCCTCAGCCCAACGGCCGCGTTGACACGCAGGATTTAAACGGAAACGGCATTTTAGATACAACTGAGGACGTGAGAAATTTCGGTTTTGATTTTAACGGGAGCGGGACTTCGCCCGATATTCTCAAACCGGATCCTCCAACATCGACGCATCAGGATAATAGAGTTGATTTTAAAAACTGGAAACAATTTCAGTTGGAAGATTTCCGAACATATTATAACTCAGATTGGAGCGCGATAAAACAAATGCGCATCACTCTTAAGAAAGGTGCGATGGCAAAAAGCAAGGGCACTGTGAAAATCGCAAATCTTGCCGTATCGGGAAGCACTTGGCAGTCCTCGGATAATTCTACTGACGACGCTTTGACCCCATACGGCATTAACAATATAGATAATCCGGGCACTTATAAACCTATTTTTAATGATACCGGCGACGGCGGGGAAGTATTCCGAGCTTTATACGGCTCAATAGACGATATGCGCTCAAACGCAAATAATATTCAAGAACAATCTTTGGCTTTGACTTATGATTTTACCAAAACGGCCGAAACTGATTTAAGCGTTCAGCATAATTTCAGCAAGATGGATTTTTCCCAGCATAAACAATTCAGATTTTTGCTTTATAATAGCGGCATTGCAGATCCGGACGTTAGTTTCTACCTTCGCATTGCCACTGATGACAAGAATTACAGCGAAATTGAAATTCCGCTTGATTTTGACAGAAATACTCCTCCAGGCTCCAACAGCGGCTGGCGTCTTTACAGTTTTAAACTAATTGACACAAACGGCGACGGCATCCCAGAAAAAATGGAGAATAATTCCAAATATTCCGCAACAGTCGTTTACGGGCTGGATAATTACGTTAATTTCAACAGGATAAGCACAATCAAAGCAGGAATTATTGATAGTACGAGCAGCAAATCGGGCGAGGTTTGGCTTGACGAAATTTATTTGACGGATTCAGTAGTAACCACTGGCAATGCTTATATGGGCGAGGCTAAAATAGACGTTGACGGCTGGTTTGAAGCCGGCGGCAAATACACTTATACGGACGCAAACTTCCAGACGCCGCTGGCCGTCCCAAGCAAGCAGCAGAATACCAGGGAAGATTATTACCTCAAATTCAAACGCATAAAAAACCTGCCCGTTACGGCCAATTACCGCCGCTCCAGCACCGTAACGCCCGACGTGCTGGATTATGACAAAAGCAATACCGTAAGCCTGTTGGACGCGGGCGAAGTCAAACGCTCGGGCGGCAATGTGCGCGCGGATTATAATGCGCCCGCCGCGCCGCGCGTCGGGCTGGAATACGCCTTTGAAAACGCCGATTATCAGAAGCTGCAGCGCAGCGACGGG
>JAISDW010000137.1 GCA_031264445.1 Elusimicrobiota bacterium
CAGGAAATTATCTTCATAGCGCGATTTTATTAAATCCGCCGCCAGAAGAAGTTTTTCTCTGTCGGCAAGAGTATTGCCGCCGAATTTCATTACGCAGATTTTTTTTGTCATATTTTTAACTCTCCCGATATTTTTTAAAGCCAGGAAGGGACGTGATGCTCCCTGAGCATATTTTCATAATTGATTCTTTCGCGCACCACGAAAAATTCCCGGCCGCGCACCATAACCTCCGGCACAAGCGGGCGGAAGTTATAAATTGACGACATTGAAGCCCCGTAAGCGCCCGCGCTCATAACGGCGACCAAATCGCCCTGGGCAAGCGGTTCTATGATACGGTCTTTGGCAAAAACGTCGCTTGATTCGCAGATGGGGCCCACGATATCGGCGATAACCGGCGCGACGCGCTTTTTGTTTACGGGCATTATGGTGTGCCAGGCGTCATACATGGCGGGGCGTATTAAATCATTCATGCCGGCGTCTATGATGATAAATTTCTTTTCGCCCATATTTTTGGTATAAATAACCTCGGATACCAAAATACCGGCATTCCCAACGACGGAGCGGCCCGGTTCAATAATGATATGCTTGTTTAATTTGCCGAGCGTTTCCTGCACCACGCGGGCATAGGCGGCGCAAGTCGGCGGGAGCTCCACATTATAATTAATGCCCAGCCCGCCGCCCAAATCAATATTTTTTATGGTTATGCCTTCGCTTTCCAGCGCGCATACCATTTGGGCTATTTTTGTAAAAGCGAATCTGAAAGGTTCCAAATCCAGCAGCTGGGAGCCGATATGCACCGCAATGCCGCAAATTCTTATGCCTTCCATTTTTGAAGCGGCGCGGTAAAGATTAAGTGCCTCGTCCCAGTTAACGCCGAATTTATTATCCTTCTTGCCGGTGGTTATTTTGACATGCGTACGCGCGTCCACGTCAGGGTTGACGCGCAGGGCCACATTTGCTTTTAAACCAAGCTCCAGCGCAGTGCGGTTAATTGTTTCTACCTCGGCGGCGGATTCCGCGTTAATTTGCAGTATTTGATTTTTTATGGCTTCGCGTAGCTCCGCCCGGGTTTTACCCACGCCGGAAAATACTATTTTATCCGCAGGAATGCCCGCTTTAAGCGCGACGTACATTTCCCCGGCGGAGACGACGTCCGCCCCGCTGCCCAGGCGCGCTAAAGCGCTCAGCACGCCCAGATTAGGGTTAGCTTTAACGGAATAGCAAATAGTATTGTTAAATTCAGCCAAAGCGTTTTTGTAAGCCTGGTAATTCCCGTTCAGTTTTTTGTCTGAGTAGCAGTAAAAAGGCGTGCCTATTTTTTGGGCAATATCCTTTATGTTTACGTCTTCGGCAAATAATACGTCGTTTTTGTAGTTGAAACACATATGCGCTTCCTCTCTTATTAGTATTTTATTAAAACAAAAAACCCCGCCTGCAATTCGGCGGGGGTTAAAAACTTATTTTCTAATCTGGTATTACTTTCCCACAAAATCGCAAGCAGAGAGATACGGGCTCTTCTTAATGCCCATGATCTTTATGCCTGCCTTCTTTAAGGAAATTAAATTTACCATATGATTTAGTTTATTAAATTTACTTATCTCTGTCAATTTTAATATATGTCTTTTTTCCTCCTTTAGTAAAGGTTGTTTTCTCCCTTTAGTAAAGGGAGTGGCCCGAAGGGACAATTGTCCCGCAGGGCCGAGGGATTTAATAGAATTGTAAGCCGCTCTTATTTAATAACAGCAATATTAAATCCCTCCCCGTCTTCGCTTCGCTGCACCGATACTCCCTGTACAAAAGGGAGAAAACGGCCTATATCTACTGATACCTTACATGGCCCGTGTATTTATGGAATCTATTTATTAGTATATATATATGAAAAGACTAATAATATCCCTGACGCTTTTAATATCTGCCGTTTTTGCTTTCGCGCAGCAATTTCCCGCCGGAAGCGCCTCCGCTGCGGAAGACTTTAAGAATCAACTTCGGGCTAAATTGAAAGAAAACAGCTTTAAACCCGGCCGCCCTTATGACCAGAAAAGAATAAACGCCTTGGCCAGACTTGATTATCATCAGCTCGGAAAAATTATTAAAGCTGAAGAACAGGATTATTATGATTACCTCGTGGGTAATATGAAAGAAAAAGGTTATTTTGACTATGAAAAACTGAAAGAGCATGATGCCCTTTCACCCATGACTGAAGACGACCCGGAAGATTTCAGCGGCATGAATCTTACGGCCATTTATAATTTTATAAAAAAAGCCCCGAAAATACCCGCCGGCAGAAATTTTGATTACGGCGCAATTATGCCCGCAGACGCGAAAGTTTTCCTGTTGGGGGAGGTGCACCAGCAGGACGCTTGGCGTCCGGCGGCGCGCCTGATGAACAGCCTTAACAAAAAGTTCGGTACGCGCGTCGCGGCTTTGGAAAATGTCGTGGAAGGCGCAGAAGATTATGCCGAAATGCTGTCCGACATGAGCGACGCCCAATTAGAAAAAATCCATAATAAAAATATTAAGAAAAAGAAACTCGTCAGGGCTATTGCTTCTGTATACGCGAATTTATTCGGGCAAATTAAAGGGCTTGATATTATAGGGTTGGACAGTATCCGTTATGCTTTGGGCGGATTGGAAATAGGCTCGGATGTTAAATTTTCTAAAAAATTGCTTCTTTCAATAGTGGAACTTATGACAGACAACCACAATAACTATATTTATTATGCCGCGCGCAATACCGTCTGGATAGATAAAATACTGCCGTTTTTAAAAGCCGGCCAAACCGTTATGGTTTATGGCGGCGCGGCGCATACCTCATATACCCCGAAAGATTACAGCATGGCCGATTATTTTGTCAAAACCGCTTATAAACCTGTTTCCGTATTTTTTATAAATTCCAATAATTTCACTTCCTACGGCAGGCAAGTGTTTGATTTCTCAAAAGCTTACGAATACCTTATAGAAGTGCCCGCGGAAAAACGGGCGCAGTTGGGCGCGGACTATTTTATAGTCTATTCCGGCCCGTGGGGCGTCCCGTCCTGCTTACACGAAAGCCAGGTTTGCCGGCCTGACATGGATTCCGACTGGGTACCCATTGCCGAGCCGCCAGCCAAAACTCCGAATCCGGAAAAAAATTAAAACGCCGGCCGCGCCGGTTTAAACTATTTTATCAAGCCGCTCGCGCATGTCCCGCGCAGAGCATTCGCCGGTCACTTCGTCGTTATACTCAGCCTGGTTTTTTTTGTAAAAGAACATCGTGGGCGTGCTGGATATGTCGTATTTTTCGCATGCCTGCGGCGCCTGGTCAACGTCAACCAGAAAGAAGTCCACGCGGTCTTTATATTCCTTTTGCAGCTCCGCGATTATGGGCATCATGCGCTGGCAGTGCGGGCACCACGTGGCAAAAAATTCAACGAAACGCGGGGTTTCGCCGTTTTCGGCCTGTTGAAAAGTTGCGTCGGTTATTATTTTTTCTTTCATGAGTTATCCCCTTTGCTGCTTATATATTTTTATTATATCATAGAACGGCGCAAAAATTCCCCTCTAAAATAAAGAGGGGAATTTTGCAAAAAGCCGGCAGCGCGGTTAAAAGTAGAATCTCGCTGCAACGGCCCCTTCAATGCCGGTAAGGTCTTTTTCAAAGCCTTT
>JAISDW010000028.1 GCA_031264445.1 Elusimicrobiota bacterium
ATACCGCCACCTCTAATAATATTATTTCTTTGAATCCTTAATCGCGGCCAGTACTTTGGGCAGTATCTGGTGCAAATCGCCCACAATGCCGTACTTGCAGACATTAAATATCGGCGCGCAGCCGTCTTTATTGATTGCAATGATAATTTCGCTGTTTTCCATACCCACGACGTGCGGCACCGCGCCGGAAATCCCGCAGGCCATATAAAGTTTGGGCTTCACCGTTACGCCGCTTTGGCCAACCTGATGATTTTTTGGCTTCCAGCCTGCGTCAGTGGCCGCGCGGCTCGCGCCGACCGCGCCGCCAAGCTCTACGGCGATTTCATTGATAAGGCGGAAGTTATCGGCCGTTTTCAGGCCGCGCCCTCCGGATATTATTACACGCGCCTCGTCCAGATTTTCCACCTCGGCGGAGGCATCAATTTCCTTTTTCAAAATACGCACTTTGGCGGCCGATGCGGGCACTGGCGCGGTTTCCTGCACAATCTGCGCGGTTTTGCCCGCGCTTACAACGGCGCGGCCCATGACATTAGGGCGCACCGTGGCCATCTGCGGGCGGTGGTTGGGGCATAAAATATCGGCCATGATATTACCGCCGAAAGCCGGCCGCGTCTGCACCAGATTGCCGTTTTTTATTGAAAGGCCCGTGCAGTCGGCGGTAAGGCCCGCATGTATTTCCGCCGCTACGCGCGGCGCCAAATCGCGCCCGATATAGGTGGAAGGATACAAAATAGCCGAGGGTTTATATTTCCTTATCAAAGTTATCACGGCGCTCGCGTAGGCGGCCGTATTATAATCCGCGTAGGCGGGGCCTTCAATGCTGTAAATCACGTCCGCGCCGTATGCCGAAAGCTCGGCGTATAAACCGGAATTATTTGCACCCGCAACAACGGCGCATAATTTTTCGCCCAGCTCGTTTGCAAGCTGGCGGCCTTTGGTAAGCAGTTCCAGACTTACGGGGCGGTTTTTGAGGACGCCTTTATCATTAATAACTTCAACAAAAACCCATATGCCTTTGTAGGCGGATAAATCCGCGCCGGCCGCCGCTTTTTGCGGCAGCTGCAAGGCTTTGACGGGGCACGCGCTCACGCATGCGCCGCACAGGGTGCAGGCGGGGCCGCACACGGCCTTCCCGCCAGTCAGGCTCAAAGCGCCGAAGGGGCAAACCGCCACGCATTTGCCGCAGCCGATACAATTGGGGAGAACATTTATCATTTAATTACCCCCTCCTTTTTAAGGATTTCTATAAGCGTATCGGCAAGCTCGCCCGCGGAACCGCTGAAAATCTGCCCTTTTGGCCGCGCCGGCGGAGGGAAAATCCTGTCCACTCTCGTCGGGCTGCCTTCAAGGCCGAGTTTTGCGGGATCGGCCCCTATCTGCGCCGCGGTCCATACTTCAAGCGGTTTTTGCTGCGCCTTAAATGCGCCCATTAAAGAAGGATAAGCGGGCGCGTAATCAAAGGGCATGGTCATGGTGACGAGGGCCGGCAAATCCGCCTCCATAAGCTGGTGGCCGCCGTCAATTATTTTACCGGCTCTTACGACGCGGCCTTCAATATCCGCGCTGTCGCAGAAGGTGATTTGCGGTATGTCCAGATGATAAGCTATGCCCGGGCCGGTTTGGGCGGTGTCGCCGTCAATGGCCATCTGCCCGCACAAAATTAAATCAAAATTGCCGGTTTTTTTAATAGCGGCTGCCAAAGCATAAGAAGTGGCCCAGGTATCGCTGCCCGCAAAAGCGCGGTCGCTTAGCAAAATGCCTTTATCCGCGCCAAGGCCCAAAGCCAGCCGTATAACGCTTACCGCCTGCTGCGGGCCCATTGAAAGCACGGTTATATTTGCGCCCGTTTTCGCTTTTATTTTCAGAGCCTGCGAAAGCGCAAAATGGTCGTATGGGTTAAGTATGCTCGGCACGCCGGCGCGTACCAGCGTGGAGGTTTTCGGGTCAACCTTAACCCTTGTTGAATCCGGCACCTGCTTGATGCAAACTATAATATTCATTACTTTTTGTTTCTCCGTAATTTTAAAATCAGTTTTTACTCCGGCCCGCGCCGAATATGCTAACCCTTTATTTTTTTATCAAAATCAATCAAAGCTGCTTTGATCGTTTTATCCAGTTTCTTGCGGTTGATTTTTATCATAGAATTAACCGCCTCTCCGGCCACCTTTTCCCGCTGCGGGCTGTTTGTAAGTATGCTGTCAAAAAGTGCGCTTATGTAAGGCATTAAATAGTGCAACACTTCCGGAGCATTTGTTTTTATAATAGCTAAAACGAGGCTTTTTTTGTAAATATCTAACTCTTCTGCGGTTAGAGAACGAAGCCTCTCCTCGGTAAAATTCCAGTCCAGCTTTTCATATAAAGCATTTTCCTGCTCAGGGGATAAATAAAGTCTTTTCGGCAGGCTGCGCTCAACCTGCATAAATACATCGGTAACGGCTTTAAAAGCCGCTTTATATCTTGCCGATAAAAGCGCGAAATTTTCATCCTCTTTCCGGCCGATGGCGGCCGCGCGTTCTAAAAATTCTTCCTCGGTTTTTGAGTCTTCCAATTGTTCTTCAAACAAAAAATAAGTATTACTGTATTTTCTCGGTTCGTGTTCATCAAACAGTTGCGGTATGAGCGCTCTGTGTAAACTGCCGATTATACACATTACAACATCTTTATTATCGCATAAATCGGGGGCTTTCAGCATCTCGTCTTCAAGCGTTTGCCAGCGAAAGTTATTTAAATAAGCATCACGCCAAAAATTCATTTCTTTCAATAGAGCTTCTTTGTCTTTGAAAGGAATTTTTTTAAGCGCCATGGCGGGGATTTGCGATATGTTTTCTATTATCGGCCCCTGCGCCGGAGCATCTACGCGTTTACGGGCCACGGCGTGGATTTCAGGTTCTTCAGTCTGGGACGCCGTTGAATAAGCGGGGAAACACATAGCAACAAACGCCAGCAATAATAATCTTTTCATACACTCCTCCCTGGAATATCTATTTCTTAAAAAGTTCGCGCAGTTTGGCTGATACTTTATCCATATCCTCGGTAATGCCCGCCATCCTGCCCTGTATCGCGGCGAAATTAGTCTGCGCCAGCATATTATTTGCGTCGCCCGCGCCCGCGCCGAGCACCAGCCGCGCGCCGCGCGCCGCAATATCGTAAGCAACTTCGCGCGCGTTTACGCGGCACATTGCTTTTAAAGTATCCATATCAAATTTGCTGCCTTCCGGGATCTTGCCCGCGCCCAGCGCGCGGCACAGCGCGGCGGCGACTTCGCCATTGGCAATCAGTTCCCCCAGTTTAAAAGTTATGAACTGGTGTCGCGTGAGGCGCTGCAGCCGGCATTCCTCCAAAATATAAGCCAAAGCGCGCAGGCCCTGCGCAAGAACGTCGGCCCCCAGATCCGGCGTTTTGGAGTGAATTTGCTCCATCTCCGCCGCGATATTCTTATAATATTCCCCGCGGGTTTTGAGGTGCTCCTGCCAGCGGCCGCGGTAAATGGTCATCTCCATAACCTCGTTGGTGCCTTCGTATATGCAGGTTATTTTGACGTCGCGTTTAAGTTTTTCCACCGCGAATTCCTTGGTATAGCCGAAACCGCCCAAAGCCTGTATGGCATCCTCGCACGCGCGGTTGCCGGCTTCGGTCGCGTAATATTTTGCGATGGAGCCTTCCGTCGCCTGCCCGTGATTGTTTACGTCAAGTTTTTTGGCGGTTTCGTCAATAAATGCGCGCGCGGCTTCAAACCTTATATAATGCGGGGTTATGAGTTTGTGCATATAGCCCTGCTTTTCCGCCAGAGGGCCGCCGGCCTGTATGCGGTGGCAGGCATAATCTATGGCGGTTTCCACGGCTTCCTCGCCCGCGCCGAGGCCGAAAGCCGCCACCATCAAACGCGTATAGCCGAAGACAGCCTGCGCCTGCAAAAGCCCCTGCCCTTCAACGCCGCCGATAAGATTGGCGGCGGGCACAAAAGCCTCGTCAAAAGAAAGCCCCGCGGTATTGGACAGGCGTATGCCGTGCTTATCTTCATGATGATCCTGCGTGAAGCCCGGGGTGTTCTTTTCCATCAAAAACCAGCTGGGGCCGCCCGGGGCTATGGCCAGCACGGTATATAAATCCGCCGTGCCGCCGTTTGAAATCCACATCTTGCTGCCCGTTATTTTATAACCCGTGATTTTGCCGTTTTCAATAACGTGCTCCGCGCGGGTGCGAAGCGAAACAAGGTCGCTGCCGGCGTCGGCTTCCGTCGCCCCGTAGGCCACGAGCATATTTTCTTTGGCCATACGCCCGAACCAATATGCCTTCTGCTCCGGCGTGCCGCCGACGGAAAGCGGGTCGCTCCCCAAAAAAGTAGCGAAGACCGATGTGGCTATCCCCAAATCAATACGCGCAAGCGCCTCGCATATCCTGTAAATATCCGTAGTGCTGCCGCCGAGGCCGCCGTACTCTTCAGGTATCAGCAGCAGGTTGACGCCCAGCACGTCGTGCCTGTACATGTCTTTTATTAGCTCGGCGGGGAAGAGGTTTTTTGCGTCGTGCTCGCGCACAAAATCAAAGGGGATTTTTGTTTTTGCGTAATGCTTAATGCTTTCAAGCATAAGCTCGCGGGTGGTTAAGTCTATTTTGGACATACTCAACTCCAATATAAAATAATCATTCTTACATATTATATCTTTTTTAATTATATTTCGGAATGTCCTGGTTTAAAGCAGAATATACGCCATTGCGGGCGCGCAATCCAGCATTATGCCGCCATTGCGAAGGGCAATACCATGCCCCGAAGCAATCTGCTTTTCGCCGCAATGACGACATAAGGCTGAATTACTTTCGTATTTATTCGGCTTCAATAAATCCGCCGCCGCCTCTTCCGGAACTTGAGGCCGTATAGCGTTTGCCGTTGCTGCCGGCTACGCATTTGCCGGCGCTGTCAAAAGAATAGCCGTTCGGACATTCGTACAGCTGTATCTTACCGCAGTAGTGCGGCCCGCCGTTCTGTGGCGGAAGCAAGCCGCGGCAGCCTTCCGATACATAGTCAGGATTACCATGGCAGCTGAACAAAGAGTACCAAACGCCATGTTTCCCGCCTGTGCAGTATTGCGCGTTAAAGTCAAACCCGCCGGACCAGGGCGCGCCTCTGCACTCGGGGCAGTCGGCAGGCCTGTCGCAGCCGCATCTGTAAGTCGTCGGGCAGCACCTTGAGCTTTTAACCGCGGACACGGGAGGATTATTATTTTCCCCTCCGCTGCCGCCACCCGGGTTCGGCGTTTCCCATTGGCATTTGTCATTGCAGGTTAATGTGAGGCATTTGGCTCCCTTACAATTCGGAATTTTTTTCTTCGTACTCCCCGGTTTACAAACGCCTTCATTCTTACATGAGCCGGCTGTCTTTGTCCAGGAGGCGTTTGCGGTATCGCAAGTATGCGTATCAGTCTTGGCGCCGCAGTTTCCGCATGGCGCCGCAATGTCAGCGGGTTTCGGCGTTTCAACGCATTTGTCCCAGGCCATACCGTCGGCATTGCATATCTGCCTGCCGCATACGCCGCAGGGCTGCGCCGCGCCGGCGGTACAGACGCAAGGCGCAATGCTGCATTTGCCCCACGCTCCCTGGCTCCAGGCTGCCGTCGCCTTTGTGCACGTTACTGTTCTTGTTTGCGTGCCGGTATCATTGCAGCCGCAGTTTTGGCTGTCGGCCGGCTTTGTCACTTCTACGCAGCTGCCGCTCCACTTTCCGTCGCTGCCGCAGGTCTCTGCGCCGCAGGTGCTGCATGGCCGCGTATGCCCTGTCGTGCACTCGCATTCCGCTATGCTGCAGCCGCCCCAGACGCCTTCGGTCCATGTCGCGGTTGATTTGTCGCACATGTTTGTTCTTGTTTTTGTACCCGCGTTATTGCACCCGCATTCTTGCGTTGCGGCGGGCTGTTGTTTTTCGGCACATGCGCCCCACCCGCTGCCGTCGCTTTTGCAAATCTGTTCGCCGCATATACCGCACGATTGCGTTTTCCCCGCGGTACATACCGCCGGCGTCACGCATACTCCGTTTATTTCGGTTGTACCCTTAGGGCATGCGCATTTGCACGCGACGATATTAAATTTGCCGCCGCTGTTTTTGCAGGCTTTTACCGCGGTATTATCCGCCGCGCAGCCCGCGCAGGGGTCATTGCAAGGCCCCCAGCCTTTCCCGTCTGTTATCCAATTATTATTTTCGCATTTAAACGACCCTGTCCGCGTACCGCAGTTCCCGCATTTCTGCGTCGGGAGAGTGGCCGGCGGCTGCGCGCCGCATGGCCCGCCCCCGCCTCCGCCCGGAGAGGCCGCCGCCGCGACGCACACTTCATCCGCCTTGCCTACTATATTTCCAAAACCGTCACATATATCACCCGTACACCCCAATCCGGGCTGCGTATAACTTATTGAGAACTTAAACTTCGTACCTCCCTTATCATATGTTGAGCTGAGGCAGTCCTTCTCGCTGTTAATCTCCAGCTTATAATCGTTTATTTTCAATACGCCGCCGGAGGGAACTTCCGCCGATTTATTATTCGTAAGCTGGCCCATTGCGGGAAAGTTATCATAATACTTACGGGTACGCACATACTGCGCTATTTGTTTTGAACGTACTATTTCAAGCAGGTTTACCGCTTCTATAGCGCGTGATTTGCTTATTGCCTTTGTATATAAAGGATATGCTACTGCAGTAATCACCGCTATTATCAATACCACCGTCAGCACTTCCGTAAGCGTGAAGCCTTTACGCATGCGCCATAACTTATTCTGTTTGTTGGACATTGTACATACCTCTCAATACGGATTTTTCCGCATATAAGCAAGTAGTTGTATAAGAAAAGTTTTAGGAAAGTTCAAACTAAGGAAGTCAAAATTAATATACCATTTTAGTACAGCTTTGTATATATTAGCTGTCAAAGAGACAGCGGAGTAAAAAAATAATCGAAGTACGCGTTTTCTTTTCTTTCTGCCACAAAGGGAGGAGAATAAATAATAATGTCCGCTACTACATTTACAAAAAAGATAAGAAAATTTCCACCCTCACCCGCTCACTGCGTTCGCCGCCCTCTCCCATCA
>JAISDW010000044.1 GCA_031264445.1 Elusimicrobiota bacterium
TCATCTGAGAAACGTCTAAAAAATAACGGTTTTACCTTAATTGAATTATTAGTGGTTGTTTTAATAATCGGGATTTTGGCCGCTATTGCTTTGCCGCAGTATCAGAAAGCTGTACAAAAATCCCGCGCGTACACGGCCGTGCAAAACGTCAGGGCTTTGGCCGAAGCCAATCGTATATATAAACTGGCTACAGGAGAATATACCACTGATATAAATAAATTGGACATTATCATCAGCAAAGACAAATATTTTAAATACACAATTTACAACGACATCGTAATGCACATAATTGCGACTTCAGCAAACCCATCCTATCAAATCATATATTTCGCCGAGTGGCCCAAATATCCGCAGTATCAAAATAAAATAGTCTGTAGGGCATACACGGGTTCAGGCGGAGCCAAAGTATGCCAAAACATAGGCCGCGATTTCGGCCCGTATGCTTATTCTCCTGCGGGCCAGGTTACCTCTATTATTTAAGAAAATTTTTATTTTACGCCGTTATATCAATGCCCATCCAGCGTTTGCTGAAGAAACGCCACGCCATTATTATGCCCGTCGCGCCGGAATAAAAAGTAATCCACAGCCACGCCGCAATTATGCCGTAACCCAAAACGCCGACTATAAGCCAGCTGCCCAAAATCAGCATCAGCGCGCAGCAAACCATCGCTTTCATGTGAAAGCGCGTATCGCCCGCGCCGCGTATGGCGTCGCCGAAGATAAGATAAATTAAATCCCCCCAAGTGAAACAACACAGCAGGAACATCAAAGGCACGGTGCGCTCCAGGATAAGGGCCATGTCATCAGTCATTAATCCGCCGGCGAAAAGCCCCGTAAAAAATTTAGGCACGGACAGAAATAAAACACATATAACAAAAGCATAACACGCGCCCAGTTTAAGCGCGGTGTAAGTGGTTTTGACGCCGTAGTCCGGCCGCTTCATGCCAGTATAGCGGCCCATTAGTATCTGCCCCGCAATGGCCAGCCCGAGCATCGGCATAAAAACTATTGACTGCAAAGTAAGCACTATATTGCTGGCGGCGAGAGAAATTTTATCAATATTGCCCGTAAAAAAAGCGAAGACGGAAAAGGAAAAAATATCCATAAAAAACCCGAACCCGTTTGGCAGCCCGTACCTGACAAGCCGCCACGCCGAAGGCGCGTGGAAACCAAACAGCCTGTGCGTGCGGAATTTTTTGCGCACGCGCGGGCTGAAAATCATGCACAGAAATATTAAAGCTATGCTGATATTGGACGCGACCGCCGCCCACGCCGCGCCGGTTATGCCCATCTCGGAAAAGCCGAATTTGCCGAAAATCATCGCGTAGGCAAGCACCACATTGATTGCATTGCCCGCAATGGTAACCGCCATGGTGACAGCCGTCCTGCCCTGGCCGGTAAAAAAAGCCGCAAGGGCATTGTTGACAACCACTACCCCGCCGAAAAGCGTAAGTATGGTGAAGTACTGGCGCTCAAGAATTTTAACCTCCGGCGCGTGGCGCGAGAGGCCTATAAGATAATTCCCCACTGGCGTAAGCGCGGCTATGATGAACCCGCAGCACGCGCCCACCAAAACACCCTGCCACAGCGCGACGCTGAGGCTGGCATAGCGCTTCCGCCCGTAATAATTGGATATAAAGACGCTGGTATACCCGCACATGCCCATAAAGAATGAAATTATCGCAAACGACATCAGCCCGCCGGGCAGGCACGCGGCAAGCGTATCCGCGCTGTACCAGGCGAGGAACATCCTGTCAACAAACTGCATTATGCTCTGCGACGAGGTGGTGATAATCAGCGGTATGGCGATGCGCAGCAAAAGGCCGGCGGAGCCCGGCCCGTTCCCTTTAATTATTTTAGATATATTTATGATTTTGGACATATTGTTTCAGCCTTCATTTTGTTCCAGCTTTCATTACGGCACGGCGGAGCCGTTGTCCTCTTTTTGTAAAAAGAAGAGAGTTATTAATGACGATAAAAATGATTGTCTTTACGTCTTTTGCCTCTTTTGTAAAGGAGGCGCCCGCAGGGCGGCGGCCGGTATCACGCGCAACTAAAAACCTGCGGCGGCGGGAAGGCCATACGCAGGTTTTGTTCAAGTCAAAAAAGTCTATCTCTCAGAGACTTATCTCTTATTAACTTTTACCGCCTTAGGACCCTTTTCGGATTCTACGACTTCAAAGCTAACTTCCTGACCTTCGGCTAAGGTTTTAAAACCGTCGCCTTGTATCTCCTGATAATGGACAAAAAGATCTTTTGAACCATCTTCAGGGGTGATGAAGCCATAACCTTTCTGGTCGTTAAACCATTTTACTTTGCCGTTTGCCATTACTGTATACTTCCTTGTATGTGGACTTAAGTCTCTTTGAGACATAGAGAGCTTTGCGCCCTCATATAAATTATACTATAAATTTCGCGTAATTATTTATTTTTTATGCTAAAATAGCGGCCGCCGCCGCGGCGCACGACGGCGGCGCGCCAAAACAGGCCAGACAAAAACCGCTTGACAAATGTCTCCCGTATATGCCAAAATGCGCGACGCCGCCCGCGCGGCTAAAAAACAATGCCTTCAAGTTTTCGCGCAAGATCGGCGAAGCGGGCCGGGGCCAGCTCCTCCGCGCGCGATGATATTTTTACGCCCGCCGCGTTAAGCGCACCGGCCAGGACGTCTTTATTTTTACCGTACACTTCAACCAGCGCGTTGAGCACGGTTTTACGGCGATAGGCAAAGACGGTTTTCACAAGTTCTTTAAAATTTTCTTTATGTTTCGCGCCGGCAAAAAATTTATTTTCCGCCGGCGTGATTAGCAGCACTTCGCCGTCAACTTTCGGCGGCGGGCTGAAGCTGCCCGCGCTCACGCGGCAGATGCTGCGCGCGCGCGCAAAAGCCTGGAAGATAACCGACAGCGCGCCGTACTGCCGCGTCCCCGGCCGCGCGCAAAGGCGGACGGCCTGCTCCCGTTGGAACATAAAAATTGCCGCTTTAAAACACGGCGTTTCCAAAACTTTGAGCAAAATTTCCGCCGCGTTTATATACGGCAGATTGCTGAGAAAAGTTATATCGCCTTCGGGCAAAAGCGCGGGCTCAAGGCGCAAAAAATCGCTTTCAATGATATTAAGCCGTGCGTAAGGCGGCAGCGTATCGCGCAGGTGCGAAATCATTTTTGGGTCAATTTCCACGAGAGTAAAATCGTTCACGCCGCGCTCAAGCAGCGCATTGGTCAGCGCGCCTTTGCCCGGGCCGATTTCCACCAGCCCGCCCTGCATATTGTTGACGACGGCGTCGGTTATTTTATCTATAATGCCGCGGTTAATTAAAAAATGCTGCCCGTATTTTTGCATAAATGATTTCCTTTTTTTGTCGCTTTGCCCGTTATTACAGAGGGCGCGGTAATTTCCTTCCTTTCGTAAAGCAGGAGCCATGCGCCGGCCGTTTTCTCCCTTTCGTAAAGGGAGCGGCCCGAAGGGCCGAGGGATTTAATGGCTGTAAATCTTTAAAATTGTAAACTGCTCTTTTTTAATAACAGCTGTATTAAATCCCACCCCGCCCTCGCTTCGCTTCGGCGGTACTCCCTTTACGAAAGGGAGAAAACGGCTTTGCTACATCGGCAATGACGACCCTTGCCCTTTTTATGCCTTTACCTTTACTAAAAACTGCTGAAATAAAAACCTCACTCCCCTTCAAGCACTGCGACGTCGGCTTTGGCGATATCGTTATCCGGGCTCAGGGCGAGCGCGGCGCGGTAATCTTCAAGCGCGGCGGCTTCATCGCCCATCACAACGCGCGCGGTGCCAATGCCGAGTTTGATAACCGGCAAAAGTTTAAGCGCGTCGCCGCTGTCCATATCCGCGGCGAGCTCCTGCGCGCGGATAAAATTTTCCAGCGCGGCCGCGCCTTTGCCCAGCGTGATATAAGCCAGGCCAGCCACAAGATAATCCCGCGGGTCGCCGGCGAGGCGCGTC
>JAISDW010000067.1 GCA_031264445.1 Elusimicrobiota bacterium
GATTTCATAGAGGAGAGGAAGCATGCATTCACCCTCACCCCGCCCTCTCCCATCACGAAGGGAGAGGGTGAAAAAAAAGAGGCATCGCCCGTCATAAAGGGAGAAGGGGAAAAAAGGAGGCCTCTTTTGACCACCCCGCCCGGCTTCGCTTCGCTACGCCGCGGCACCCCTCCAACGGAGGGGAATTAAGGCATAGGGGAAGTGCCATTCATTCAAATCTCCCTCGCCCTTCGCGATGGATAGGGAATTAAGGGTGAGACTTTATTTCTATTCCCCTCTCCCTTCGTGATGGGAGAGGGTGGCGAACGCAGTGAGCGGGTGAGGGTGGAGTAATAGATATTTTGGTTGTCATTCCCGAAAGTCGTAATCGGGAATCTGAAAAAGGCCGGATGCCCGATAAAGACATTCGGGAATGACAACGGAGAAATGGTTTACTTTAGAGCATGGAATTCCCCTGGCACGGATATCTGCTTTAAACTACGACATTCCGTTAATTTTTATTGTATCTTTTACCACTTTATGAAAGGGAGAAAAAGGCGTGATTAGGAAAACTGCAATACAAAAGCCGCGCCGGAAAAACCGGCGCGGCGGAAGTCCGGCAGGCGGGTTTGGCTATTCGCCCAGGATTTCTTTGGGCGTGTTGATTATCGCCTTCTTAAGGAACGGCTTTTTTGCAAGCTCTTTTTTGAGCGATTCATCGCGCAGGCCGTTGCGGTAATTCCGCGCCTGGAAGGAGTATCTGAATTTGGTATGCGCGTCATAAGTGCCGTCAACTATGGCCGCGACGTCCTCGGCGTACACAAGCTCCTCGTCCGTCGGGATAACGAAGGCTTTTACCGCGCTGTCCGGCGCGCTTATAAGGCTTTCGGCATTTTTGGTAAGCGCGGCAAAATTGCGCTCCTCGTCATATTTAATGCCGATGTTTTCCAGCCCCTGCAAAGCTATGTGGCGGTATGCGGGCCCGCGCTCGCCCACGCCGGCGGTGAAGACCACGGCGTCCACCCTGCCCAGCGCGGCCGCGTACGCGCCGATATATTTTTTGATGCGGTAGCCTTCCATCTCCATGGAGAGGCGGCAGCGGGCGTCGCCCTTTTCGGCGGCGGTTTCAATATCGCGCCTGTCGGTATATTTGCCCGTTATGCCCAGCACACCGGATTTTTTGTTGAGGATATTGTACATTTCCTTAGGCGTGATATTCTCGCGCTCCATCATCTGGAATGCGACGGAAGCGTCAAAATCCCCGCTGCGGGTGCCCATTATAAGGCCCTCAAGCGGCGTCAGGCCCATGCTGGTATCAAAAGAAACGCCGTTTTTTACAGCGTTTACGCTGGCGCCGTTGCCGATATGGCAGATGATTAAATTAGTTTCAAAAGGGTCTTTGCCCAGCAGCGCGGCGGCGCGCTTGGCATTATATAAAAACGAAGTCCCGTGGAAGCCGTAGCGGCGGATTTTGTACTTTTCATACCACTCGTACGGCAGGGCGTACATATAAGTATGTTCCGGCATAGTCTGGTGCCAGGCGGTATCGGCCGTGACCACGTGCTTTACATCCGGCAGCACCGCCATGGCCGCTTCCATACCAAGGATATTCGCGGGGTTGTGCAGCGGCGCCAGGTCGCAAATGCTTTTTAAAAGTTCTATTATCTCGGGCGTGATAAGTACGGATTTATCCAGCGGCCCGCCGTGCACCACGCGATGCCCGACGGCATTGATTACCGCCATATCTTTTATAACGCCGGCTTGTTTATCGGTAAGCGTGTCAATCACCCATTGTATGGCCGTCTTAAAATCCGGGCACGGTGCGGACTTTTCATACTTATCCTTGCCGGGCGCTTCCTGCGAGATAAGGGCCGCTTCGGTGCCAACCCTTTCAATAAGTCCTACGGCCGCGCTTCTGTTGTTTTCCTTGTCAAAAAGGCTGTATTTTACAGACGAACTTCCGCAGTTAAGGCATAAAATAATCATATATTTCCTCTCAAAATATTTATTATTGATTGTTATTGCTTGACAGATAACATTTTACTATATTTTTGTATTTGATATACTATTAGTAAGACAGTAAGAATTACGCCGGTACGGGGGTTTAGACATGTTTCTTGCGCCTTTGCGCGCGCTTTACAGCGCAAAATTTTACAATGAATATATTAAAAAATCCGGCTGGGCCGCCGCCGGGTTTATCGTATATCTTTTTTTTATTACGGCCGTGCTGCTTGCGCCGGCCGGTTTAAAGGCTTTCGGCCCGCAGGTGGGCAATTTTATAGATAAAACAGCCCAATACATGCCCGCAATCAGCGTGGAAAACGGCAAAATCACCGTCAACGGCGATAACCCGCTTACAATCGCCCCGCCGGAACTTAAAGGCTACAAAATATATTTTGACACTTCGCAGACGGACCCTGTTTACCCCACGCAGATGGAGCAGGCGCAGATAATGATGCAGATTACGGCCGACAAGCTGTATATATCTGACAGTACCACAAACCGCTTCCAGTACATAGAAGTGCCAGACGATAAAATAAAATTGTCCGTTGACGCGCAGACCATAAGGCAAAACAAGCCGCTGATACAGAAATACGTGGTCTGGGTGCTGATTTGCGCCGTCATACTTTCCCAGATAATAAGAATCCCTTTTATGATACTGCTGGGTTTTATCGTCGCGTCGGTTTTCAACGGCATGACCATGGCGGGCCTCAGCGCGGGGCGGCTGTTCAAAGCCGCGTGTTATATGCAGGCGCCGATAACTGTATTATATTTGCTTAATTTCGTATCGCCGCTGAAGGTGCCGGGCATGATATTTGTTTACCTGCTTGCGACGGGGGCCTATTCCTTTCTTTTTATGCGCCGTTATGCCGCCGGCGAAAGCGCGGCACGGGGGAACGCGGATGATACTGCGCATAAGAAGTAAATTCAGCTCCGCCCACAGGCTGCCCGAGTATAAGGGCGATTGCGGGGACCTGCACGGCCACACCTGGCGCGCGATTTTTGAGATTGAGGGCCCAGTCGGCCCGCAGGGCATGGTGTGCGATTTTAAGGAGCTTAAACCGCTGCTTGCCGCCGTGCTGCCGGACCATAAATATCTTAATGATTTCGTCACCAACCCCACGGCGGAAAATATTTGCGCCTGGCTTTTTGAAAAAACTTCCGCCGCGCTTGCTCCGAAAAATCTTAAACTGATCACGCTTGAAATATGGGAAAACGAAGATGCCGCAGCCATTATCCGCCGCTGAAAAACTGAAGGTAAACGAGATTTTTTATTCCGTGCAGGGCGAGGGCAAATACGCCGGCGCGGCGGCGGTTTTCGTGCGGCTGGCCGGCTGCACGGCGGGCTGCGAATGGTGCGACACCAAATACGCCGCCAAGACAAATTTCCTGCTGACGCCGGCGCGGATACTTGCCGCCGTTAAAAAATATCCCGCGCGCCGCGTAGTTTTAACCGGCGGGGAGCCGTGCGAGCAAAATATAGAGCCGCTTATAAAACTGCTGCAAAAAAACGGCTGTGAGATACACCTTGAGACAAACGGCTCGCGCGATATAAATACCGCGCATATTTTCTGCGTCACGGTATCGCCCAAAAAAAACGCCCTTGAAAGTATGCTGAAAAAATCCGACGTCATAAAACTGGTTGTTGACGGCAAAACGACAAAAAGCAAAATTCTGAAATATCTGGAATACATAAACAAAAAAACTTCTTTCTTCATCCAGCCGGAAGGCAATAAAAAGGAGAACCTTGCAAAATGCCTGCAAATAATAAAACAAAACCCGCGGATAAGGCTAAGCGTGCAGCTGCACAAGCTAATAAATATAAAATAAACGCGCAGCGCGCGCACGAAAACATAAAAGAACTGCTGGCTTATATCGGCGAGAATCCTTCCCGCGAAGGCCTGCGGGAAACGCCGCGCCGCGTCATAAAAAGCTGGGACAAGCTCTTCGGCGGCTACAAACAGAAGCCCGAAAGCGTGCTTAAAACCTTTACCGAAGGCTCCTGCGACGAAATGGTAATTTTAAAGGATATAGAATTTTACAGCACGTGCGAGCATCATCTGCTGCCTTTCTTCGGCACCATAAGCATAGGATACCTGCCGGATAAAAAAGTCATCGGCATATCCAAACTGGCCAGGCTGGTGGAAATTTATTCCCGCCGCCTGCAGATACAGGAAAAGCTGGTGGCCGAAATCGCCGACAGCCTTATGCGGCATTTAAAACCGCTGGGCGTGATGGTGGTCTGCAAAGCGAAACACATGTGCATTTGCGCGCGCGGGGTGGAAAAGCATAAAGCCGACATGATAACCAGCGCGCTGCGCGGCGTGTTTAAGAAGAATGAAGTCCGCCAGGAATTTTTGCAGTTCGTGCAGAAAGTATAAGGGGCCTAAAAATGCAGAACAAACCGGTTATAATGGGTATACTCAATACGACGCCGGATTCCTTCCACGACGGCGGCAGCTATATAAAGTTTGAAGCCGCTCTGAACCGCGCCGGACAAATTTTAAAAGAAGGCGGCCAAATAATAGACATCGGCGGCGAGAGCACACGCCCGGGCTCCGCGCCCGTATCCGTGGCGGAAGAAATAAAACGCACCGCGCCGCTGATAAAAGAAATAAGGCAAAAATTCCCCGACGCGCAAATATCGGTGGACACCTATAATTACGAAACCGCGGCGGCCGCGCTGGAAGCCGGCGCGGATATAATCAACGACGTCAGCGCGCTGCGCGATATCAGGCTTGCCGCGCTGGCCGCAAAACGCGGGGCGCGGCTTGTGATAATGCACGCGCGCGGCACGCCGCAAAATATGCAGACCATGTGCGATTATAAAGATATCCTTGCAGAAATTTATGAATTTTTTGAAATAAAAATAAAAGAAGCCGCAGCGGCCGGCATGGCGCGCGGAAATATAATCCTGGACGTCGGGCTGGGCTTCGCGAAAACTTCTGAGCAGAACTGGTTTTTGCTGGAAAATTTAAAATACTTCACCCCGCTGGGCCTGCCGCAGTTAGTCGGCGCGTCGCGCAAAAAATTCACCGGCGGCAGTTTGGAGCTTTCTTTAAAAGCCGCCGCAACAGCCGCGCAAAACGGCGCGGCAATACTTCGCGTGCACGACGTGGCAGAGACAAAAAAAATGCTGGAGGCGCTGTGAAAGCCCCGCGCTTTTCAATAACCGTGTCGTCGGCCTTCACGGCGAGCCACTGGCATGATAAAACTCTGGGCGAGCCGCAGCACAGCCACGATTTTGAATACGAAATAACATTTTGCGGCCCTTTAAATCCGGAAGGATATTTGATAGACTTCAGGGAGGCGGAGGCTGCGCTAAAACGCATAAGCTCGGCGTTTGAAGGCAGGACGCTTAACGATATCATGCCCTGCCCCACGGCGGAAAACCTTGCCCTGCGGCTGCTGGAAGAGGCAAAAAAAATCTTCCCGCAGGCGGCAAAAATAAAGCTGAAGGAAAAGGATAATTATTATGCCTGCTGCGAGCTCTAACACCGTTTACATCGCCTTCGGCGCAAATAAGGGCGACGTCAAAAAAAACATCGCGGCCGCGGTGGCCGGGCTGGAAGCCTTCGGCAGCGTGGAAAAGATTTCCCCCCTCTTCATAACTGAACCCGAGGGTTTTAAAGGCCAGCCGGATTTCACCAACGGCGCGCTGGAGTTTAAAACCGCGCTCGCCCCACAGGATTTGCTGCGCGCGCTTAAAGATATTGAAACGCGGCTCGGCCGCGGGCCGGCGCCCGCCAACGGCCCCAGGGAAATTGACCTTGACATCATTTTTTATAATTCGCAGACAGTGCAAACGCCGCGGCTTACCATACCGCACCCGCGCGCGCACGAGCGGGAGTTTGTGCTTCTGCCTTTAAGTTTTATCGCGCCGGATTTCACGCACCCGATTACGGGCCTGAGCGTGGGGCAAATGCTGCGCGCGGTTATCCGCGCAAAGTATCCCGCGCATAATTCTGCATACGTAAAAAATTAGGAGGATAAAATGAAAAAGCTGATAATAGCGGCGTTCGTAATGTGCCTTGCCGGCGGCGTATACGCGGCAAACCAGCAGTGTTTCTACGGCAAAAATTGCGTGGACGGCAAACTGGTGAAGGAATACCGCGTCCGGCATATGCATAAACATCCGGGATTTATGCGCCATGCGCATAAAATGCATAAAACCGGCTGGATGAAAGACGCCCGCCCGTGCAAAGAAGAAGGCAAATGCGCCGCGGTTAAGGAAGGCAAACCCTGCGGCTGCAAAAAAATACGTGAAAATAAAAAAGGCCGCGCAGACTGCGGCTGCAAAGAACAGGGCAAACCCTGCGCCTGCAAGAAGGATAAGCGCGGCTTCAAAAACAAAAAACACGCCGGCGGCGACGCGAAGTTCCGCGGCGAAGACAATAAATAAAGCAATA
>JAISDW010000092.1 GCA_031264445.1 Elusimicrobiota bacterium
AAAATAATAGCCGTCAGCTTTTTGCTTATGATTTTTGTATCGCTGTCCGCTGCCGAAACGCAAAAATCGGCAAATAACAGCGCGGCAACAGGAATGCCGCCTATTTATACCGCCGCAGAAAACGGCGATGTAAAAGAAGTATTTCGTTTGATACTAACAGGAGCTGATGTCAATACTGTCTGCGTATACGAGTGCCAAGGATGGACGCCGCTTATGATTGCCGCGGCGGAAAATCATAAAGATGTCGTTGATTTGCTTCTCGCGAATAAAGCAAATCCGAATGCTCAAAATGCGTTTGGCAGGACAGCTCTTCATTTTGCAGTAAGATATGGCTATATTCCTATTATAAAGTCTTTGTTAACCGCCAACGCAAATCCAAATATACAAAGTAATGATGGAATAGACAACGAAGGCAGCCAAAAGGTTAATTCTCCTATGGCAGACGCTTTAACGCAAAAAAAGGATACGGAAATTCTTAAGTTATTAATTTTAAACGGCGGCGACCCGAATTATAAATTTTGGGATTTCACTCCTCTTATACAAGCTGCGGCTAAAGATGACATTGAGCTTGTAGAAATTTTATTAGATAAAAATGTCGACGTAAACCATAAAAAGTTAGGTTTAACCGCGTTAGATATTGCAAAAAACAGAGGCAATAAAAAAATTATAGAAATGCTGCAGAACCGATACAAAAGAGTGAAATAACCTGATCAAAATTATTGCTTTATTTTTTTGCCCGTTTTTTATAGATACAGAAAAGGCCCTGCTTTACGCAGGGCCTTTTGTACTTTGAACAGCTAAACAAAATAAGACTTACTGGCTTACGGGCTTCTTGCTCTTGATTATAACCCAGCTCAGCACCGCGAGCATCGCTATCACGGCGCACCAGCCAACCGCGCCGAGTTTGGTGTATTCGTTATTATAAGTGACGATTATCGGCGCCACTATCACGGACACCAAATTAACCACCTTAATCATGGGATTAAGCGCGGGGCCGGCCGTGTCTTTAAGCGGGTCGCCCACGGTATCGCCCACAACGCTGGCTTTATGACGCTCGCTGCCTTTGCCGGTATTGGCGGCGGGGTTGGAAGGCTCGTCTTCAATAAGTTTTTTGGCATTATCCCACGCACCGCCCGCGTTGGACATAAAGACCGCCAAAAGCTGCCCGCTGACGATAATGCCGGCCAGAAAGCCGCCCAGCGCCTCAACGCCCAGCGCAAGCCCGACTAGCACTGGCGAAACTATGCCCAGCAGCGCAAGGATAATAAGCTCCTTCTGCGCGGCGGTGGTAGAAATAGATACCGCGCGCTCATAATCCGGTTTGGCTTTGCCTTCCAGTATGCCGCCTTTGAACTGGCGGCGCACTTCCTCAACAATAAGCGAAGCCGCGCGGCGCACAGCGTTGATGGCGAAAGAAGAAAACAGCCACGGCACGCTTGCGCCTATAAGCATACCCACGAAGACCACCGGGTTGGAGACCACTATCCCGACATCCTTAATCAGGTGCAGGGCCTGGTTAAGGCCTTCCTGCGCCCAGGCTTCGTTAAGCGCGGCCTGCACATTGCTGACGTCAACCATATAAGAGCCGAACAGCGAAACCGCCGCTATCACGGCAGAGCCTATCGCCACGCCCTTGGTTATGGCTTTTGTGGTATTGCCTACGCCGTCCAAATCGGCCATAATCTGGCGGGCTTTTTTGGTTTCATCGTCGGTCTTGCCGTGCCAGGCCATTTCGCCCACACCGTTGGCGTTATCGGCTATCGGGCCGAAGGAATCCATGGCGACATTATTGCCGGTAAGCGTAAGCATGCCGATACCCGTCATGGCTACGCCGTAAAGAATATAATTGACTTTCTGCACCGCGCTTACGCCTTCTATGGAGCCGAAAATCAGCACAGAGCTGAAAATAGTCAAAGCAATAACCAGTATTGACCAGACAGAAGATTCCAGCCCGACGGCCAAACCGCTTATAATAGTGGTGGCCGAGCCGGTGTCAGTTGACTTTTTAACCTCAAGCACGGGCGCGCCCGTGGTGCCGGTGAAATATTCGGTAATGCGGTCAATGGCCATGGCCAAAAGTACGCCTATGGAAACCGACGCAAAAGGCCGCCCCCAGCCGCCCGGGATACCCTTAAGATAAAAATAAGCCAAAACCGCGAACATCGCTATCGATATCACCGCAGAGGTCATATACCCGCGGAAGATGGCTTTCATGGCATTGCCGCGGCCGCTGCTGTCGTTGACCGCGTAAGTGCCGATTATTGAGCACAAAACGCCTATGCCGCGCACGAGGAGGGGGTAAACTATCCATTCATAATGGCCGGTGAAGTGCCACAGCGCGAGGCCCAGGATAAGGCCGGAAACTATTGTAACCTCGTAAGATTCAAAAATATCGGCGGCCATACCGGCGCAGTCGCCCACATTATCGCCCACAAGGTCTGCCACGACGGCGGGGTTGCGGGGGTCGTCCTCGGGGATGCCGGCTTCAACTTTGCCAACCAAATCCGCCCCGACGTCGGCCGCTTTGGTATAAATGCCGCCGCCGACGCGCATGAACAGCGCAATCAGCGTGCCGCCGAAGCCGAAACCAAGCAAAGCGTCCGGCGCGGCAACGCCGAAAATGATGAAAATTATCGTGCCGCCCAGAAGGCCGAGGCCGTCCGTAAGCATGCCGGTGCAGGTGCCCGCGCGGTAAGCGATTTTAAGCGCCTCGCCGAAGGAACGTTTGCTGGCCGCCGTCACGCGCACGTTTGCCGATACGGCTATGCGCATGCCGATTTGCCCAACCAGCAGCGAAAATATAGAGCCCAGCACAAAACTGCCCGCGCGGCCGAAAGCTATTATCAGTTTGACGGTTTCCGGGCTGTAGCCGGCGAAGCGTTTCATGGCTTCCTCGGACACGGGCACAATGTAAACCGACAGAAAAAGACAGACGGTAAGCACCGCTATCATAGGTATTACCGAGCGCAGCTGCTTGCCCAGATAAGCGTTTGCGCCCGCGCGTATGGCGGACCAGACTTCAAGCATCTTCTCGTCGCCGGTCGGGTGAGCCATTACCTGCTTTTTCAGGAACAGCGTATAAGCCAAACCCAAAAACGCAATAAACATTACGCCGAAAAGGGCGTATTGTTCGTGGAGATGTAAATCTCCGATTCCGTACCACATATTTTATTTTCTCCTTAATATTATGATAGATACATATATATTGTACTATAAAATTTGCAGGCGCAATATCCGGAGAAAATAGGCGGCCGTTTTAATTGTATAATTAACGTATAGACTGCTAAAGAGGGTTTTATTATGAAGAAATTTCCGCTGCATAAAGCGTTTACTTTTCTTGAGCCCGGCCCCGTACTTTTAATAGGCACGCGCGATAAAGGCAAAAATAATATTATGACATTATCGTGGAGTATGGTTATGGATTTTACGCCGCAGTTTGCTTTTTTAACTGGACCGTGGAACTTTTCCTACGCGGCGCTTACAAAAACAAAAGAGTGCGTAATCTCAGTACCCACGGTGGAAATGGCGCAAACCGTGGTAAAGATAGGCGATTGCTGCGGCGCGGACACCGATAAATTTAAAAAATTTAATTTAACGCCGCTTGCCGCGCAAAACGTAAAAGCGCCGCTTATAAAAGAATGCCTTGCAAATATTGAATGCCGCGTAACAGACCATATTAAAAAACACAATATCTTTGTGCTGGAGGCTTTAGCCGCCTGGTACGAGCCCAGGCACAAAGAAAAGCGCACAATACACGCCGTAGGCGACGGCACTTTTATAACGGACGGCCACAAAATTAACCTGCGTAAATTTATGGCCGATAAATTACCGCCGGGCGTGTAAAAAGGAGCGTTGAAATGAAAAAGAAAATAGAAATAGGCTGCATTTTTGCATTGTTGTTTAGCGTTTTAATCGTTATGAGCTATAGTATTATGCGAACTCAAAATTCAGGAAATAAAGGAGCAAACAGTATGCAAGCCGAAAAATCTGCAAGCAAAGGGCCGGTTCTTGACTTGACCAATGAAGATACGATAAAAAATTCTTTTCTGAAAGTGCAGGAATCTTTGCCTGAGGAGAAGCGCGCCTCGTTTGAAAAAGCCGTAAATGAAACGATTTTTAGAAGAATAATGTTTGCCATTCGTGTAGAGAAGCGAGAAACTTCCGACGAAGAAGAAATGGGAAAAATAATTCATGAAGATCTGGGCAAAGTATTGCACGGCAAAAATGCGGACGAAATTTTTGCGCTTGCCGAAGAAATAGAACAATACGGCATTATGGAGCATTATGATAAGCTCCAACAAGACAAAGAAAAACAAGAAGAAGAAAATAAAGAAAAGGAAAAAAGAAAACTGGTAGAAGCTGTCGCCGATGGTTTATACGTTGAAAGTTTGCATATAATCATTGGGGGATTGGGTTTTGATATTACCACTCCCGAAAAAGCGGCCGGTTCTTTTAAACATTTTAAAAAAGACCTCTCACAGCTCCGGTTTCAAAAAGATACGCCGTGTGAAAACGCGGAATGCAGCATCATTCTTAATCAGGACAGCTATTCCCGCGTCTACTTCCCGCTTCATACCGAAGAAATTATAGATAAAATATTTAGAGCTTTGTTTACGGCCTTGCAAAACGGGAACGCAAAAGATATTTGCCGTCTTGCAAAGTTGTTTTTGGCAGAATATGAAGTAGACACGATTTATGAAAGGGCTAAAAGTGAAGTAAATAAATACTATACGATAGAAAGAAACTTTGATGAAGAATTTTTTAAAATAGCTATACGGGAAAACCTGCTGATAGCACAAAAACTAATTGAGCAAAAACCGGACGTCGCTAAAACAAAAAATTCGCTGTGTACCGTAATGAAGGAATATGCGGAAAGCTCGCAATATGGAATGCTTACGGAAACCAACAGCTTTTATGACCATGGAACAAAAGTAGAATTGTCTCAAGAGCAGCAAAAGAACCTTTTGGGCGCTTATCAAGATATGCAAGCGAGAACGAAAAGCCTCGCTTTAGCTCTTATCAAAGCCGGAGCCGACGTTAATGACTGCGACGGGGAATCTCTTCTAAAATACGGCTTCAGAGACGAAGATCTAACCACAGATCTTGTAAAAGCCGGCGCAAAAGTTGATGCCGAATTTATTGAGTTTGCTCTGCAAGCAGATAATAAGAAAGTTCTGGAACTCATAAAAACCAAATACGGAAATATAAAAACATTAATCAGCAGCGAAAACATAAACAATTTGTTGATTAATGCCGTAGAAGAACACAATTGGGAGTTGGCTGACAAACTTATTGACGAAGGCGCAGATGCGAACGCGGAAGGCGGGTATGAACAAAGCGTCCTGTGGCTTTCTCTGCAGTCTAAATGGGTTGCTTCTGGCGAAAGACCGGATATGTTTACCCCGCAAAGACTGGCGTTTATTTACAGATTGTTAAACAACGGAGCAAACGCTGATAAACTTGACGATAATTATAAGGAATTGTTAATAAAAATTCTTGAAAACGGCGGTTATAAAGACATAAAAAATATTATAATAAAAGATATTATAGTAACGGATGAGCGATTGGCTAAAGCCGCATTTTCCGGCAAACTGCCCGAAGTGAAAAAGCTGCTGGAAGACGGCGCCAATATAAACGGCGTTGATAAAAACGGAAAAAGCGCGTTATACACGGCGCTGTTCTTCAAAAGAGCGGAAGTTGCCGGATATCTTTTAGAAAAAGGCGCGGACGTTAACGCCGGCGCGGGCAAATATACCGCTTTGCAATATGTCCGCGGTAAAGGATACTCCGACGTGGATTCGTATATTAAATTTTTAGAAAATTAATTAGTGTAAAAAATAAACTCTGAGGCAAAAATAAAAAATACGGGCTACCAATGCCGGCGGCGCGGGTACGAATAAAAATTATGAGCGAAATAAAAAACAAAACCGGTAAATTCAAAAAAGCGATAATATTTTTTGCAATAATCGCGCTTGCAGCCTGCGCCGCATTGTTTATTTACACGCGCGCCCTAAAAGACGCGGACGGATTGGCGAATTTTCACAAAGTGTCGGATATTCTATATAGGGGTGCAAGGCCGGCAAAGGAAGGCTTTGCAAAATTGAAA